>JAFWGH010000163.1 GCA_017512465.1 Clostridia bacterium
CCAATACGCAGAGTATTCCCACATTTTAAAATTGCCAATCTGAGCAAAATCAGGCAAAATTAACTGCTTCGCACCTCAAATTCAATATTTTTGTGCAAAAAGAAGGCAAAATCAGCACATAAGGCTGACGCCTATGTGCTGATTTTAACGCACTTATTGTGCGAAAAGATTGAATTTTGAGGCAAAACTTCGTTACCGCTACTCTCCTTAATAGTAAACCTCCAAAAAATGTATTAAATAGTTAGTTGTTGCAACTCTCAGGTTTGTAACCTGAATTAAGAAGCATTGTCTTCATGTTTTTCAAACCCAACCGGAAAATCTCTCTGATAGTTGAAAAAGACTTGTTTTCTTCAACAGCAATTTCTTTAAGTGTTTTTTCTTCAAAGAAGTACATTTTCAAGCATCTTCTTTGCAAAAGAGTCAACCTATTAAGACATTGATGTAGCAGCATAGTTGACAAAAAAACGGTTTTAACGAAAGCCTTAATCTGTCGATTAGACTGTAAATTTTCTTAAATTCGCTTTTTTTGCATTTGTCAATCGCTATGCGTTTATGATATAATTAAAATAATAAGCAAAAAGTATCATTTTTATATATTAAAATAGCGGGTTTTCGAAATTCACAAAACCCGAGCAATATTGCTAAAAGGAGAGCAAAATGGAACAGAACAAGGCAAAAAAAGTGGATTCGCCCGAGCAACTCAATGAATACATTCGCCTCTCAAACCCCGGGGTGTGGATATTGGTGCTGGCGATTGTGGTATTGCTGGCAGGCTTTTGCATTTGGGGCATCTTCGGTAAAATAGATACAAAGGTGCAAGCGGTTGCCGTTTCCGACAGCGGCAGCACCTACTTGTATGTCAAAGAGGAGGACATAGAGCAAATCAAAGCAGGTATGCCGGTGCGCATTAATGATAACGCAACGGCTTATGAAGTGGAGAGTGTCGGCGAAAAAGCGGAAAAGGTGACAGATACGCTCGATGAATACACCAGGTACATCGGAAACCTGCAGGTGGGCGAGTGGATTTACAAGTGCAAGCTCAATAAAAATGTCAAGGAAGGCATATACGCCGCGAACATCATTATAGAAAGCATCTCACCGATGAAATTTATTGTAAACTAACCCGATATTGAAAAAGAAAAGAGATTGGATGATGAAAAGAGCAAAAGAGCCGGTACAAAACGGAGTCGCAAAAAAAGTGCCGGTTGTCATACAATTAGAAGCATTAGAGTGCGGTGCGGCGTGCCTTACCATGATTTTGGCATATTACGGCAGGTGGGTACCGCTCGAGCAGGTGCGCGCCGATTGCGGCGTTTCGCGCGACGGCTCGAAGGCGGGCAAAATCTTAAAAGCCGCGCGAAACTACGGCTTTGAAGCAAAGGGCTATCGCTATTCGGCAGAGGATTTGCGGCAGGAAGCCGTGTTTCCGTGCATTGTGTTTTGGAACAACAACCATTTTGTGGTTTTAAACGGGTTTAAAGGCAAATATGCCATTATCAATGACCCGTCAAGGGGCAAAACAAAGTACCCGATGGAGGCTTTTGAAAAAAATTATTCCGGCATATGCCTGTGCTTTAAGCCGACCGAAAGCTTTGAACCGGGCGGCAAACCAAAAAGCATTTTGCTTTTTGCCAAAAAGCGCTTAAAAGGCACAAAGGCGGTGGCGCTGTTTATTTTGATTACGACCGTTATCACCTCCTTGCTGCAAATTATACAGCCCGGGTTTTCCAGGGTGTTTGTGGATCGCTTGCTGACACACCAAAACCTTGATTGGTTTGTGCCCTTTATTATAGGCGTTTGCGCGCTGACAGTGGTGCAGCTGGTGATTCAAATTGTCAACCAAGCGTATACTTTAAAGCTCAACGGCAAGTTAGCCGTTGTCGGCAGCACCACTTATATGTGGAAAGTGTTGCGGCTGCCGATGGACTTTTTCTCGCAGAGAATGGCGGGCGATATTTTATCCAGGCAAGCACAAAATGCCACGGTTGCCTCCGTGTTTATTCGCACCTTTACGCCCCTGGTCTTAAAAATCGGCATGGCGGTTTTTTACCTGGTGGTCATGTTCCGCTACAATGTGCTGCTTTCCCTTATCGGCATCAGCTCACTGTTTGCAGATGTGATTGTTGCGCGCATTGTCACCAAAAAAAGGGTGGACTTGAGCCGTGTCGGCACCAGAGACAGCGCGATGCTCGAGAGCACCACCGCCTCGGGTATTCAAATGATTGAAACCATTAAAGCAAGCGGTGCGGAAAACGGCTTTTTCAGAAAGTGGGCAGGCTATCAGGCAAATGTAAACAATAACGATATACAGCTACTCAACACCTCGGCACTGTGGGGCATTATCCCGAGCGCGATTAATATGATAGTGAATGTCATTATTACCTCTATCGGCATTTGGCTGTGCATAAAGGGGGAGTTCACAGTCGGTATGATTATGGCGTTTCAGGGCTACTTAACCGCCTTTATGGGACCGGTCGGAGAGGTCATCGCGGCATCGAACTCTATTTTGGAAATGAGAACCCAAATGGAAAGAATTGAGGATGTGATGGAATACCCCGAGGATGATATTGTCAAGGAGAGCGAAGAAGGAACTACCAAATACAATAAGCTCAGCGGTGCGGTGGAGTTGAAGAATGTGACCTTTGGCTATTCCAAATTGGAGCCGCCGTTAATTGAAAACTTCAACCTCAGCCTGCAACCGGGCAGCAGGGTGGCATTGGTCGGCGCCTCGGGCTGCGGCAAATCCACCATTTCCAAGCTTGTTTCGGGGCTGTACCGGCAGTGGAGCGGTGAAATTTTGTTTGACGGCAAGCCCCTCGGCGAAATTGATAAAAATGTATTTCGCGGCTCCCTTGCGGTGGTCGACCAGGATATCACCCTGTTTGAGGATACCATCGCCAACAACATTAAGATGTGGGACAATTCCATTGAAAACTTTGAAATGATTATGGCGGCGCACGATGCGGGGATGCACGCGGAGATTAACGCAAGAGCGGGCGGCTATAACTATACACTCATAGAAAACGGTAAAGACTTCTCGGGCGGACAGCGGCAGCGCTTGGAGATCGCTCGCGTGCTTGCGCAAGACCCGACCATTGTCATTTTAGATGAAGCGACCTCGGCGCTTGATGCAAAAACGGAATATGAAGTGACAAATGCCATTAAAAACAGAGGCGTCACCTGCATTATCGTGGCGCACAGGCTCTCCACCATTCGCGATTGTGATGAAATCATCGTTTTGGAGGAAGGCAAGGTGTTGGAAAGAGGCACCCACGAGCAGCTTTACGCCTTAGGCGGGGCTTATACGGCTCTTGTCTCCAATGATTAAAAATTGTGACGGAAAGGAGGGATATGATGGGGTGGTTTGAAGAACAGATTGAACAGCGAAAGAAATATAGCGAAGAAGCATTTGAAGAGGCGTTTTATAAATTATCCGACAGCATCACCGGCAAAAATGTTTCCAAGGCGATGGAAGTTGATGCCATAAAGACAAGAGATGCGATTACAGCCGTGCTCAAATATTACGGCATTAAAAAAATAAAAGAAGTGCCGGCGGAGATTACCGATGTGAACGAGCAATTGGATTATTTAATCCGACCCGAAGGGATGATGACACGGGTAGTCAAGCTCACCGAGGGTTGGTATAAGGATGCGTACACCGCCATGCTCGGCACCCTAAAGGCAGACGGCTCTTTGATTGCGCTCATTCCCGGCAAGCTCGGCGGCTTCACCTTCTATGACCCGACTACGGGCAAGCGCAGGCGCGTGAACCGCAAAAGTGCAGCGCTTATCGAGGAGGAAGCGATCAGCTTTTACCGCCAATTCCCGCTCAAAAAGCTGCGTATTGTTGATTTGGGTATCTTCGCGCTCAAAAACTTAAAACCGAGTGATTTTATCTTCTTCGGCATTTTATCGCTCATCGGCACGGGGCTCGGGCTCTTGATTGTCGATATCAACAAAGTCTTAATGTCGGATGTGCTGGAAACAGGCAAACTCGGCGTGCTCATAGCGTGCAGTATCTTTTTAATCAGCACACAGCTCAGCCAAATGATTTTCGGCGTGGCAAATGCGCTCTTCAGCCAGCGCTTTAATAAGAAAATGGATTTGGCAATTGAATCCGCCACGATGATGCGCGTTTTATCGCTGCCGCCCGATTTCTTTAAAAAATATTCCTCCGGTGACTTATCGAGCAGAATCGGCTACATCGGTTCATTGTGCAACTTAATCACCTCTGCGATTTTCGACACAGGCTTTCAAGCGATATTTTCCCTTGCCTATATCACGCAAATCGGGAAATTTGCGCCCCTATTGGTGGCGCCCTCCATTGTTGTTATTGTGATAAGCTTTGTTTTTTCCATCGCCAGCTCTTTGTTGACGATGAAAATCTCAAAACAGAAGATGGAGCTGGGCACAAAGGAACGCGGCTTGAGCTATGCCATCATCACCGGTGTGAAAAAAATCAAATTGGCGGGTGTGGAAAAGCTGGTGTTTTCCAAATGGGCAAACCTGCACGCCGAAAGCGCAAGGTTAGAGTATAACCCGCCGTTTTTCATTAAGTACAATGTTGTGATTTCCTCGGCAATCGGCTTAATCGGTACCATCGTGATGTATTACTTTGCCCTCAGCTCCGGCGTATCCGTGGCAGATTACTATGCCTTTAATTCCGCTTACGGTATGCTTTCGGGCGCCTTTATGGCGATTGCCGAAATTGCGCTCTCCTTCGCGCGCATCAAACCGATTATGGAAATGGCAAAGCCGCTTTTGGATGCGGAGCCGGAGGTGTCGGAGGGCAAGCAAATACTCACCCGCGTTTCGGGCAATATTGCTGTTGAAAACCTCTCTTTTCGCTATGATGAAAAGATGCCGAATGTGATTGACGGCTTGTCTTTCACCATCAAACCCGGGCAATATGTTGCCATTGTCGGCAAAACCGGTTGCGGCAAATCCACACTCATGCGGCTGCTATTGGGCTTTGAAAAGCCCGATAAAGGCACTATTTATTATGACTCAAAGGATATTGCCGACTTAGAGCTGCACTCGCTGAGAAGAAAAATCGGCGTGGTGATGCAAAACGGCAGCTTGTTTGCAGGCGATATTTATTCAAACATTGTCATCTCCGCACCGGAGCTGAACTTGGATGAGGCTTGGGAGGCGGCAGAGCAGGCGGGCATTGCGGAGGATATTCGCAAAATGCCCATGGGCATGCACACGCTCATCTCCGAAGGCGCCGGCGCTATCTCCGGCGGGCAAAAGCAGCGCATTATGATTGCCAGAGCCATTGCGCCCAAGCCCAAAATATTGATGCTCGATGAAGCAACCTCCGCTTTAGATAATATCACGCAAAAGATTGTATCGGATTCGCTGGATAAGTTAAACTGCACGCGCATTGTTATTGCGCACCGCTTATCGACCATCAAGCAGTGCGACAGAATTATTGTTTTGGATAAAGGGCATATCATTGAGGATGGTACCTATGATGAGCTGATAGCGCAAAACGGCTATTTCGCGGAGCTTGTGGAAAGGCAACAGGTGGGCAGTACCAAGGCGCCTTCCCCACAGTGAGCACCGCATAGTGAGCTTTTTACACAAAACAGGAAAAATCTGCTAAAAAACATTGTTTTGGCATATTTTGTATGGTATATTTATTTATAATAAGCGAAACTTTGCATACACTGCAAGCAAAGTTGTTATTATTGATAACCCGGGGTTTTTATCAAATGCGCGTCAGGCGTCACGAGTGCGGCTTTTTCGGTTGCACAAACAACGATTTAAGGGGTTAATTTTTTGATGAAAGTCAACAGGTTACAGAATGAATTACGAAAGGATGAGAGCGATGAAAGACGAAGAAAGAAAAGAATTAACAGAAGAAGAATTAGACGGCATTGCTGCAGGCGGCGAAGTGAATTGGGTCGATGCCTTACAGAATAGAGACAATAAGGATTGGGTCATTAACAATGCCGATCGCGTCATTCCGCCTATTTATTGTTGCCCGAAATGCAGAAGCAGAAATGTGCATAACTACGATTTGGGCAATGCGTTTGTCATGCGTGTTGAATGTCATGACTGCGGCTACTATGGTGAAAGAGGCGCTATATCAGAAACAAAAATAGGATGATAGCATTGTGCCCTATGTTGCAAGGGGACGGTTAGCGTGAAAGTTTCTTTCACGCAATGATGTTTGCCTACGGCAAATGATGTTACCTGCGGTAATGATGTCGCTTACGCTAATGATGTTTTGCTCCGCAAAGTGACACGCAAACATTGCATCATTGTGAGTAAAACGAACAACATCATTTCGGCGTTAGCCGATACATCATTGGTGCATGGCACCAACATCACTTATATTTGCTTACTGACTTTCATTTGTTATGTGTGAATAAAAGAAATTCATGCGGTGTTCCTTGTGTTGACGCTTTAGTGATTAAAACTGCGTGATTGGAAAAATTTTACACTTGTCAAAATTCCTGCAATTCTTTATACAAAAACTGCATAACAAACGCACTTACGCCTTTTGGCGTAAGTGCGTTTGTTTGATTATTTGTTTAAATTTACTCCGAAAGCGGTTTCATTGTGGGAAAGCAAAAAACTTGAATAATATAGGTTGGTATAACCCGGTATATCTTGGCTTTATTCATCAAACGGTTCCCTATTTTTGCTCATAACTTGGCATAACCCCGCATAACTTTTTTTCAAATGGGGTAGAATTTGGGGTAGAAAAAAGCGATGTGTTACTACCCCAAAAATAGAAACACATCACTTTTTTGCTATTTTTGAACCGGTTTTCACCTCTCTTCTTGCCATTTTATTACATGAAATATGCTTGAAAAATTGACGAAAAAGTGATATAAATATAATACAATTTTTTTAATACTTAAGTAGTATTCTTCGCCGGAAGGAGAATCGGAATGCGAGAATGGTATCAACTCTTTTTGCACGAATGGCAAATCAAAAAAGCGAAGGGGCTCTCATACCCCAAGGTATGGCTGCTGCCTGATTGTGCGTTAGAGCAGGTTTTTTTCGGCGTTTCTCCGGCAGAGTATTTCACCTATGAATTTTACCGTAAGGGGCAAAAAAAGCGCCGCGCCTATGCTGCCGGCAGAAAAATATGGCGGCTGTATGATGCGCTCAATCCTGAAGAGTATGCACATTTTCTTAATAATAAAGCCGATTTCTGCCAAAAATATGCCGCATATATTCATAGAGATACCCTTTTTTGTGAAAAAACCGATTTTGAACAGTTTCAACAATTTTTACAAAAACACCCCGTTTTTTTCGCAAAACCCTACCATCGCTCGGGCGGCATTGGTGCCCGCATTTTGGAATGTGATGAGGATGAAGCACCGGTACTGTTTGAAACCTTGCAAAAAAAGCATAACCAAGTAGAAGAAATCGTCCGGCAGTGTGAAGAACTGGCAGCTTTTAATGCTTCAAGTGTCAACACCCTTCGTTTTCTCACTTTTGTGAATGAAAACGGCGGTGTGGATATTCTTCCCCTTGCCGGCATGCGCTTCGGCAGAACAGGCATGGTTGCCGACAATGTCACCGAGCATCACGGTATCGGCTGTAATGTGGATGCGCGGCGCGGTCTCGTTTGCACGAGGGGCATGGATCGTGACGGGATTTTCTACGATATCCACCCGGATTCGGGGAAACCCATTGTCGGTTTTGCGATACCCGAATGGGAGAAAATCCTTGCCGCGCTAAAAGAGATTGCTTTGGTGGAACCGCATTTGCGGCTGGTCGGCTGGGATGTGACGGTCAACGCCGCGCGCGAGGTTGTCTTTATTGAAGGCAACCGCCGCCCCGACCCGATTGCTTTTCAGTGCTATGGTGCCGGCTATTGGGATGTATTTAAAGGGTTAAAAACCCGTCATAAAGAGAAAAAATGATGCTATTCATCCTGGAGGAAAATAGCGATGCACAATGAAATGGATACAAAAGCAAACACCTATGACAGCCCTACAAATTACTTGATATTAGTGGATAAGAAAGCGCATTTTGTCGCTATCTTTGAGGGCGGCAAGGGAGAATGGAAGCGCTTGCACCGGTGGATTTGCAGTGTCGGAGCCCCCGAAACCCAAACCCCGAGCGGCAGTTTTCTGATGGGGTCATATGACGGTTTACCGTTTCACCAAAAAGGCTTCGTGCTTTACGAGCCTGACGGTACCCGGGCACATTGCCGGTGGGCAACCAGAATAACGACAAACGGCTTTTTGTTTCATTCTATCATTTATGCAGGAGAGTCCACGCAGGAATACATTTATGACGGCAGACTCGGTGAAGATGTTACCCTTGGTTGCGTCAGGCTGAGTATCGAAAATGCCAAGTGGATTTACGACAATATTCCGGAAAACACAAGGTGTGTGATATACTGAAATCACTCGCGGTTGCAAAAAAAGAGGTGGCAGCTTTGAAAATCAGTTTCTATGAAGGCTATATCAGAAATCAAAAAAACTTATGCGAACAGTTGCGCCTTTCTGCCGAAAGCTCACGAAACAAAACAGAGCGCAAACTTCTTTTGACAGCATACAAGCGATGGGGCTATGATATGGCGGCGCATTTAGAGGGCTCTTTTGCCTTTGCGATTTGGGATGAAGAAAAAAGAGAAATGTTTTGTGCGAGAGACCCGTTCGGCATTCAAACATTTTATTATCACTTAACAAGTGAAGGTGAATTCCTGTGTTCCGGCAATGTGCGCGAGATTGTTGAAACGAAAGGGTTTCAAAAAGCAATTGACCCGCAAGCCTTGCAGTATTACTTCATGTTCGGCTACCCTGTGGGAGAAAAAACAATATATAAAAGTGTTTTAAAACTGTTACCCGGAAGAACATTGATATTTAGGGAAGGACAGTGCAAAATCAACCGCTATTTTAAACCGGAGTTTCAGCCGGAAATCGGCGTTTCCGAAATAGAGTGGGAAGAAAGAATAAGACAAACGCTTAAAACCGTTTTAGATGAAGACAGGGAAAACTTTGACTTTTCGCGCGCGCAGTGTTTTCTTTCGGGCGGTGTAGACTCTTCTTTCCTGTTAGCCGCCTCCGGCGTCAAAAACGCCGGCAATATCGGATTTGACGATAAAGAGATGAGCGAGTATGCCTTCGCACAAGAAACGGCAGCCTTTTTAGGAGCAGATCTCCATCCAATCACCATTACCGCCGAAGAATACTTTGGCGCCATTCCCTCTTTCTTGAAAAATGTGGAATTGCCGCTCTCGGACCCTTCTGCCGTCGCGTTTGCGGCGGGTTGCAAAAAAACAGCGGAAAAGGCAACTTGTTGCCTTTCAGGCGAAGGGGCAGATGAGTTTTTTGCAGGCTATCATATCTACCGCAAGGCGGAAGAACTTGCCAACGTTCGGTATTGCGGGTGCTTTGGCGTTACGGATGAAGAAGAGGCGCGTAAACTGTTGCGCATCGACACATTTTTTCCTGCCGAAATGTTGGTGCAGGATATTTACGAGAAAGAAAATATCCCCGATCCTCTCAATCGTATGTTGGCAGTGGATATTGCCTTATGGCTTGAAGGCGACATTTTATTAAATGTCAGCAAAAACACGCATGCATGCGGAATAAATTTGTTACTGCCGTTTGCCGACAGGCGTATGTTTGCATTGAGTGCGCAAATTCCGCCGACATTAAAATTAAAGGACAGCTGCGGAAAATATATTTTCAGAAAAGCGGCAAGTGAAGTTTTGCCGGAAGAAACCGCCTTTCGGGCAAAAGCAGGCTTCCCTGTTCCCGCGAAAAAATGGATACTACTCGAGCCGCACAAATCGGAAGTGGAAGAGACCATTTTCGGAGAATATGCCGCTTTATTTTTAAACACGGATCTTTTGCGCAGGATTTGGAACGCTTTTTGCGCCGGCAACGCGGGATTGTTCCAGGTTATTTTTACCACATACATCTTTTTAAAATGGTATGAACAGATTTTCTAAACACGGCGCTGACAGAGGTGAAAATGAGTAATATCAAAACAAATGAGGGGCTTGCAGCTTTTGCCAAAGAGCACTTGGGTGCGCCGTATTGGTTCGGAACCTTCGGGCAAAAATCCTCGCGAAAGCTCTATAAGGCAAAGAAAAAGCAGTACCCGAAAGAGTACACATGGAAATATAAGAATCATCAACCGGGTGTACTTCCCGCAAAGCAACGCGGCGTGAGAGTTTTCGACTGCAGCGGCTTAATTAAAGGCTATTTGTGGACGAAAGAGGACGGTACAATTAAGTACAACGCTTCACAAGACCTCCCTGTCAGCCGCCTGTTTCAAAGCAGTCCGCTATCCGGTACAATAGACACCATGCCCGAGAAAAACGGTGTACTTGTCTTTGCTCCCAATCATGTCGGCGTTTACATAGGAAACGGAAAAGTGATTGACGCCAAAGGACACGCGACGGGCGTGATTCAAACAAACTTAAGCGACAGACACTTTACCCACTGGGGATATTGCCCGTGGATCACATATTTATAATTAGGAAAAACACATGCACATTTTTTACATTTCACTGATTATAATACTTGTCATTTTGCTTGCTGTTGCTCCGGCGGCAGGCATTTATGCCTTTTTGCTGGCGAAGCGCAGACCAATCAAGAAACTGTATGAAATGAGAAAGAGCCAAAGCGATTTTGAAGCATTAAGCGATATTCCGGATGTCATGGTGCGGTATATTCTCTTGTCGGAAGATGCAGATTTTTATAAACACAACGGCATCATACCGGGAGCGGTAAAGGCAGCCGTGAAACTCAATTTCCGCAAAAAAAGGATTATCACCGGCGGCAGCACCATTACGCAACAGCTTGTAAAGAATCTGTATTTCGGTTTTGAGCACAATTATTTTCGCAAATTGACAGAGATTATTCTCTCTTTGTATGTGGAATCGGTGCTGGGTAAAGACAAGATTTTAGAATTATATTTTAATATCATTTACTACGGCAACGGCGTTTACGGCATTGCCGATGCCGCCCGGTTCTACTTCGGCAAGCAAACAAAAGACTTAAGCAAAAACCAGTTTTTCATTTTGGCTTGCATTCCGCAGGCGCCGACAGCCGGAAACCCGATTCAGCACCCTGAAGCCTTTGTGCGTTGCAGGAACAAAAAAATTAACAGTCTGTATAGAATAGGTGCTTTAAACGAAGAAGAAAAGAGAGCGTTTTTAGCCTACGGCAGCGACTGCCTTGACCCGGAATTGAGGCAAAACGATGCGTTTACAGCCGCCTATCCGCAGGAGATTGTCATGGTCAACGAAAAATACGGTCCGAAAAAAAAAGAGGAGCATTACAAAAAGTGGGAGGGAAGAATGTATTTATCAAACGAAAACATCCAAAAAGCAGTCAATGACGCAGGTGCTTTTTTGGAACGAAACGGCATCGACAGGAAGATGAAGTTGCGTTACAGATTACTGATTGAGGAAATTTTACTCGATTATGCAAACGAAAATTCCGACACGGATTTTGAAATTCAATTCATCACGAAAGAAAGAAAAATCAGAATTGAATTAAAAGTGGAGGGAGAAAGCCGCAACCCCCTCAAAGACAGCAAAAGCTTTTTTGCCGATAAATTGGTATCGGAATTAGAAAATGCGCCTGTTTGGAAATACAAAAGAGGCTGTAATATTTTTACATTTTCTTTAAAACCCGTCGCTCCCGATTTCAAGAGCATCAAGTACTTATTCGGCTTTATGACAAGAAAGAAAAAAGAATTTGTCATCGCCAGTATTTTGCGCTTTGTCAACATGGGGCTGAATGTGATTGAACCTCTCTTGGCGGCGCAAATCATTGTGGCATATTCCGGCTCCGAAATCCGCAAAATCCTCATCATTGCCGCATTAATTCTCGCACAGGCGTTTAGCAGTACTGTTGTCAACTACGCTGCAAGCTATATGCTGCGCAAGTCTTATGCCTATATGGTCAAGGAAATGCAGAAGGATTTAACCGAGAATGTGCTTCACATTAAAACGGCTTGCATGGATGCAAACGGGAGTGGGCTGTTTACACAAAGATTAATTAATGAAACCGCCACTGCGGTAGACCGCATTGATGATTTATTGGGTTCCATAACAGAGGTGTTCCGATTAATTGCCTTGCTCATTTCATTTGCCGTTGTTTCTCCTAAGATGCTGGTGTTTGAAATCATTTTGTTTGCGGTTTATGTTATCATTCAGCGCTTACACATGCATTCAATGACAGATGACGGGCGCCGTTACCGCACGGCAAATGAAAAGCACACAAGCTTTATTAGCGAAATGGTACGCGCCCACCGTGACATTAAACTGTTAAACTGCGAAAAAAGCTTTATGGAAAGGTTAAAGCTCAGTGTGGAAGAAAGCGTGGATTTGCTTACTAAGATGCGTGTTAATTCCATGCGTTTCATCTTCTTACGCCAACAGTTTGTGGGTGTAACGAACTTTATTTATATGGCACTTTTGGCTTTCTTTATGGTGAAAGACGGTATGCCGCCCTCCACGGCTCTCGTGTTATTTAACTATAACGGCAGAGTGTATTCGTGCTCCAATTCGGTTTCGCAAATTATGGGCATGGTATACAATCTTGCGTTATCAAGCGAACGTATTTATCAGCTTATGCACAGCCCCGATTATGAAACCGAAGTGTTCGGCGATACACACCTTGAAACGGTGAAAGGCAATATTGATTTTAAGGATGTTCATTTTTCCTATAAGAATTCGGACGGCAATGTCGTGAAGGTTTTAAACGGCATCAGCCTGCATATCGGCGAAGGGGAGAAAGTTGCCTTTGTCGGGCGCAGCGGCTGCGGAAAAAGCACCCTACTCTCACTTATTTCGCGCCTGCACGACCCTGACAGCGGCGAGATTCTGCTCGATGGTCACAATTTGCACGACCTCGATAAAGAAACACTGCGCGGCAATATGGAAATGGTCAGTCAAATGCCCTACATTTTTAACATGAGCATTCGCGAAAACCTTGCGATTGCCAAAAATGATATTACCGATGAAGAAATGGAGAGAGTGTGCAAACTCGCTTGTATTTATGACGACATTATCGCCATGCCCAATGGCTTTGACACCGTTGTCGGCGAAGGTGGTGTCAGCCTCTCCGGCGGGCAACGCCAAAGAGTCGCGCTGGCAAGAAGTTTGCTGCAAGAACATTCCATTTTAATGCTCGATGAAGCGACGAGCGCGCTCGACAACATCACGCAGTCAAATATTCAAGCGGCAATTGACGGCATGCAGGGCGAACAAACCACTATTATGGTGGCGCACAGGCTATCCACTGTTATCAATTGCGAGCGCATTTTCTTTATTGCCGACGGCAAGGTGCTTGCGCACGGCACGCACGAGGAACTTCTAAAAACCTGCCCCGCCTACAGCGAGCTGTATTCACAAGAAGCATTGTAAAACAAGAAAAACACAAAGGACACTTGTATGAGAGAATGCCGGATTGAAATACTGATGACTACATATAACGGCGCATCGTATTTAAAAGAACAGTTGGATTCTATTCTTGCGCAAACTTACCGCAACTGGCATTTAACGGTATCCGATGACGGGTCGACAGACGCGACGGTTTCCATTATTCAAGCATATGAGCGCGCGCATCCCGACAAAATACGGCGCGTGCGCTACCCCGAGCGATTCGGCTCTCCGAAAGCACATTTTTTGCGCTTGTGCCGCGATTGTGACGCGCCGCTCATGGCGTTTTGCGACCAAGATGATGTTTGGTTTGTCGATAAACTCGCAAAAATGGCGGCAAAGGCAATGCAGTATGAGCAAAACACGCCGTTACTGGTTTTTTCCGACCAAATCCCTACCGATGCATTTCTCCACCCGCTCAGTGACTCGGTAATGAAAATGAGCCGACAGTACACCGCACACATCGAATGGCAAGCCGTGTTGTTTCGCAACACGGTCACAGGCGGGGCATGCCTGTTTAACCGCGCGCTGGCGCTTCTCGCCTGCCGGTGTGAGGACGATGCAGACATTATTATGCACGACTGGTGGTTAGCGGCAGTGGCGGCACGCTTCGGGAATCTCCTTTTTCTTAACGAGCCGACAGGCTTTTACCGCCAGCATGAGCATAACTATATCGGTGCAAAAAATGTGAAGCGCTTTTCCTACATTTGGAGCAGAATTCGCGACATTTCCGATGTAAAGCGGTCTATCCTTTTAAGAAAAACACAAGCGCGGCAAATGCTTGAAACTTACCGTGAAATGTTAACGGAAAGTGACAAGCGGTTTTTGGAATGTTTTGCTAAAAAACACAGCGGTGCTTTGTTTTATTTTAAAAATCTCCGATATATTCACGGCTTTTTGAGAGCACTTTCATTATTGGTTATGGGGTAAATATGAAGACCGAATTTTCAAAAAACAGAAAAGGAGAATGGGAGCACATTTTATTACTCGGTTGTGATGCGCAAACTCCCGGCAAGTACGAGCGCTCCGATACTATTATCCTTGCTTCCTTTCACGCCGGAAAACGCCTTTTGAAACTGACAAGCATCATGCGCGATATCCGGGTAGATATCCCGGGACACGGTGAGGGCAAACTCAATTCGGCAGTTGTCTTCGGCGGACCGAAGCTTTCCATGCGAATTATCGGCGAAATGCTCGATATCCCCCTTCGCTATTATGCGATGATTAATATGGAAGGCTTGGTCAAAGTGTTTGATGCGCTGGGCGGTATTGATATTTGTATTGATGATAACGAGCTCGATTTCATTAATGAAAACACGCCTGATGTGCAGCGCATTATCCAAAATGAAAGCGTGATTGAGCCGTTAAACAATAGCGGGCAGGTGCACCTTTGCGGCGCACAGACGCTCGCTTACATGCGCGACCGCCGGCACGGGTACGATTATGCGCGCACGGCAAGGCAACGAAAGGTGCTTGGTATTGCACTGCAAAAAGTAAAGGCGGATATGCGCTTTAAAATGCTCTTGCGCACGGCGCTTTATGTACACAAGCATGTAAAGCATAACATTCCGGTCTATAAGCTGGCAGAACTGTTTTTGCAGATCAGAAAAACAAATACGGGACAGGTGGAATCCCTGCGCCTTCCGGCAGAAGGCACTTACGAAGTCATCCACTCAAACATATGGCACATCCGGGCGGATTTTAAAAAAAACACGCAGGTATTTAAAGCGTTTCTTGAAAAAAACGCCTGTACACAAAGTGCACAGCAAATGAAGAAAACTGACGACAGCATGCACCGAGTTGCAAGTGAGATAAATCCCGATTATAAAAAATGGAAGCAAACCGATGCTTACTTAAACGAAAAGGAAGCTTGGCCGGCATCCGTGTTTCCCGAAGCCGAGTATCACTATTTTTCCGAGTGCGGTTGTGTTGTGAGTGCACTTGCGATGATGCTGCGCCGGTATGAGATTGAGCAACAGGTAGATCCGACGAAATTTAATCCGTGGATTTTAAATGAGCGGCTTATAAAGTGCGGTGCGTTTAATGCGGCTGCCGATTTGATGATTGCCGATATTGATTTGCTTTACAATTTGGAATATGCAGGTTCCGTGCCGTATTCGAGAGAAAAGCTAATTGAGGCTTGCCACTCCGAAGAACCTTTTTTGATTACCGTGCGGGGCAACAATGCACCCTGTCATTTTATTGTCCCCGACTATTTGACTGAAGAGGATTTTGCGGTCATGGACAGTGCCTCTCAAAAACAATTCTTGAGTGAATTTGAAGAGGTTTTGGAATTGCGCCTGTTTCGCAAAACCGGCAGGATGATTGCCCTGACCTTTGATGACGGTCCCGGTTTCAGAGGCGAAACGGAAATCATTCTCGATGCGCTGGAAAAATACCACGCAAAAGCTACTTTTTTCACAGTCGGTAACAGGCTTTTAACAAAACCCGAAAGCTTAAAGCGAAAATTGGAAATGGGCTGTGAAATCGGTTCTCACACTTGGGACCATGACCGTTATGGAGAAGATGTCACCAAAGAGGACATTGTCAAATGCAATGCCATCATTAAAGAAATTACCGGTCACTCCCCCACATGCTTTCGCTCGCCGGGCGGCGCAACAAATGCGTTTATCCAGCAAGTGTGTAAGGAAGAGGGATTGCCCCTATTCTACTGGTCGGTAGATACCAAAGACTGGAAATACAGAGATGGCGCGAGGCTGTATGAAGAAGTCATCCTCAACACACGGGACGGTGATATTGTGCTCATGCACGAGATTTATGAAAGCACGGCAATGGGGCTGGAGGCTGTTTTGCAAGCGCTCAGCAAACGCGGCTTTCGTTTTGTGACATGCAGTGAACTGGTTTTGGCAAAAACCGGCAAACCGCCCGAACCCGGCATACAGTATGGGAAAAACGGCAACATTTGCAATGATACCAAATAAATATTGCACAGGGGACGGTTAGCGTGAAAGTTTCTTTCACGCAATGATGTTTGCCTACGGCAAGTGATGTTACCTGCGGTAGTGATGTCGCTTACGCTAATGATGTTTTGCTCCGCAAAGTGATCCCCGCAAACATTGCATCATTGCAGCAAGCATTGCTGCTACATCATTTCGGCTTTAGCCGATACATCATTGGTGCATGGCACCAACATCACTTATATTTGCTTACTGACTTTCATTTGTTGTGTGTGAATAAAAGAAATTCATGCGGTGTTCCTTGTGTTGACGCTTTAGTGATTAAAACTGCGTGATTGGAAGCTTTTTAATACTCCCGATAAAGTAGCTTTTATCGGGAGTATTAATGTATGATAAGTATATTGAATTTTTCTAAAACAAACCTGTAAAAAAACAAACGCACTTGCGCCGAAATGACGCAAGTGCGTTTGTTCTTTTATTACTCAAAATTTACTCCGAAAGCGGCTTCATTGTGGGGAAATCGCTTATAAGGGGGACATAACTTGGTATAACCCGGTATATCTTGGCTTTATTCATCAAACGGTTCCCCATTTTTGACCATAACCCCGCATAACCCCGCATAACTTTTTTTCATTTGTCGTAGGATTTGTCGTAAGAAAATCAGGACGGTTTTCATTGTCCGGTTTAGAAAACTTATGATGACCGATAGGTGATATGGTGGAATAATTAACTATTTATCTTCATTTTTTCGGTAAGATCAGATAAACTTTTATTGTATTGCGTTTGGGAAATTGCCTTATGCTCTAATAGAGTTTGAAGTAATTCTTTTTGCTTTAAATATAATTGATGATTCTTTTCGTTATATGAAAGATTATCCCATTCTGTGTTTTCGCCGTTTATCATTACTGACCTCAATTATTATTCATGCATACTATATAACGATATTGATTTAATGTAAATATTTTTACTTCAAATCCGCCTGCCACACGAGGCATTTAGCGCACAAACATGAAAAATCCCATACAAAGCCAATTACGGAGTTCACGAAAAGGAATTCTCCTACAGACTGTCTGCCAAATGTTGGCAATTTTCACATGGTGACAATCAAAACAACAACTGCTATTATCCTTATTCCCTTGTTTTTTCGGATATATTTACTTTCATCTGTTTAAGTGATAAATATACTCTTGATTTTTAATAATAAAAATATTATTCTTAGTATAACATATGATTGCAGCGGTATGCTTTTTCTGCGCTAAAGGAGTCAGCAATGAAAAACTTAAGAAAATCGGTCAGTATACTCTTAACACTGGTCATGATAATCGGTATATGTATTTTGCCCGCGGCAGCGGAGGACACTATTCGTTTTATTGCACGCAGCTGGAACGCAAGCGAGAAAACGGTCGATGCGCAAACGGCAAACTGCAACACATATACGGATTTAAGCCAACTCACTTCCCACTCCCTTGCCTCGGGCTGGTATGTTGTGAAAAGCAGTTTTACCATCACCAACAGGCTTTATGTGGGCAACAATACGGTGAACATCATCCTTTGTGACGGTGCTACGCTGACCGCAAACGACGGTATCGGCGTTTCGAAAAACGGCATCTTGAATATTTACGGGCAGGCAGATGACAGCGGAAAAATTTATGCACATTATGAAAAGGGGCCCGAAACCGAGGATATCAATAAGGGCGTTATCGGAGCAGATTCCGGTGATACGGGAACCATCCGTATTTACGGCGGCAGCCTTGATGTGGAAACAGGACATACAATCAACTGCTATTATGGTGCCGCAATTGGCGGCGGTAAAGGCGGAGCGGCTCAAAAAATTGAAATCTACGGCGGCAATATTCGTTGCCGTACCCACGGCTACGGTGCTGCCATCGGCGGCGGTTACGGCGGCAAAACGAGTTGGGACCAATCCGGCGGCACCGGCACTGCGGCAGGTATTGTAATCTATGGGGGAAACATAACCGCAAACGGCTATGACGGCTCTGCTATTGGCAGCGGCTCCAATTGCAGCGGCAAAGATAACAGCGCAATTGCCATCTTCGGCGGCGACATTGAAGCCGTTGACTCCACAACAGCAGCGGGCATCGGCGGCGGCGAATACAGTTCCAATGGTCCGATTGACATCTATGGGGGAAGAATCAATGCTTCCGGTGTCAATTCCCGCTATACGGGCGCCGGCATCGGTGGCGGAAGAGAAGCCAACCAAACCAGTCCGATTCGCATTCACGGCGGCACCATCGTCTCTACCGGTGGAAGCGGCGCGGGCATCGGCGCCGGTTACAAAGGCAAAGCGGGCGCAATTACTATTTCCGATGCATCTGTAGTCGCATCTTCCACAGCAGGCGGCGCCGGTATCGGCGGCGGCAAACGCGACAGCAACACCGGCGGTCATGGCGGCAACATTACCATTTCCGATTCCACGGTTGTGGCAACTTCCTCCGAGTATGAGGAGGCACAAGCCTTTAAAGATACCCTAAATCGCTGTATCGGCAATTCTAAAATGAAGACGGATGCCACTGCCTTTGCAGACAGCGCGGTTTCGATGATTGCCTTATTGGTAGATTTATTTGATGATAATAATTCCGGCGCGGGCATCGGCGGCGGTACCGGAGGCGATGCCGGCACCATTACGCTTATTAATAGCGACATTACTGCCGAGAGCGGCAAATACGCGGCGGCAATCGGTAGCGGTGAAGAAGGAAAAGTTGATACAATCAATATCTCAAATTGCACGGTTCATGCAACCGGCGGCAGGTATGCGGCGGCAATCGGTTCCGGCGATGAGTCGGACAGCGGTTGTACCATTAATATCACAAACGGTTCCAAAGTAGTCGCAACTGCAGGCACGGATGCGGCAGGTATCGGCACCGGCAATGATACGGATGGTACCGCAACCATTCACATTACGGATTCCGAAGTTACTGCTCACGGCGGAAACTACGGCGCCGGTATCGGTGGCGGTGATGATACCGATGGCGGCAACATTACCATAGACAACTCTACCGTAACTGCCGACAGCCAAACCGATGCGGCAGGTATCGGCGGCGGCGAAAGCGGTGACGGCGGTACGATTCTTATTACAAACAGCTCTAATGTTGTCGCAACCGGCGGCGGCTATGGAGCAGGCATCGGCGGCGGCGATGACGGCAACGGCGGCAGCATTACCATTAGCGATTATTCTACCGTTACCGCAAACGGCGGCACGGATGCGGCAGGCATCGGCGGCGGTGAGGACGGTGACGGCGGCACGGTGAAAATTTACAACTCTGTTGTCAACGCAACCGGTAACAGCTATGGCGCGGGAATCGGATGCGGTGAGGACGGCAGCAGTGCCACGATAGAGATATACGGTGAAAGCACCGTGGAAGCTATCGCCGGTAACAGCGGCTATTCCACCGCTCTCGGCAACGGCGACTATGTGATGAGTGCCCCCTCAGTGAGCGTGTATATTGATAACGGTTTGGTGGTTCACGCCGGCAGCAGTGCTTCCAACACCCAGCGCTATACCGGCATTTATCGTTACGGCGGCGTTTGGAACAATAAGTATGCGAACATCCACCCCTGTGAGCACCCGAATGCAAAGTGGAGCTACTTTAACAGCTCATCACATATTCAAAAATGCACGGAGTGCGATTCCACCTTCGGCAATGCGCAAGCCCATAACTGGAATGCGGAGAATGTCTGCACGGTTTGCGGCAGTGCTGCGGTCATGTGCACTTTGACTTTGGTGGAAAAAGGCAGTGACGGTACGGAAGTCATCACCGAAATCGAAGCACCGAAATATACCGAATACGCCTTGCCGGCATGCACGCATGCACCCGCCGGTATGGAATTTATCGCTTGGGAGGATGATGGTATTTATCATCAACCCGGCAATTATATTGAGATTACGAGCATCAGGCTTGAAGCCGTTTACCTGCCGGTAACAGAGGTGTCTTTTATCGACAGCAAGGGCACGCAGAGAACCGTGCAGGCAAGGCGGATGAGCGAAAGAGTTTCATACCTGTCTGCCGGCTGGTATGTAGCGGATGAGAATATTGACTATTCACACTATGGTGCCACTCTTTTAATTGATGGCAGTGTGAACCTTATTTTGGCGGATGGGGCAACCGTCAACTTAAATAACAGTGGGGGGAATTCTCTCGTGGCGGCGGGCACCCTCTCGGGTCTGAGCCTTTACGGGCAAAGCGGACAAAGCGGCAGGTTTTCTTGCGAACACGGCAATTTGCGGCTTGCCGACTTGAACCAGTACGGCGGCAATGTTGATATTGACGGCTCGGTGGGAACACTCACTGCCACTATCGTAAGAGGCAGCATGCAGGCAAAAAGCCTTAGTGCGAGCTCCGGCTTTCATATCACCGGCGGTACAGTGGATGTGGGTTCCAGCACAACCGCAGTTGCCAATACCATCGGTTGGACCGATATGACAGATAGTATCCGTTTTAACACCCTGAAATGTGTCGGCGAAAATGCCGGCGTAAGCGTTGCCGAGGGTAAAGCGTTGACAGACGGTGAAAATGTATATACCGATACACTCACCGCTTCGCAAATTGCCGCGTTGCAGGCAAAAACACTTACTCCCTATCGTTTGCACCATTTCGGCGAACCGGAATGGGTGTGGAGTGAAGATAATGAGCACGCGTCGGCAGTTTTTCGTTGTACGGATAGCGGCTGCGAAGTCACCCAAAAGAAAGAAGCCGAAATTCAAAAAATCAGCGAGCAGGAATCCACCTGTACCGCATCGGGTGCGGTTGTGTGGGAAGCTGCTGTCGTTTTTGAAGACAATACCTATACAAACAGGCAAACACAGAGCCTGCCCAAATTAAAAGATATGACCTTCCACCCTCGCGTAGAGCCGACAAAAGGAAAAGAAGGCAATATCGACTATTACACCTGCAACCACTGCGGAAAGTATTTTGTGTATGATTCCGATACGAGAGAATATACCGAAATTGATGAATCACAAACAGTGCTTCCTAAACTGCCCGCCGCCAACGGCTACAGTTTAACGCTCGATGATACCATACATGTGAATTTTCTCATTGATGCGGCGTGTTACGATGCGCAGGACGGATATATTGTATATGAATATGTTAAATCCACCAATGAAGAGAGCGCCGAAAGGGTCTTGAGCGAAGAAATTTCGATGGAGAGCTTAGAACAGTATGCCGGTGACAATGATTACCACGGGAATGCGGTTTTAACGCTTTCAGCCGCTCCGGCACAGATAGCGGAAGAATACATTATCCATGTTTATAACAAAGATGGTGAATTGCAAGATACGCTGAGGGCTTCCATTGCCGGTTACTGCGAAAAAATGAAAGCCGACGCCACTTACGGTGAGTTAATGACAGCTCTGCTTAACTACGGTCAGTTAGCCAATGAATACTTTGGATATGCTGCAAAGGTAGATGGCGATTATGAAGTGCCGCATACCGAGAACTACAAAGCAACCTTGAGTGCGCAAGAGAGTGCAGCGCTTGACTCTTTAGCAGTGGCAAACATTCTCAACCAAGGCGCAGCACAGGTGACCGGCGTTTCTTACATCGCACAGATGAACCCCGAATTTAAGTTCTTCTTCACCGGCACTTCCGCTACCGAAGCAGAAGTCAGCGGTGATTTGAGTGCAAAAGTAGAGCAAACAAACACCGGTGCAACCGTTAGGGTGACAGGCTTAAATGCTTCCGATTTCGGCAAGACCTTCACTGTGACGATAGACGGTACAGCGCTTGAATACAACGGCTATGCATACTTAAAAGCGGCTATGAATTCTGCAGCTTTGAGCGACCTTGCACGCGGTATTTTCCGCTATGCACAGGCCGCGGAGAAGATGTTTAATTAAGGAGGGCGATACAAATGAAATATTTAACACCCGAATTAGAAGTGATTACATTTGAGGGATTGGATGTGTTGACAACCAGCACAGACAAACCCGAAACAAACCCGAGAGAAGGTTGGGAAACTCCCGATAAAGTTCCATTCGAATTTTTTTAAAAACAAAACAGCGAGCTGTCTTGCAATTGCAGGGCAGCACGTTTGCTTTTTTGCCGGCAAAAAATCTTGACAATCAAAATAATTCTTCTTAGTGAGAGTATGACAGCTTGCACAGGGGACGGTTAGCGTGAAAGTTCTTTCACGCAGTGAATAGAGAATAGTGAAGAGTGAATAGTGGCGGGCGGGACACCCGCACCTGTTCCGCTTCGCTCTATTTTGTAACTTTCATTCATTGTGTGTGAACATTAATTCATGCGGTGTTCCTTGTGTTGACGCTTTAGTGATTAAAACTGCGTGATTGGAAGCTTTTTAATACTCCCGATAAAGTAGCTTTTATCGGGAGTATTAATGTATGATAAGTATATTGAATTTTTCTAAAACAAATCTGTAAAAAACAAACGCACTTGCGCCGAAATGGCGCAAGTGCGTTTGTTCCAGACTGTCGAAAAAGTGG
>JAFWGH010000164.1 GCA_017512465.1 Clostridia bacterium
CACCCTAAAATCGGCAGATTTTTTGTCAGAATAAAGCAAAATAGTCGCTTAAGGCTGACGCCTAAGCGACTATTTTAATGCAATTATGGCGAAAAAGATGCGATTTGAGGGCTAACCTTCGTTACGGGGACTCACCTTTTATCCCGAGGTGATTTAACTTATCTTATTAATATTATTTGATTCCGGCAGCTTTTTTGAGCGCTTCCACTTTATCGGTTTGCTCCCATCTCACGCCTAAATCCTCTCTGCCCATATGTCCGTAGGCTGCGAGGGCTTTATAAATCGGATTCCTTAACTCTAAAGTTTTAATAATCGCATTCGGTCTTAAATCAAAGTTTTCGGTGATAATTTGCGCAAGCACATCATCGCTGATTACACCGGTACCGAAAGTGTCTGCCATAACAGAAACAGGTTTTGCCACACCGATGGCATAAGCAAGCTGCACTTCACATTTTTTCGCCAGCCCTGCCGCGACAACATTTTTAGCCACATATCTTGCCGCATATGCCGCTGAGCGGTCCACCTTTGTGGGGTCCTTGCCGGAGAAAGCACCGCCGCCGTGGCGGGAAAAACCGCCATAGGTATCGACAATGATTTTTCTACCGGTCAAACCGGCATCACCGGAGGGTCCGCCGGTGACAAAGCGCCCGGTCGGGTTGACATAGACTTTTGTTTTTAAATCCACAAGCTCCATGGGTACAATAGGATTAATGACATATTCACACATATCCTTGCGAATTTGCTCTAAGGAAACGGTATCCTTGTGTTGGGTGGAAATAACGATGGTATCCACACGAACCGGTTTATCATCATCATATTCTATGGTGACTTGTGTTTTGCCGTCCGGTCTTAAATAGTTCAGGGTGCCGTTCTCACGCACTTCGGCAAGCTTTTTTGCGAGTTTATGGGCAAGAGAAATCGGTAAAGGCATTAATTCCGGTGTTTCATCACAAGCAAAGCCGAACATCATGCCCTGGTCGCCGGCACCGTGAATATTATCGCCTTCTTCATCTCCTGCTTTCATTTCAAGGGATTTGTCAACACCCATGGCAATATCGGGAGATTGCGTATGTACGCTTACAAAGATGCCGCAATCATTGCCATCAAAACTCATCTCACTGCTGTTATAGCCGACTTCACAAATTACATCGCGTGCAATCTGCGTGATATCCACCTGCGCGGTGGTTGTGATTTCACCGGCTATGACAACTTGTCCGGTTGTGCATAAACTCTCACATGCTACGCGTGCATTTTTATCTTGTGCAATAATAGCATCTAAAATACCATCGGAAATTTGGTCACACAGTTTGTCGGGATGACCTTGGGTAACGGATTCCGATGTGAATAAATGTTTCGCCATAATGGTACTTCCTTTCTTTAGCGGCTGAAAAAAAGTGCGGTGTAAAACCGCACTGAAAAATTAAAATTTCATCTCTCGGTTTTACCGCAGGATTTAGCACCTTGCATATGCAGGTTGCCGGGCTTCACAGGGCCAGTCCCTCAGCCGCTCTTAATGAGTATTAAGATATATTTAATTCGTATAATATTCTATAAGATTTTTATCGAATTGTCAAGGCTTCCGGCAGAAAACTTACTTACTGCTTTGATTTTTTCTCTCTGTTTGCATCGCGTTGTGCCTTGCTCTCTTTGAGTATCGGCGAGAGCTTTTTATAAATAATAAAGCAAATAAGCGATATGAGCAGTCCTTTGATAAAGGTGAAGGGGAGATTGAAAATTAAAAGTGATTTAAAAATCGTGTCAACAGAGGGCAGTATGCTTTGGTACATACCTAAAATCGCTTCCTCAGGCATCGCTATTTTGTAGTAAATGGGATAAATGATAAAATAATTTGCTGCAATTCCCGCAACAGCACTGACAAGAGAGCCGGAAAGGGCGGCAATCAGCGCACCTTTTCTGGATTTGTTCAGTTTGTAGATAATGCCTGCAGTGCCGGTGAAAAAGGCGGCAATGATAAAGTTTGCCAGCTCACCCACGCCGCCGGACTGTGTCACCAAAAGATGGATGACATTTTTTATTAAACTCACTAAGATACCGGCAATCGGACCGAAAGCGAAGGCTGTAATCAGTCCCGGTAAATCCGAAAAATCAAATTTGATGAAAGACGGCATCAGCGGTACCGGAAATTCCAAAAACTGAAGCACCGCCGCCACGGCACTCATAATGCCGATTACGGCTACCATTCTTGTTTTTTGTTGGCGATTGGTTTGCATTGTTAAGCTCCTTTCTTTGGGACAAAAGGAAAACCCTGTATTAAACAGGGCAAAAGTGTTGAAAATTTCACTTCTTCCATCCGGACTATCGCGCTTTAAAAATAAAGCGACACCGTCGGTACCTGAATTGCGCAGGTTCAACAGTTCAAAGAGATGTAACACTTATCGCTGCTCGCAGACTATACTGCCGGTAGGGAATTTCACCCTGCCCCGAAGTTTATATTGTATATTATATTTTACTACTGTATATAGTATATGTCAATATTTTTAAAATAATATTGCAATATCTATTCTCTTTTTATATAATAGGTATGTTAAAGATTTGAATTAAAATGCTATATAAAGCGGCTTAAGACACGCACAAGCGTGATTGTATTTAATCTTTAAACATACATGTATTATTGGAGGTAAAGTGTATGCCTTGGTGGGGAATAGTTTTAATTATACTTGGCGCAATTGGTTTGCTTCTTTGCGTTATCGGCTGGCTGATGGTGGATTTTGCCATCAACAAGCGTTCAAAGCTGTTTATGGATAATATTAAAATTAAGCATATTCAAAAAACAATTGAGAAGCCGGGTTCTTATCCGAAGCTCGAAAAAGCGTATGATGATTATCCGCTCGAAGAGCGTATTAAGTTGATGCGTGATGAGATGGATTTGGATGATGACCATCAAATTTTTTGGTCTAAAAACAAAAAGGGCGAAAAACTGCGCGCTTACTATTATGAGGCACCGCAGCCGACACATAAATATATCATTTTGGTGCATGGCTACGGTAACTCTGCGGCAATCGTTTCGAGAATGTATAAAGCGCCGACAGCGATGCGTGACAGAGGCTATAATCTTTTATTACCCGATCTGTTAAATCACGGCCAGTCCGAAGGTAAATTCCTCGGTATGGGTTATTTGGATAAATTCACTCTTAAAGTATGGATTGATTATCTTATCAATATGGACCCGGAGGCTTCCATTGCTTTGATGGGCGTTTCCATGGGTGCCGCAACGGTAATGGTCACCTCCGGTGAAAATTTGCCGAAAAATGTAAAGTGTGTGGTAGAGGATTGCGGCTTTACCAATGCCTATGAGCAGTTTGCGTTTGTGATGAAGGATATGGGTGTTCCGACCTTCCCGTTGCTAAATCTTCTCGAGTTTTTTGCAAAAATCAGAGCCGGCTATTCTTTTAAAAAGGATGCTTCGCCGATTGATTGCATAAAAAACACAAAGCTTCCGGTTTTCTTTGTGCACGGTGAGAATGATGATTTTGTTCCCACATATATGCTTGAGCCGCTGTATGAAGCGTGTCCGAGCGAAAAGGAAAAATTAATCATCCCCGATGCAGATCATGCACGCTCGGTAAAATATCATCCCGAGTTATATTGGCCGCCGGTATGGGCATTTATTGAAAAGTATATATAATTATAATTTAGGCTGTCTCCTATGAGGCAGCCTGTTTTGTATATTGAATCATTTGCTATCACAAGTGCTGTTACAAGCCATTCTATGGAAAACAGTGTTGGTATAACAAATGTGTTTAAAATGTTCTGTTTTGACCGAGTAGAGCACAATATATAATACTTAATTATTATAATTTAATACATTTATATATAGTTATACGCAGCTGATATTTATACTGATAGCCCGAAAATAATACTTGATGTGTGTCAATAAAGAAATGGTGCCTGAGCCGAAGCTCAGACACCATCTTTTATTGTAAGATTAGATGTGATCCAGAATCTTGTGCTTACAGAAGTCGATCGCTTCCGGTGCTTCACTCGGATTTTGAACAACCGCTTGTGCAATGACACTTACAGCTTTTTCGGAATATCCATCATCATAAATAGTAAATTGATAACCGTTAAAGTTGTAGGTAATGTAGGCTCTTGCACAGTAGTCTCTTTCCCAGTTCATCGCCTTCACATTAATCACAAGGTTAAAGGTGAGCGTATTGTCCTCTTCGTGGTAGGTGACACCCTGCCAATTCGTACCGTCAAACACGCCGGTATTTTTGGAAGGCACACTCATGGAGTAAACATTTTCGCCGTCTTTAACAAGATTATCCATGTCGGAATCAATCTTTGCGGGTTGCGAGTAAACAAAACCGAAATCGGTAATGACATTGCCCGCACTGCCGACTTTGAAATCAACGCCTTCGGGCACTTTAACGGAAGCGGTAAAGCGCATACCCTGTGTGGTATTGAAATCCTTATCATATGCAGCCGATTCACTGATGCGCAGGGAAGCGCCGCGTGTTGCATAATCGTAATGGTCGGCAGAAACAAAGATGTTGAAGAACGGAGCGGGAAGCGGGGAGTTTTGCTTCGCATCCTCAATGCTTTCCACCTCGTCACCGGGAACAAGCTTATTGCCGGCATAATTTGCCAAGAAGAAATGACCGCAGACATCACAGCTGTAATATGCATAACCGTTTGTTTTATCCAGCGGGGATTGGTCATGCAAGGAATAGCTGTGCGCAATCATTGCAATTTCTTCCGTCTCGGTGTGATTTGCATCCCTGGTACATACTCTTGTTTTAACACCCTTTTCAGTACAGGTTGCAGGAGTGGTGACAGACCACTCACCATAATCGTGACCGAGAGCGGCAACGACTTGCTGTGCGGTTAAAATCTCTTTACAAACAGAGCATTTGGAACCTTCTGTAAGACCGGTTTCGGTACAGGTAGGTGCCACAGCTTCTACCACCTGCGGTGAATGACCGAGTGCCGCAATTTCTCTGGTTTCTTTATGGGAAGTATCTCTTGCACAGAAGCGTGTTTCCACACCTTTTTCGGTGCAGGTGGCAGGAGTGGTAACTGCCCAGTTGCCGTAATCATGACCGAGAGCGGGAACAACCTGTTGTGCGGTTAAAATTTCTTTACATACAGAGCACTTGGAACCCTCGGTAAGACCGGATTCGGTACAGCTCGCCGCAACAGCCTCCAGTACCTGCGGTGAATGTCCGAGCGCCGCAATTTCTCTGGTTAATGTGTGAGATGCATCGCGTGAACATACTTTGGTTTCCAGACCTTTTTCGGTACAAGTAGCGGGGGTGGTAGTTGTCCACTCGCCGTAATCATGACCGAGAGCGGCAACGACTTGCTGCTCGGTTAAAATTTCTTTACAAACAGAGCATTTGGAACCTTCTGTAAGTCCCGTTTCGGTACATGTCGGTGCAACTGCTTCCAGCACTTGCGGTGTATGACCGAGCGGCTCGGTATAGTCTGCAATATATGTATCGCGACAAGCCGAACAGGTATAAGTGGTGTAGCCTTGCTGTGTGCAGGTCGGCGCTGTGATGGTCGGCTCATAGGTATGACCGGTAGCGGGAATCACCTCAACCTTTTGGTGAGAGGTATCTCTGGAACAGTATCTGACCAGTTCGCCATCCTCCAAACAGGTGGCGTTTTTCGTGATTTCCCACTCAATCCAGCTGTGTCCGAGGGCAGGAATCGGAATTTGATTGACAAGAATTGCTTTACAACGAGAGCAACCAACGCCATCCGTACAACCCTGTTCGGTACAGGTCGGCTCAACAGCGGGCAGCGTAATCGGGTCGTGCCCGAGTTCATCAATATATTCGGTATATTGATACGAGCAGCGTGAACAACGGTAGCGGATATTGCCTTGCGCTGTACATCTCGGCTCTTGTCTGGAAATGACAACAAAATCATGTCCCAAATCGGTAGAACCGTACTGAGCGGTATAGGTCGTTGCTCCGGTAGCGGGTGCCAACTCTCTATCCCATGAAGTAAAGGAATATTGAATATCGCCTACCATATAATCATCGGGCGTGAAGTCTTGCGGAATGCGCCCCTCGATGGTGGGAACAACGGTGGTTTGTTCTTCTCCGCCGTCTGTGAACCACTTGAAAGTAATATCATACTTTTCATAAAAATCATCGGAGAACTGCAGATCTAAACGATTCACGGCGCCGGTGGATTCCGCCTTGTTGGAAACAAAGCTGGCATATTCCATGACATCGGGCGCCTCACTGGTTTGCAAATCTTCATCCGAAACCAGGCGAACGGCATTGCGCACATCTGTAAGGGAATAGTCCCCGTTTAATGCAAGATACAGGTGAACAACCGTAAATTCCGGTCTGTCAATTTCATCATAGTTGATATATCCGCCGGAGCTTAAACCGTTTAAGAGCACAAAGGCTACTTGTGTCGGTGCGAAGTAGGTGAGCGCAGAACCATCTAAGGAATAGCTCACGCAATCGCTCGCAATCGCGCCCTCATAGGTGGGAACAGCAACTGCCTCGAGTGCCCAATCTCCCGTACCGGAAACAAAGCCGTAGGGTGAGGTATCAACCGCATCCCACATAGCTTGCATGTTGGGCGTGCCGCGTGTCTTAAAGGCTTTGCTGACCGTGCTCAATACATTCGGGTCAAAAGCAATAACTTGGTTAAACATGGTTAATGCTTTTTCATCATCCGTATCGAGTTGTGTATAATCCACGGCGATTTTTAGCTTAACATCCACAAGTCCTGCATACTTTCCGGCAGAGGAGTCCGCCACACTGATATCAATCGTATAATCGGTTGCATCGCCGAGCTTGGTGTGCGGCAAGGTGCTAATCATGGGAATCTCGCGCGTTTCTTTATGCGCGGTATTTCTCAGGCAAAGCCTCATTTCTACACCCTTGCTAGTGTGGGTGGCAGGTGTTGTCACTGTCCATACACCCCAGTTGTGACCGAGAGCCGGTGTTTGTGCAGGCTCTTCCAAAACCGCATGGCATACAGAGCATTCCGTACCGCCGGTGTGACCGGGTTCGGTACAGGTGGGCTCAAGCGTTGCAATCGCTGTCGGCGTATGTCCCGTAGCCGGGATTTCATCGGTTTGGTAGCTGTTGCCGCAGCCGGCACAATAGTGCAGGGTATAGCCCGCTTCGGTACAGGTAGGCGCTATCACGGATTGCGCATAATTATGATAATGCAAGTAATCGGCTAAATACTTCAGCTGTGCGTAATCATTTAGCAGATTTGCTTTCACCGCATATTCGGTATTATCAATTTTGCTGCGCATGGTTTGATAGAATGCTTTCAGCGCTGCATAAGAGGAGGCACCGTAAATTGCGGGCGCTTCTTCATCCGTTAACAATTCGGGAACTCTTGTTTCCAAGCGCGCAAGGTAATTAATGACAGTTGTGTAAGCGGCAGCTAATTCATTGACATTGTAAATTTCCTCCGCAATGGTTTTGGAAAGCTCCATGTAATTGTTATCGGTCGCTTCGGTATTGATTAACTGCTCAAGATAGGGAGTGCAGTATTTTGCATTTGCGCTGCTCATCAAAGTTTCATATTGTGCAACGGCATTTTCATATTCGCTCATACCGACAAGCGCATCAATCGCTTGCTTAAGCGCTAATGTTTGATTATCAATGAGGGATTGTTGCGTTTCGGTATAATCCATAACCGCATTATTGAGAATTGTATTATAATTCTCCAAGCGCTCGGTATATGTATCATTCGGCACATTATAATCTGTTTGCAGTTTGGATAAGAGTGCGGGTGTTATTCTTGTTGTTTGCGCATTCCAGGCACTGTAATCACCGGAATCGAGATTTCTGGTGACTGTTTTTGTGGTATAGGTTGCGGAATTTGCAGTAAACGAAGAAGAATACTCATAAGACGACCTCACATAGGTTTTCAAAGATGTGACACCGGGGGCAAAACTTCTCTCAAAATGCCACGTGATAAATTCATGACCGTTTTCATCAATGTCGGTGGTATAGGCGTCCGAATCATCTAAAGTGAGCGTAAGCAGCGGTGTGGAGTATTTGTCGCTGACATCGCGCACATAGATGGCATCGGAGCCGTATGTGATTACCGAATAGTATACGGTACCGCCTGCAGCAATAACACTGCGCTCCTCATCATAGCTTAAATTCTTTGCAGTCGGGCGATACGCATAAATGCTTGAAGTAGTTGATGCGCCGCTTTCCAATTTTGCCGTGACGACACATTGCTTATATGAAGTGGTAGTATCCTCTAAATCGGTAAGGAGTTTAGCAGTATCAATATTGACTCTGCCGGTGGTTTGAGAATAGACGCTGAAATAATCTGTATTATTAACAGAATAGGTTATGTCTTTACAGCAGTCAGCCAAGCTCAAACCATTATCATCCGCGGGGTAGAAGGTGAGGTTGTTGCCCATAATGATGTAAGACTTCTCACCCGGATAATAATACTGCGAGCCGCCGAATTTAATTCCGGTAGCCGGCGTTTTGGTAACACTGCCATCGCCAAGCGGGTCGGCAGCGGTCAAGGTTACCGGCTGCATGGCTTTCGAGGAAGTAATCGGCACCTTAACACTCCACAACTTATAACTGTAGGTAGCATTATAAGTTGCATATGTACCGGCAGTGGAATTAAAGGTTGTGGTTATATGGTTTACATCGGAGCTGATATCATCCGTTGTGCCTAAGCTGTAAGCTTTCAGCATTGTAGCATCCGTGTTTGTTTTTACAAGGTACTCAACATATCCGTCTGTTTTATAGGATGTGGCATTTCTGATTTCCACAGCCCTGACTTCCGGCGCAACGGTTGCTATTTTTGTTTCAATACCGCTGAAATCGCCTAAGGTGTAGAAGAAGCTGGCTTCACCTGTCTCCGCACTGGGATAACCGGTGTAATCCTTGCCGAAGAAGCCTGCGCCGAGGGAGGGATAAATCGAACCGGAACCCACATATTTTCTTTGTGAGGTATAGGTGGAAATGCCTGCATCGCCTTCCGGCTTTGCAAGGGAAGAGGAGGTGGTGCCGCTGTTTGCCGCAAAGATAGCGCATTGTCCGTAGCGGTTCACCTTGGTATCGGCTGTGATATTTAATGTATCGGTGGAGCTTGCCACACCGTCCTTGACATACAGGCTTCCCGCATATTTGTAAGGATAGGTGGATTTGCCGGAAACATCATTATTGGATGTGGTGGCGTAGTTATTTTGCGAATCGGCAGGGTAGACATAAACAGAATAAGTACCCGCCGTGGAAGTAACGCTTTCCGGTACATAGAACAAACCTGCTTTTGACTGTCCGCTCGCATAATTGGTGGAGGACATTGTACCGTAAACCACCGTGTCCGTTCCGCTCTTGGTACACTTTACATATACGCGCGGTGTATACTGGTTCACCGATACAACCACACCTGCGCGGCGCCCTGTAGCAACCACTCTGTCGGTCAGATACGCATTGTAGATTTCCGGTGCGGTAATTGTCAGCTTAATGGTTTGAGAATTTGTGCCCGTTACCGTGGAGGTGGCGCCGGAAGCGGCAGGAGCTGTACCGGTGAGGGTTAAGGTACGGCAAGAAGTAATCTCTTCCGGTGAACAAAGGACTGTACCATCTGCTGCAAAGTATCCATCCTCCGAACAGGTCCAGGTTAAATAATTATACTGATTGGCATTACTCGGATAAGCGGTAAAGCCTGTAATGGAATTCAAATTCAAATTACCGGAACACAGTGCTTCTCTGGAAAGTGTCATATCCGAGAGGGTAAACGAAGTCATTGGAACCGTGCTGGTGGGTGCGGTTTGGTTGGAGTAGGTAAATTCAATAGTGGTGGCAAATAGCTTACCGTTTTTGGTGTTATTTGCCGTAATCGTACTTTTAATACTATTGGCAACCGAGGTTGTCAAACCGGTCATATTGTTATAATCAACATAAAAATTGATGGTATCGGAATTAAAGTCACTGTCGTGGTACGCACCCTTGTAATTAAGAAGCTGCGTATGGTCGCTCAACTTGTTATGGGATAAATCGATGTAGTTGAGGAAATCCGAAGCAAAAGCGGGGTTCGGGTCCTCAATTTGGTTATTATTGAGCTCAATATGCTCGATATGCGTCATGCCCGACAGCGGCGAGATATCAATGAGCGCATTGGAATTCGCATAAAACAGCTTTAGTGAGGTGAATTTTGCAATCGGGCTGAGTGTGGTCATGTCATTTGAAGAAAGGTTCAAATAGTGCAAACAATTAAACTTTGCACTCGCAAGGCATGACAGATTGCCGAGCTTTGTCGCCGTATTTAAATTCAAATGCACAATTGTGGCGGGACATTTCGCAATCACATCCGCAATGTTATCGGAAGTGATTTTTGAAGTGCCCGACAAATCGAGATAGTTTAGCCCTGTCAGTTTTGTTAAATCCGAGTAATCGGAAATGTTTTTGCGCGTGCTGTCACTGCTCCAATACATCAGTGAAACACGCCGCATGGCATATGTATCCAATTGATTTGCCGCCAAGCCCGTAGAGTTTTTCACACCGTCCAAAATTGTGGAGTTGGTGAAGCTGACAGCGGAGGCGCTCGCAAAGGGGCTGGTGGAAAGGCTTGACATTCTGCTAAACAGATATTCCAAATTCATCACTTTGAAAGTGGAGCCTTTTTCGTAAGCGACCGGGTGGAGCGACTGTGAATTCGCACCGCAAGAGAGCGTATTGCCGCTCAAATTCATCAAATATTCAATCTCGTATTGGTACTGTGCCGGTGTCCAATCCCAGCCCTTCACATTTTTGATGTAAGACATGAAGGAGGCAATCATACCTGCTGCGGCAGGCGTTGCCATGGAAGTACCGTTTTTCTTTTCATATTCATTGGTGGGGAAGGAGAGTGCGTTGCCCGATTCATCCTTAACAACACCCTTTAAGGAATAAATGCTTGTGCCGGGCGCGGTGACTTTATAGAAAGTACCCGTGGTGTCATAGTTGGAAAAAGTAGCCAACTTGTCGCTGCTTGAGCTGCCCGCAAGCGCCATAACGCCCATCACGCAGGATGCTGCGGAGGGGAAGTGCAACTTTTCGGTGGTATCGAAGCTGTCATTACCGGCAGCGCAGACAATTAAACTGGTGGAGGAAACATTTTGATAGGTGCGGTAGGTCGTGTAGTCAAAATTATAGCCGCCGAGGCTCATGCTGATAATGTCCGCACCGTATTCCTTCGCCTTGTTTAAGCTGGTAATAATCTCGGATGAATAAAAATTACCCAGCTTATTATCACGGTCTGCTTTGAGCACCATGAGCTTACACTTCGGAGCGGTACCGATACCGCCGACTGTGTTGTTACCGTTCATGGCAATGGTGCCGCAGCAGTGAGAGCCGTGACCGTGCGTATCGTTGGAAGCATCATTTTTGTAAATGTTTTTGCTTTGGTATGCAAAATAGCCGCACTCGTTGTTGCTGCCTGTCCACAGATTATCTATAATATCTTCGTGCGCTGTGTTACAGCCGGTATCGATAACTGCGACTTTTACACCCTGTCCCATACCGTAGCCGGTAGAGGAATCGGCATAATTCGACCAGGCGGAGGAGACCTTACAATAGTCAAACCACCACTTTAAATTGCTTGTGTAGCCGGTTGTGGAAAACGCCGGCGGTTCCGAATAGGAAGCCGGTGCTTCCGGCGTTTCGATAACGGTTTCCGGTTCACTTTGTGTAACACTCGGTGCGGTTTGCTCTGTCGGCTCCGAGGGCGCGGTTGTTTGCTCATTTGAAAGTGTTACACCGCTTTCCTCATCCGATTCCTCGCACACTTCATACTTGAAGTTCGGTTGTGCATTAAACACTTCTTCTCTTTCATTGAGCTCATCACAAAGAGAAATAATATCATCTTGCGAGGTACTCATAAAGTAAGTGGTAATCACACCCTCACCGCCTCCGAGAGACGATATGGAAGCGCTTTCATCTTCACTTACTTCGGTAGTGTTTAACACCCTTTCGAGTTTTAAATTAAATTCATCCTCGAATGAGCTAAGGGATGCTGCAGCCGTTTCGGTGGAGGAGGTGATTTCCAATATCAACTCGTGCGGTGCATAATCATCGGCATCCGCTTCATGGTAATCAAAGCCTTCATGTGCGGCAAACTGTGCTAAATCATCGCTTTGAATTTGTGCATCCGTTTTGCCTTGATTCACGGCATCGGGGTGCGCAATAGCATAGCTTTGCCCTACGGCTGTGGTGATGTAAGTGGTACACATCATCACAGCGAGCACAATCGCTAATGCCTTTTTAAAAAGATTCTGTTTCATAATTAACTCCTTCGCTTTCTTAGGGGTTTTTGCAAACAGGAATATATTTTTTGTATTAGATATTATTTAAAATAATTGCTACATCATTAATACTTACGGTGTTATCCGCATCAATATCACACAGAACATTTGCGACAGAGTCAATAGTATAAGTGTAATTATCTGCAGTTAAGACAGTGGAAACATCTGCCACGCTGATAATGCCGTCACCATTAACATCACCGGCATTTGCGGCAAAATCAATGCTGTTTGCGCTATCAACATTATCATCCACTAAGGTATCACCGGTTACTGTGATGTTGCGGATATAGTAGGGAGCATAACCGGGTCTTTCAATTTTAATGGTGTAAACACCGTTTGCAACGCCGCTAAAGCTGAATGTACCGGTTGCTGCCACGCCGCCCTTAATTTGCTGAACCTGCAAAACGGTATCATCTTCATTCAAAAGGCTGACAGTGGTATCAAAATAGGAATTATACGCGGAAATAGTGCCGTAAACCGTGTTGCCGAAGGCTTCCGCCACATCGATGTCAAAGGAGCCTGATTTGGCACCGGAAGCACTGCCGGGTGTATTGTATGCGGTTGCGGTAATGGTATAGGAACCCGCTGTATCGAAACTAAAGGGCACCAGCCATTTAATAAAGCTATTGCCGTGTGCATCGCTAATGTTATAAGCGTATTTGCAATCACTGGTGTATTCACCGACTGTACCACCATTTTGGTCGCTCAACACAAGCTTTGCACAAGGCGCTGTGTATACAAGCGCGGTGTATGTGTTGCCTGTGGTGTAAATTGTGGTGGGATTGAGAATATTCGCATCTGCCACATAACCTTCTTTGACTGCGATATAGAAGGTGCGCACCTTACCGCTCTCAAGCGTAAGTGTTGCATAGGTGGAGCCGACGGCGCAGGGGATGACAAAGCCGTTTTCCACTCTGGCGACGGAAGTGTCTTTAATGCGAATACTGACAGCGGTTTTGTAATTTGCATTTGCCGGCGTTACACTGTAAGGAATTTTCTTTGCACCGCCTTCTAAATAAAGAGCCAGGTAGTTTTTATCACCTTCAAAACGAATGTCTTGTGCGGAGATTAACTTCTCTTCACCCTGCGGTGAAAGTACCAGTTTATATCCCATTGTTTCGGCAAAAATAGAGTTGGTTTCATGTAATTTTGCGATGTCTGCAAGCGTTTGCATCAACTTGCCCGCTCTGTAGTGGAACTGCTCATCCTTTTGTACATAGTTATAGCTCAAATTGAGATAGTGCAGGGTGGAAGTGCTGCTGTCTAAATTCATAAAAGCTTCTAAGGATGTGATTTGATTGCCCTTGGCGCCCGACAGGAAATAGCGCTCACCGAACATATCGGTAAAGTTCGGATTGTAATTGCCGAAATAAGCTTCGTTTAATTCTGTTAAACCGATAATCGGGAAGGGGTCGCTAATTAAATTGCCGGGGGCGTAAAGCTGAATCAATCCGCTCAATTGAGAAACAGCGGAAATATCTTTGATTTGGTTGCAGGCAATATTGAGGTCTGCAAGCATACTCAAAGCCGGCAATCCGGAAATATCCTTGATGGCATTGCCCGAAACATTTAAGTTGGAAAGATAGCCGTCATAATCTTTCAAGAAATTTAAATTAGTTAAGTTGTTATTGGATAAATCAATGGAAACAACCTTATCATGTAAGTTAGCAAACAATGCCGCGGCATCCTCATCATCCATATCGGTGCCGGACAAATTAATATATGTTAAAGAAGGAAGGGAGGCGATAGCTGCATATTGCTTAAAGGATGTGTTTTTTAAATCCAGATAAGTCACACATTCTAAATCATAATTAGTAAGGCGGTAGGAGGTATCTACATGCAACGCATCACAAATCGCTCTGTAAACAATTCTATCTGTAAAGGTGGCTTGCTCGGCAGCAGCGCACTGCTCGCCTAACATGGTATAGGGAGTTGCTTTCTTTACGCATGCGGCGGAGCTGTCCATAAACAAATGCACCATTTCGCCGGCTGCATCAATGATAGCGCGGCGCGCTTCGGCAGGTGTTGCATTCGGATGTTCGGAAACATATAAAGCGGCAAGACCCGCCATAAACGGTGTTGCCATAGAGGTGCCGCCCATGGAAACATAGCCGGTATTGCTGGAAGCGGAAATGGAATAAATATTGGAGCCGGGTGCAGCTACCTGGTAGTATCTGCCGCTTAAATCATAGTTACTGTATGAAGCAAGCGTGTTAGCGGAAGAACCTGTACCGAGCGCCATAACACCAATGACCGCAGCGGAAGCGGAGGGGAAGTGAAGCGCTTGCTCGGTGCTGTAGCCTTCGTTACCTGCAGCACACAGTATAACTGCGCTAAAGGAAGCCCTGGCAAGTGCTTTTTCCATATTTAAACTAAAGGAATAGCCGCCCAAACTCATGCTGATAACATCGGCGCCGTTGGCAACCGCATATTCCAAGCTCTTAATTAAATTAGCATTGGTGAAATAACCGGTGGAACTGGTCACGGCGTTACATGCCATGATTTGTGCTTTCGGTGCAACACCGACAAGACCGCCGTTATTTGCTTCCATAGCAATAATGCCGGCACAGTGAGAACCGTGAGACGGACCATCGGGAAGCTTACCGTAAATATCATGATTATTAAATTCTGCATTGTAACCGTGGTTGCCTTCGGCATCGCTCCACAGTCTGCCTTTGATTTCGTTATGATCAAAGTTTAAACCGTTATCAATAACGCAAACAAGTGCGCCTTCACCGAGGGTTTCATAGCGTTGCCATGCACCGCTCATATTCATATTATCAAAATACCATTTTTGGTAACTTCTGTAAGAAGAGGAACCGGAGATTTCCGAAGGCATAACAAAACTTTCGGGTGCATATGTATAATTAGGTTCACAATCTTGCACTTCCGGCATCTGACTGAGTGCTTGACACATTTCATAAACCGTTGCTTTAGAAGCATCAAACCCGGCTCTGTAAAGAGTTTCGGTATCGCTGCTTTCGGAATAGGCTCTTGCATTGTCTTGCAAAGCGGTTTGCTCGATGGATTCGAGTATTTCCACACCAAATTCCGATTTTACTTCATTTAGCGTGTTTGTTGTATTATCTTCACCGGAAAGTGTAAACAACAATTCACCAGGAACATAGTCGTTACCCTTTTCAAAATCGGCATTTTCGCCTTGCGCTTGAAGATAATTTTCATAGTCTTGATTGACAATGTCTTCTACCGTGCGGCTGTCTTCCGCAAAAGCAAACGGAAGAGAAGTGATGAGCATTGCTATCACAACACACACAGCGATGCATTTAAATAATTTTTTCATGACGCGCCTCCTAAACTAATATTCTATTTTTATTATATCATATGGAAAAATCTTCTACAATAAAAGTTTAAAATTTTAAAGATGTAATATTATATGAATTTGCGGGAGAATATTTATGCAAAATGATAAAAAAAGAAAGTTTTCTATCTTAAAACTCTTAGTGGTACAGGCAGTGGTAGTCGGCATCATTTTCGCCGTTCTTTTCGCCGTGAAAAAAGTATCACCCGAAGAGTATAACAGCGTGGCAAAACACTATGTGGATGTAGCGGAAAATGAGGGGGGCTCTTTGTCCTCCGCAAAAGAAGCCTGGAGCAAAATCAAAGCCTTTTTTGTGGATGAAAAAAGCGACACGCAAACCGAAAATATCGGCGGTAAAGATGAGGATGCAAACGGCAACCGATATCCCGATAATTGCACAGCGGCAAAGTATGTCATTTCCGATAATATTTGCCGCCCTGCGCAGGGAAAAATCACCTCGCCCTTCGGGTATAGAATTAATCCCGTGAGCTGGAAACTAAGCTTTCACACCGGCATCGATATCGGCGCAAAATCCGGCGATGCGGTGAAGGCTGCATATTACGGTATGGTTGAAAGCACGGGGGAAGATGATGTTTTCGGAAGATTTGTTAAAATCAATCACGGAAACGGTATAGAAACATTTTATGCGCATTGCTCTAAAATCCTTGTCAATACCGGGGACATGGTTGACAGCGGCGATGTTATTGCCTTAGTTGGTTCTACCGGATGGTCAACCGGTCCGCATCTGCATTTCAGTATTATTATTGACGGGTTATACTGTAACCCCGCTTATGTAATCAAATGAGTTTTTATTTCGGCAACACAAAAATCACCGTCACTTTTTTGTTTTGTGCATTGCTCGGCTTTTTAATCGCATTTGACCGGCATTACATTTTGTATGCTTTTATCATGGTGTGCGCACATGAAGGCGCGCACCTTTTGGCTATGAAAATGTGTGCTCTACAGGTAGATGCGGTAATATTGGAACCCTTCGGCATTATTATCTGCAAACGCGATACACCGGAAAGGCTCTCTCGGAGGCTCGCGGTGATTACGGCAGGCTGCATGGCAAATGCGTTACTTTCAGCCGTATTTTTTCTTTGGTATATCCTCTCGAATAAAACAATGATTTTAGAGCTGACAGCTGTTAACGGCAGCATTTTTATCATCAACGCTTTGCCGGTACTCGGATTGGATGGCGGGCAGGCGGTTTATGAAATATTAAAGTGGAAAAAAGGGGAAAGAATCGCACTGAAAACCGCGAAAACAGTCTCTTTTTGTACGGCGGGAGTATTGTTTGTATTCGGTGTGATAATATGCCTTAAGGTAAGATTTAATCCTTCTATTTGTTTGCTTTCTCTCTTTCTTCTCATTCAAACAAGCTTGAATCGAGTGAAATACGATTGAAAACACGATGAAAATATTGTATAATTATTTATTATTTTGGAGAGTGTTATGAGAAGTAAAGAGATTGAAAAAATTTTACCGTTTGTCCAAAAGCCGGCACGCTATACCGGCGGAGAGCCGGGCAGCGTTGTCAAAGACAAGTCGGATGTGGATGTGCGCTTCGGCTTTTGTTTTCCTGATTTATATGAGATTGGCATGTCGCATCTCGGCATGAAAATTCTATACGGCTTGCTCAATGAAATGCCGGGCGTATGGTGTGAGCGCTGCTTTGCACCGGATTTGGATATGGAAAACATCATGCGTGAAAAAAATATTCCGCTGTTTGCGCTCGAGAGCGGAGATGCTTTGGATGCTTTTGATTTTATCGGCTTTACATTGCAGTATGAGATGTCCTATACCAATGTTTTGCATATGCTTTCTCTCGCCGGGATTCCTTTAAAGAGCGCCGATAGAAAAGGATTAAATAATATTGTCATTGTCGGCGGCCCGTGTGTGTGCAATCCGGAGCCGATTGCCGATTTTGTCGATGTGGTGTGCCTGGGCGAAGGAGAGGAGCTGCTCCCGGAAGTGGTGGAATTATACCGTGATTGTAAAAATTCAGGGGATAGTAAAGACACTTTTTTACAGAAAGCTTCTGCTATTGAGGGTGTGTATATCCCGGCATTTTATGATGTAGCCTATCATGATGACGGCACGCTAAAAGCTGTTCTTCCAAAGTATGATTTTGTACCGAAAACGGTCAAAAAGCGAGTGGTGGCGGATTTGGATAACATGTATTTTCCGCAGAGCTTTGTTGTACCCTTTGTGCAGGCAGTACATGACAGGGCAACAGCAGAGGTGTTTCGCGGGTGCATTCGCGGCTGCCGCTTTTGTCAGGCCGGCTTTATCTACAGACCGATTCGTGAAAAATCAGCAGCAGTCATTAAAGCGCAGTCGGAAGCCTTATGCCGCAACACCGGCTATGAGGAATTGTCGCTTTGCTCTTTAAGCACCAGTGATTACAGCGAAATTGAGCCGCTTTTAAATGATTTAATCAGCACGTGTGAGGAGAAAAAAGTCAATCTGTCTTTACCGTCACTGCGCGTGGATAATTTTTCCGATAATCTTGCCGAAAAGCTTGCGCGTGTGCGCCGCAGCGGTTTGACCTTTGCCCCGGAAGCCGGGACACAACGCTTGCGCGATGCGATAAATAAAAATGTGACGGAAGAAGAATTGATGAACACCTGCCGCAAGGCATTTGAGGGCGGCTGGAGCTTGGTAAAACTGTATTTTATGATGGGACTTCCGACCGAAACGGATGAGGATGTTGCCGGCATTTCCGCACTTGCCGATAAAGTGGTGGATTTATTTTATTCTATTCCGGACAAGCCTAAGGGAAAAGCGGTCAGTATCAATGTCAGCTGTGCTTCCTTTATTCCAAAGCCGTTTACACCGTTTCAATGGGAGGCGGCAAATGATAGTGAAACGCTCGAGAGAAAAAAAGAAGTTCTCTTAAGTGCCAATCATTCCAAAAGAGTTTCCATTTCTTATAACAATTCAACCGATACGCTCATTGAAGCGGTGCTCGCAAAGGGGTCGAGAAGGCTGTGCGATGTACTGCTTAAAGCTTATGAAAACGGTTGTAAATTTGATTCGTGGGATGAGCATTTTAACTTTGAAGGCTGGATGAAAGCCTTTGAAGCGTGCGGTGTGGATCCGAAATTTTTCGCAAACAGAAGGATTCCGTTTGATGAAGTGTTACCTTGGGATCACATAGATTACAGTGTTCGCAAAGAATACTTGATGAGAGAAAACATAAAAGCACATGAGAGCAAAACAAGTCCGAACTGCCGCCAACAATGCGCTGCCTGCGGAGCGGACAAACTGTCGGGAGGTGTGTGCCATGCGCGAAGTAAGGCTTGAATACACTAAGCTGGGCAACACAAAATATATCTCTCATTTGGATTTAAACCGTGTGTTTTTCAGAGCAGTGCGCCGTGCCGAAATACCGCTGTGGTTTACGGAAGGGTATAATCCCAAGCCGTATTTTAAGTATGCACAATCCCTGCCGCTCGGTGTGGAAAGTGAATGTGAGTGCGTGGATATCCGCTTAACGGATGACAATTATTCCAACAGTCTGCTTAAAGAGAAACTGAATGCGGTTTTGCCCGAAGGTATAAGGATTTTGCGTGTGCATGAGCCGAAGATGAAGGCAAACGATATCTATGCGGCGGTCTATGAAATTGCTTATGAAGTGGAGCATCCCGAAAGCGTGATAAAAAAGATGGATACAGTTTTATCCGGTGATGCTTTGTATGTGACAAAAAAGGTCAAACACGGCAGAAAAAAGAGCGATGAAGATGTGGATATTCTCCCGAATGTGATTACCTATGCTTTTGAGCAAAAAGAGAATATTTTGTTGCTTAAAATTTTGGCTACGGCTGAGCAAAATAACACGCTGAATGTGTTTTTGTTTGCCGGTGCGCTTGAAAAAAAGGCGGATTTTGATTATGCGATGCGCAATATCCGCAAACGCTGTGTTGTTAATGAAAATTACAGATATTTCAAATAATTTCAAAAAATGCTTGATTATTTTAAAAGCATATGCTAATATATATAGGCTTCATTTTGGCATTATGCCGTAATGAATGCATCGCATTTTATTTCCGCCGAAGCAATTCGGTGCGGTTAGTGCTTTGGGGCACTAAAAAGGCGAGTCCTCTGCAACATGGATTGTACGAACGCCTGAATATGGGAGGAAAATCAAATGGATGCTTTGAAAATGATGTCAGCTGATTCCTGTAAAAAGGAATTACCTGAGTTTTCTATCGGCGATACCATCCGTATCAATGTTAGAATTACCGAAGGTTCTCGCTCCAGACTGCAGGCTTTTGAAGGCACGGTTATTGCCAAGAAGGGCAGCGGTGTTTCCGAAACCTTTACAGTCCGCCGTGTAGCCTACGGTGTCGGTGTTGAAAGAGTGTTCCCGCTCCATTCACCGAATGTTGACAGCATTAAAGTGGTTCGCCGCGGTAAAGTTCGCCGCAGCAAGCTCTATTATCTTCGTGATAGAGTTGGTAAGGCAGCGAAAGTTAAGCAGGCACTTTAATGCAAAAAAGCGTGCTGTTATAATTTAAAATGCGGTTATTTCAGCACCACAGTGTAGCAAATCTGCAATAATTGCCGTAACAGCGGCATTGATTTGCTTAAATCGGGATGCATTCTTGCATCCCGTTTTTGCTACAAATTTCTTTCGTATTTTGTTAGGTGTAAAAACTGTTTTCAAGGAGTTTATGATGGCTGAAAAGAAAAAAAAGAACTCGGTAATCGGGGGAATTTTGGATATCGTGGAAATTATTGTGCAAGCACTGGTAATCATTTTTATCATCTTTACCTTTTGCTTTAGAGTTTCCGGCGTTGTGGGTGAGTCAATGGAACCGACTTTGCAAAACGGCGATTGGCTTGCGCTGACAAATGTAAAATATCAGCCTAAACAGGGCGATATCGTTGTGATTACGCAGCCGACAGGGGCAAATGAGCCGTTAATCAAAAGAGTAATTGCCACAGAGGGGCAAACGGTTTCAATTGAAGATGGTGTGGTGAAGGTTGACGGTGAAGCCGTGGATTATGATTTCATCCCGCCTACATACAGAACCTTTGATTATCAAAACGGTCATGTTGTTAAAGAAGGCTGTGTTTTCTGCATGGGTGATAATCGCAATAATTCGTGGGACAGCCGTGCTTCCGATATCGGTGACATTGATGTGCGCTATATTATCGGCGAAGCAAGATGCAGATTGATGCCTTTCAATAAATTCGGAATAGAGAAAAATGGCAGATTCGATTAAAACAACTGTTCAATGGTTTCCGGGACATATGGCAAAAACGCGCCGCAAAATCAGCGAAGCGCTTAAGCTTGTGGATGCGGTGACGGAAATTCGCGATGCGCGTTTGCCCGAATCCTCAAAAAATCCGGAAATTGATACAATTATCAGTACAAAACCGCGCATCATTCTGCTCAATAAATCGGATTATGCAGATGAAAATGCCACACAAAAATGGATAGAGTATTATAAACAACAAGGCATTTATGCTCTTGCCGTTGAATGTAAAACAGGCAAGGGGTTAAATGCCTATTTGCCTTTGGTGCGCAAAGTGCTTGCCGATACGATACAGCGCAATGAGCAAAAAGGCATGGCAGGAAAATCCTTGCGCATTATGGTGGTCGGTATTCCGAATGTCGGAAAATCCTCCTTTATTAATCGTATGGCAAAAAACGGTAAGGCAAAGGTGGCGGATACCCCCGGTGTAACGCGCTCAAATCAATGGTTTGTGATTGGCAAAGGGGTAGAATTGTTAGATACGCCCGGTGTTTTATGGCCGAAGTTTGAGGATAAGGCGGTCGGCGATAAGCTGGCTTTTACCGGTGCGGTAAAAAGTGAAGTGATTGACAGCGAAACACTGGCGCTGCGCTTAATTGATTTAATTAAAGACCACTATGCCGAGCGCATTTGCACACGCTATAAAATGGAGTCGATAGATTCCTTGCAATCATGGGAAATATTAGAGCTTATCGGCAGAAAAAGAGGTATGTTGATTGCCGGCGGTGAGGTGGATACCGAGCGCGCAAGCGTGATGCTCTTAGATGAGTTTAAAAACGGAAAACTCGGCAAGTTTAGCTTTGAAATGCCGGAGGATATGTCATGAATTGGTTGGAATTTGAGCAGCAAGCGCTTGATGAAGGATATAAAATTGTATGCGGTATTGATGAAGCGGGCAGAGGACCGCTTGCAGGACCGGTATGTGCGGCGTGTGTGGTATTGCCGGAGGGCGCGGTTATCGAGGGCGCAAACGATTCCAAAAAGTTGACCGAAAAAAAGAGAGATGCTTTGTATGATGTGATTTGTGCACAGGCTTTGGATTACGGGATTGCTTTTGCCAGCGAGCGCGAGATAGACGAAATGAATATTTTACAGGCTACTTTTTTAGCGATGCGCCGTGCGCTCGATAAATTGGAGCTTGTTAAACCCGATATAGCACTCATAGATGGTAATAAAACGCCCGGTTTGGCGATTACCGAGCGCTGTATTGTAAAGGGTGATGCCAAGAGTGCCAATATTGCGGCAGCCTCTATTCTTGCAAAAGTGACAAGGGACAGATATATGCTTGAAATGGCTGCACTTTACCCGCAGTATCACTTTGAAAAGCACAAAGGCTACGGCACAAAACTGCACTATGAAATGATAGAGCAGTATGGTATCAGTCCTATTCACAGAAAAACCTTTCTTAAAAGGATTTTGGAAAAATGAACGAAGCAGGTCAATGGGGTGAAATTTATGTAGCCCGCTATTTAAGAGAAAACGGCTTTGATGTCGTAGCGGCAAATTTCAGCTGCCGTTTTGGTGAAGCCGATTTAATCAGTTTTGAGAAAAAGTGCCTGGTTATTACCGAGGTGAAAGCAAGGAGCAGCGGCAGTATTGCACAACCCGCCGAATTTGTAGGTGTGGAAAAGCAGCGAAAGCTGGCACTGACCGCCGCTTGCTATGCAAAACTGATTCATTCAAAATATCCGATTCGCTTTGATGTTGCCGAGGTGTTTTACCCGCAGCAAGGCAATTATAAGGATTACAAAATAAATTATATTAAAGATGCATTTCGCGTGTAGTGCAAATGAAAGGCGGAACAATATGTTTTATACAAGTACAAGAGATACATCGGTTAAGGTAACGGCAGCCGAGGCGATTACAAACGGTATTTCCAAAGAAGGCGGATTATATGTGCCGTGTGAAATTCCGAGTGTAAACCGCGAATTTTTGGTGCAGTTGGCACAGCTCGATTATATCGGAAGAGCAAAGGCAATTTTGTCTTTATACTTAACGGATTTTACCGATGCCGAGCTTGATTACTGTGTCGGCGGTGCGTATAAAGAAGGCAAATTTTCTTCTCCGGAAGTAGCACCGACCGTGGAACTTGAGCATGGTGTGAGCATTCTTGAATTGTGGCATGGACCGACTTGTGCTTTTAAAGACATGGCGCTGCAGCTGTTGCCGTATTTGTTGACAACTTCGGCAAAGAAAACGGCTGACGGTAAGCAAATCGTTATTTTAGTTGCCACCTCCGGCGATACGGGAAAGGCGGCATTGGAAGGCTTTAAAGATGTGGAAAATACCAATGTGTTGGTATTTTATCCGAATGATGGCGTGAGCGCCATGCAAAAGCTGCAAATGTGTACCCAAGAGGGTGCCAATGTCAGTGTTTGTGCCATTCAGGGTAATTTTGATGATGCGCAAACCAGTGTAAAAGAAATATTTACAAGTGATGCGGTAAAGGCAAAGCTGGCAGAGCATAATATGATGTTTTCTTCCGCCAATTCCATCAACTGGGGCAGATTGGTGCCGCAAATTGTGTATTATTTCTCCACTTATTGCGATTTGCTCAATCAAAGAAAAATTGAGTTGGGTGAAAAAATCAATGTGGTTGTGCCGACCGGTAATTTCGGTAATATTTTAGCGGCATATTATGCACGGGAAATGGGCTTGCCGATTAAAAAATTAGTCTGCGCATCCAATGCAAATAATGTATTAACCGAGTTTATAGAAAGCGGATTTTATAATAAAGACCGTGATTTTTATACAACCATTTCTCCCTCTATGGATATTTTGGTTTCGAGCAACCTCGAAAGGCTTTTATTCCATTTAAGCGGTGAAAATGATGTGTTTGTTAAGGATTGCATGCAATCCTTGTTTAAGGATGGACACTATACAGTGGACAAATCCGTTTATGAAGGTATCCGCGGCATTTTTGAAGGCGGCTATTGTGATGATGATGCCACGAAAGCAACCATCGGTAAATTATTTAAAGAGAAGAACTATCTTTGTGATACCCACACAGCTGTTGCAGTTACGGTGTATGAAAATTACCTCAAAAAGACAGGGGATGATACCATATGCGTCATTGCATCTACGGCTTCACCGTACAAATTCAGTCCGGCAGTTTTGGAAGCAGTCGGCTCGAAAGATGCTGTGGGAGACGATGGGTTTGAGATGATGCAGTCCTTACATACCATTACCGGTGTGCCGATTCCGGAACCGCTTGCGGCAATTCAAAACAAACCGGTGCGCTTTGACAAGCTCGCACAGCGCAATGAAATGACGGATGTGGTACTGGATATGCTTGGTATTCGTTAAAGCGAATATGGAGCGCAGGAAAGTGATACTTTGCCATCACTCAATCCATTCGTGAAAGAATATAAAAAAAATCGGGCGGCGTTCCGCCCGATTGCCATATTAAGCGTTTTCGTCTGCTTTAAAAGTAGAGCAAATGGTATCGTTACTGGAATTCGCATAGTGCGGACCAACTTCGATTTCCTTTGCACGGCAAACGCCCGCTTTATCGTGAAATTCGCAGTTGGATACATTGCATTTCACACGGTTACATTCGTGCATGTTGACAACTCCTTTCACCTTTTAGTATAAGCTGTTTTAATTATTTTATGCGAGGTAATTATGTCTGTTTACGCCATTGCCGATTTACACTTATCATTTGGTGTTGACAAGCCGATGGGTGTTTTCTTCGGCTGGGATAATTATGTGCAAAAAATCGAACAGAATTGGAAAAAAATGGTGGATGAAGATGATGTGGTCATCATTCCCGGCGATATTTCATGGGGCATTAATTATGCCGAAGCACTGCCGGATTTAAAATGGATTCATGCATTGCCCGGTAAGAAAATTTTGTTAAAAGGCAATCATGATTTGTGGTGGGATAGTATGCGAAAAAATACTATTTTAAAAGAGGAAAACGGACTTGATTCTATCGAGTTTTTGTTCAATAATGCCGTAACTGCGCAAAATATTGCTGTTTGCGGTACGAGAAGCTGGTTTTTCGATGCGGAAAAAAGTAAAGATAAAAAAGTGCTTTTGCGAGAAGTCGGCAGATTGCAGCGCAGCATCGACGAGGCGAAAAAAACCGGAAAAGAACCGGTAGTATTTTTGCATTATCCGCCGCTTTCCTTACTCGAAGAGTGCGAGGAAATAGTGGAGTGTCTTGTGCAAAACGGGATTCGCCGCTGTTATTACGGACACATGCACGGCAAAGCGGCGATTGCCGCATTTAACGGTGAAAAATACGGGATTCATTTCAAACTGATTTCGGCAGATATGTTGGATTTTCTACCGTATTTAATTGAAAAATAGCTTTGTGCGTTGTGCTATGCTGTAAAACAGAGGTGATGCGGCGCTTCACTTCAAAAATAAACTTGAAATCGAAAGAACTGTTTGGGTTTTTACCGACAGTTCTTTTTAATATTCCGAAATGTTTAAATAATATTAATAATTTCTTAAAATATTTTTGTTGATTATATATAAGATATGTGTTATAATGCAAGGCGTATAAATTTGATTACACTAATGGAGGACTATGAAAATGAGTTTAGACTCGGTAAAGAATGTTGACACCAATGTTTTGGAGCTTGTTGTAAGTGCAACACCCGAGCAGTTTGATGCTGCTTGCCAAAAAGCTTACAACAAAGCAAAGAAAAAGATTACCGTTCCCGGCTTCCGCAAAGGTAAAGCGACAAGAAGAATGGTAGAGAGAGTATATGGTGAAGGTGTGTTTTATGAAGATGCACTCGATATCATTTATCCCGAAATTGTCGGTGAAGCCATTGAGTCTCTGGATAAGAAAGCGATTGCCGCTCCGTATGATTTAGATGTTAAAAAAATCGGCAAAGAAGGTTTAGAGCTTGTAATGAAGGTCGTTGTTGAGCCTGATGTGGAAGTCGGCGAATACAAAGGCATTAAAGCAAAGAAAAAGGCTGTTCGCGTTAGCGAAAAAGAAATTAATGAGGAGCTTGCAAAGCTGCAGGAGAGAAACTCCACTATCGAGCCGGTTGAGGATAAAGCAGCAGAAGATGGCGACATTTGCGATATTGCATTTGAAGGCTTTGTTGATGGTGAAGCGTTTGACGGCGGTCAAGCAGATAATTTTGATTTAACCATCGGCTCCGGTCAGTTCATTCCCGGCTTTGAGGATCAAATTATCGGTCACAAAGCAGGTGAAGAGTTTGATGTAGTCGTTACTTTCCCGAAGGATTACGGCGCAGAGAATCTTGCCGGCAAAGAGGCAACCTTTAAGGTAGTACTTCATGAAGTTAAACAAAAAGTACTTCCCGCATTGGATGATGAATTTGCAAAGGATGTTTCCGAATTTGATACGCTCGATGAATTGAAGGCTGACCAAAAGAAGCAAATTAAAGAGAGAAAGCAAAAGGAAGCAGAGAATGATTTCGAAAATGCGGTTATCGATGCGTTGATTGACGGCATGAAAGCAGAGATCCCCGAACAAATGATTGAATCGCGAATCGATGAAAACCTGAAACAATTCGAGCAAAATTTGCAAATGCAAGGTTTAAATCTTGAAACTTATGTTAAGTACACCGGCGGCGACATTTCCGCCCTCAGAGAGAGCTTGAAGCCTCAGTCTGAGAGACAGGTGAAAATCAGACTTTGCTTGGATAAGATTGCCGAGCTTGAAAAGATTGAAGTCAGCGAAGAGGAAATCGATGCCGAAATCCAAAAGTATGCAGATGCATATAAATTAGAGCCGGAAGTAGTGAAAGCTGCTATCCCGGTGGATGATATTAAGGCAGACCTTGCTGCAGAGAAAGCAATGCAATTGGTTAAAGATAATTGCGTGGCATAATTTGTGCGAAACATTCCAATAGTATTTCTTAAGAATAGTTTAAGAGGTGATTACAATGGCATTAGTACCATATGTCGTTGAACAAACAGGTAATGGAGAGCGTTCTTATGATATTTTCTCCCGCCTGCTCAATGACAGAATTATTGTTCTTTCCGATGAAGTGAATGATGCAACAGCTTCTTTGGTGATTGCACAGCTTTTATATTTGGAAAGTCAAGACCCCGAAAAAGATATCAGTTTATATATCAACAGCCCCGGCGGTTCGGTTTCTGCCGGCTTGGCAATCTATGATACCATGCAGTACATTAAGTGTGATGTATCTACTATCTGCATGGGTATGGCGGCAAGCATGGGCGCATTTTTGCTCAGTGCCGGTGCAAAGGGCAAGAGATATGCACTGCCGAATGCGGAAATTATGATCCACCAGCCGCTTGGCGGCGCAAAAGGTCAGGCAACCGAAATTATTTTGGCGGCTGACCATATTAAAAAGACGCGTGATAACTTAAACCGTATCCTTTCCGAAAATACCGGTAAACCTTTGGAGATTATCGAAAAAGATACCGATAGAGACAACTTTATGTCTGCAACAGAGGCGATGGAATACGGCTTGGTAGATAAAGTAATTGCGAAGAGGTAAGAATGGCTGAAAGAATAGAGAGATGCTCTTTTTGCGGTAAAACGCATGCGCAGGTAGAAAAATTAATTGCCGGCGAGGGTGTATTTATTTGCAATGAGTGTATTGAGCTGTGTAATCAAATCATTGAAGAAGATGCTTTGGACAAACAAAAGCGCGGTGCGAAAGACAGTGAGAGCTTAGTGCTGCCTAAGCCGCAGGAAATTAAAGCACAGCTGGATGATTTTGTTATCGGTCAGGAAAAGGCAAAAATTGCTTTGAGCGTAGCGGTTTACAATCACTACAAAAGAGTCTATTTCGGTGAAGATAACAGCGATGTAGAGATACAAAAAAGCAATGTTATGCTTTTGGGACCGACCGGTGTCGGTAAAACCATGTTGGCGCAAACCCTTGCAAAGATATTGAATGTGCCCTTTGCGATTTCCGATGCCACTACCTTGACCGAAGCGGGTTACGTGGGTGAGGATGTGGAAAACATTCTTTTGCGCCTCATTCAAGCAGCGGATTTCAATGTAGAAAAAGCGGAACACGGCATTATTTATATCGATGAAATAGATAAGATTGCCCGCAAGAGTGAAAACCGCTCTATTACCCGTGATGTCAGCGGCGAAGGCGTTCAGCAGGCATTGTTGAAAATCTTAGAGGGAACCACTGCGAATGTGCCTCCGAACGGCGGCAGAAAACATCCGCAGCAGGATTTTATCCAAATCGATACCTCCAATATTCTCTTTATTTGCGGCGGTGCGTTTGATGGTATTCAAAAAGTAGTTGAAAAGCGCTGCTCCGGTTCCGCAATGGGCTTTGGAGCGGATGTTAAAGACAAAAAAGAGATGGATAAAACCGAGGCATATGCCAAGGTCACCAATGCCGATTTGGTCAAATACGGTTTGATTCCCGAGCTTGTCGGCAGAATACCGGTTATTACCTCGCTTGAACAGTTAAATGAAGAGAGCCTGGTGCGCATCTTACAAGAACCGAAAAATTCGCTTGTAAAACAGTACAAAAAGCTTTTCGGACTCGATAATGTCGAGCTGGAGTTTGAGCATGAAGCGCTTGTGGAAATTGCAAGGAAAACCCTGCAGGCAAATACCGGAGCGAGAGGCTTGCGCTCCATTATGGAAGAAGTGCTCATGCCGATAATGTATGATATGCCCTCGGACTATGAAATTGAAAAAGTCCTCATTACCAAAGCATATATTTTAGGCGAGGGTGAAGCGGAGCTCATCAAAAATCCCGACAGGGAGCCGGTGAAGCTCACAAAGCCTGCTCCGAAAAAGAGAAAAGCAGGCGGCAGATACGCTTAGCAGTACCGGTATTATTCTAATCAGTCGGTTATAATAATACTTCTGCCGAGCGGCTAATATTAATAATAAAGCGGTGGGTCAGTACCTGCCGCTTTGTATTCCAAAATGGTGATGATATGAACGATACATTTAAAATATTACCCATATTGCCTTTAAGAGGCTTGGTGCTGTATCCGAAAATGATATTGCACTTTGATGTCAGCCGCGAGATATCCAAAGCGGCACTCGCAAGAGCAATGAAAAACGGCAGAGAAATCTTTGTCGTTTGCCCAAAAGATATAAAAATCAATCAACCCGCAGTGGATGATTTACATAAAATAGGCGTGATTGCGCAGGTTAAGCAAGTAATGAAGCTGCCGAATTCCGAGCTTGAGCGCGTTGTGGTCGAAGGCGTTTGCCGCGGTATGCTCGGCTCTTTTGCTGTTGGCGGCAAGTGCATTACTGCGCAAATTACCCCCATTGAGGAAATGCGCGTAACCGGCTTTTCACATGAATATGAGCAGGCAGTTGTCAGACAAGGCAAGGAGCTGTTTGAAGAATATGCGCAAACCGTCAAAAAGATATCCTCCAATGTAATTATGGATATCATTTCTGCCGAAAAAGCAGAAGAACTTGCGGATTGTATTGCCATTAATGCGCCGTTTTCCTGGCAAAAGCACCAGGAATTATTGGAAATTATTAATCCCGTGAAGCGCTTGGAAAGACTGTTGATTATCTTAAAGGAAGAGACTGAATTAAATCTTTTGGAAAGAAAAATCCAGGATAAAGTGCAAGAGGGTATTGATGAAAATCAGCGCGAATACTATTTGCGCGAGCAGCTCAAAGCCATTTCCGATGAACTCGGTGAGGGAGAACAGCTTCAAAATGAGCTTGAAGAATATTTGAGCAAGATAAAAGAAATCGGCTTTGCTCCGGAAACGGAGGACAAGCTTGTAAAAGAAGCGCAAAAGCTTGCCAAAATGTCATCCTCTTCACAGGATGCCTATGTTGTCAGAAACTATCTCGATACCGTTTTATCCTTGCCGTGGCATACCTACTCAAAGGATAATTTGAATATCAAAAAGGCACGCAAGGTTTTAGACCGCGACCATTACGGTATCGATAAGGTAAAAGACAGGATATTGGAGTTAATCGCTGTTCGGCAAATTAAACCCGATATCAGCGGTCAAATCATTTGTCTTGTCGGCCCTCCCGGTGTGGGTAAAACCAGTGTGGCGCGCTCTCTTGCGGAAGCAATGGGCAGAAAGTATGTGCGCATTTCTTTAGGCGGTGTGCATGATGAAGCGGAAATCAGGGGACACAGGCGCACCTATATCGGTGCCATGCAGGGTAAGATTATTTCGGCTATCAAAACCGCCGGCACATCCAATCCTTTAATGCTTTTTGATGAGATTGATAAATTGGGCTCCGATTACAAGGGAGACCCGTCATCCGCAATGCTCGAAGTTCTCGATAGCGAGCAAAACGATACTTTTATGGATAATTACATTGACATTCCGTATGATTTGTCCAAAGTATTCTTTATCACCACGGCGAATGATGCTTCCCGCATTCCCGAACCGCTGTATGACAGAATGGAGATTATCGAGCTCGCATCCTATACCGGTGAGGAAAAATTCCATATTGCCAAAAAGCATTTGTACAAAAAAGAATTGAAACGTCATGGTTTAAGTGCAAAGCAAGTGCATATTTCCGATGATGCGCTTAAACTGCTCATAGAAAAATACACTTCTGAAGCCGGTGTGCGTGAATTGGAGCGCTGCATCGGGAAACTGATGCGCAAAGCTGCGGCGGAAATTGTTGAGAATAAAAAGAGCCGTGTATCTTTCACTGCAAGGAATTTAAAAGCTTATCTCGGTACACCGAAGTATAAGAGCGAAAAGTTACTGCCTGCCGATACGGTCGGCATTGTCAACGGTCTTGCGTGGACAAGTGTGGGCGGTAAACTGCTGCGTGTAGAAGTGAATGTGCTCGAAGGCAGCGGAAAGGTAGAATTTACAGGTTCTTTGGGTGATGTGATGAAGGAATCATGTGCTGCTGCTGTCAGCTATATTCGCAGCATTGCCGACCAGTATGATATGGATAAAGCGTTTTATAAAAACGCGGATATTCATATCCACTTTCCTGCAGGCGCAACCCCGAAGGATGGACCGAGTGCCGGTATTGCCATAGCTACCGCCGTTTTGTCGGCACTGACAGCCTCTCCGGTAAGGCGTGATATTGCCATGACCGGGGAAATCAGCCTCAAAGGCAGGGTGCTGCCGATTGGCGGTTTGAGAGAAAAGGCAATGGGCGCCTATCTTGCCGGTGTAAGTAAAGTCATCATACCCGAAGACAATATTCCGGATTTGGATGAGGTCGATGATATTGTAAAGGCGCATGTCGAGTTTGTCAGCGTATCATCACTCGATGAAGTCTTTCATCAGGCATTTGCCGATGTTCCCGAAAAAAGGGAACAGCCGACCGTGATATTGGAACAAAAAGCGGAAAAGAGAGCGGAAATCAGACAATGATTCATTTTAACAATGTGGAGTATACGCACTCCTTCGGTACTGCCGAGCAACTTGAAGAAAGCACCTTGCCCGAAATTGTCTTTTCGGGCAGGTCTAATGTGGGAAAATCTTCACTTATCAATAAAGTTTTCAATCGAAAAGGACTTGCGAGAGTTTCCTCCATGCCGGGAAAAACGATTACGATTAACTTTTTTCGTTGTGATGATGTGAATTTTGTGGATTTACCCGGCTATGGTTATGCCAAGCGTTCCGCAGCGGAAATGCAGCGCTGGAGCGAAATGATTGAAGCCTATTTTGCGCATGAGAGAAATATTGCGCTGGTTTTTCAGCTCATTGATTTCAGGCGCAAAGCAAGCGGTGAAGATATTCAAATGTTGGATTATCTGACACAAAAGAATATTCCCTTTGTGATTGTGTTTACCAAATGCGATAAACTCAATAAAACGGAAACATTGCGCAGAATGGAAGAGGTGGCGGAGGAACTGCAAGCGTATGATGCCGATGCAATTCTATTCTCGGCGCTTTCCGGTCAGGGAGTGGAAGAAATTAAAGAAAAGATAAACGAAGTGACAGAGGCTTTATAATGTATGAGCAATTTGCAAGCTATTATGATGCGTTTACCACAAATGTAAATTACGAAAGCCGTGCGGATTATTTTGATGCACTCATAGAGCGCTTCGGCAGCGGCAAGGGGATTTTGCTTGATCTTGCCTGCGGCACCGGAACATTAAGCTTTGCTATGGAAGCGCGCGGCTATGATGTCATAGCTGCGGATATCAGCGCCGAAATGCTGGATGCCGCTATAGAAAAGAAGATTGAAAGCGGGTCTTCCATCATGTTTTTGCATCAGGACATGACTGCGCTCGATTTATTCGGCACCGTGAGCGCAACCATTTGTGCACTTGATTCTATCAATCACTTAGATAGTATACAAAAGGTTGAGCAGGCGTTTGAAAAAGTTTCGCTGTTTACCGAGCCGGGCGGCGTGTTTATTTTTGATGTAAATACTTTGTATAAGCACATACATGTTTTAGGCGATAAAGCATTCATTTTGGAGAGTGACGACTGTTTTTTGGCGTGGCAAAACGAATTGTGCGCGGATAACAGCGTGAAAATTTTCCTGGATTTTTTCACCCCTCAGGGTGATTTGTACAGCCGCGAGAGCGAGTTTATTACAGAGTATTATTACAGTGATGATCAGCTCAAAAGCGCGGTGCAAAAAGCAGGGTTCACGCTGTGCGGCATTTTTGATGACTTGAGCATGTCGGCACCGGGAGAAACAAGCGAGAGAAAGGTTTTTGTCTGTAAGAAATAATTTTTTAGTCAAATGTGCTCATTGGCTTAATGCAAGGAGAAACTATGGGAAAAGTAACGCGGTGCATCACCACCGATGGTGCTATTATGATGATGGCAGCCGATACAACCGATATAGTGGCAAGCGCAGAGCAGATTCACGGCACTTCTGCGGTGGTAACGGCGGCGTTCGGCAGGCTGTTAACGGCTTGCTCGCTGATGGGGCAGTCCTTAAAAGGGGAAGATAACTCTATTTCGCTGCAAATTAAAGCGGATGGACCCATCGGTACTTTACTGGCGGTTTCCGATGCGCATGCCAATGTAAGAGGATATGTCGGTCAGCCGATAGTGGAGTTGCCGCTCAACCGGCAGGGAAAATTAGATGTTGGCGGTGCTGTCGGCAAAAACGGTAACTTATATGTTGTTAAAGATTTGGGACTCAAAGAGCCTTATGTCGGGCAAGTGCCGCTTGTAAGCGGTGAGATCGCGGAAGATATTACTTCCTATTTTGCCGTGAGTGAGCAGATACCCACTGTTTGCGCACTCGGTGTGCTGGTGAATCCGGATCTATCCTGTAAGGCGGCAGGCGGCTTTATCATCCAACTGTTGCCCGGTGCGATAGAAGAGGATATCGTTTTTATAGAAAATGCGTTAAAGGATTTGGAAAATGTCAGTTCCATGATTGCACAGGGAATGACACCCGAGGCAATATGCCGCCTTGTATTAAAGGGCAGAGAGGTGGAAGTGCTTGATGAAAGCGCCTGTGAATACCGCTGTAATTGCTCCAAAGAGCGCATTGAAAAGGCGTTGATTTCAACCGGTGAAAAGACCTTGCGCGAACTCGCCGAGGGCGGCAAAACAGAAGAGATTAACTGCCAGTTTTGCGATAAGAAGTATTATTTTGATACACAAGATTTTTTGAGATTGTTAAAGCAGTGCAAATCCTGAGTATACCAAGACAAAATTTGTAATTAATAATAAAAATATTTAAGAAAATTTTTAGCAATCTTTTTGAAAAAAGTGTTGACAAACACAAATAAATAGTGTATATTATTACCTGTCGCTGATGGCCAATCAAGCGACAGGGGAAATGGGGGAGCATAGCTCAGCTGGGAGAGCACCTGCCTTACAAGCAGGGGGTCACAGGTTCGAACCCTGTTGTTCCCACCAAAAAATATGGCCCGGTAGTTCAGCTGGTTAGAACGCCAGCCTGTCACGCTGGAGGTCGTCGGTTCGAGCCCGATCCGGGTCGCCATATTTTTGCCTCTGTAGCTCAGTTGGTAGAGCAGCGGACTGAAAATCCGCGTGTCACTGGTTCGATTCCGGCCGGAGGCACCATTATA
>JAFWGH010000165.1 GCA_017512465.1 Clostridia bacterium
AAAGCACTTAAAATCCTGATAGTTAAGATGAATTTTAGTGCTTTGAGAACGCAGGTTGGCTGGCGCCAATCAAGTTAGAAAACGCTAAAATTCGCTTAAATAGCGGATTTTAAGCGGGTTCGTGCGTGACTGCTATGCCATAGGCAAAAATGAATGGTATTTATGATGGCGACCGCACACTGTACCAAAAACTGAAAACCAATGCTGTCATATTTGAAGCCTTTACAGGCGCAGCCTTAGAGGGCAGTATCGATACGGCGCTCTCATTATCGGCAAAAGGCTACTATAATAAATCGAAAACCGTGATTAAAAGCTATCGCTTAAAATTTACGATGGCTTATTTTTATTTGTAAGCACAGCGATTTTTGCACTTACCTTTTTCAAACCGGACTACATCAGCCTGCCGGCAACAGCACTGCTGTTTGCTTCGCCGCTTTTGTTGGGAAGGGGTGAAGAAACGGCATAAGTGTATTAGGTGTAAAGGATTTTTCATTTACATATACGAATGGCAAAATAGTGATTGACCGACTGAGCTTTTCGCTCGAAAAAAGGCGAGATGCTGTTGCTTTGCGGCAAAAACGGTAGCGGTAAAAGCACACTGTTAAATCTGATATGCGGCTTTTTTAACCGGTGCGCTCTCCGCGCTGATATCGAATATGGTGATGGGACAAGGCCCGTGGACACTGTGGCAAATGTTTGCCCGGGGCTTTATCGGATTGCTGGCAGGGCTGTGCGGAAAAATCAAGCCGCTTAAAAGCATTTATTTTGCAGTCCCCTTCTCGGCACTGGCGACTTTCTTATTCAGTATGATTACCGATGTATGGACTGTGATGACACTCGGTGAAGGTATGACCTTTGGCAGTGCCATGAGTGTATTCGATGCCGAGTTATTATTTAATATCTCGCATGCAATCTTTAATGCGGTACTGTGTGCGCTGATTTTTAAACCGATGAATAAGCGGTTTGAGAGAATAAAGAATAAATACGAGCTAAACTAAACTGTTCGCATAGCGAACAGTTTAGTTTTCAGGTTTCAGCTTTCAGGTTTCAGTGTTCAGTAGAGGTGGCGCGCACAGCGCGCATTAAAAAGCGAGTTCGTTAAAACGAACTCGCTACTAAAAACTGAATACTGATAATTAAAAGGGTTCGCACAGCGAACCTTTTAATTATCTTCTCTTTTTTTCCTTTCCAAAACCGAAAGGTATTTTGCGGCATCTGCCCGCTCACTGACACAACGCCACTGCCCATCCGCATAAATTAAGTGGTCATACAAGCACACCTTAATGGGTCTTAACAGCTCTCTGACTGCTTGTGTTAATCTTAAATCATCCTTAGAGGCATTGGGCAGCCCGTGCGGATGATTATGCGCCAAAACCACAGTGGCACAGTTAGTGTGAATTGCTCCTTCAAGTAGTTTTCGATTATCGAAGCTGACAGAATTGACCACCCCTTCGCCCAAAACTTCGGCGCGAATCAATTTGTTTTGAGAATCTAAAAACACTGCCACCATTCTTTCATCCTTCTCGCCGATGAAATACGGATAAAGAATTTGCGCCGCATCGTTGGTGTCCTTAACATATACCGCTTTTTTGGTATCCACGGAGGATATGCGCTTGGCGGTTTTGCCGATAAGCTTGATTAAAAACGCCGAATGCTCACCAATTCCCGCAACCTTTTTCAAATCATCATAAGAAGCTTCAAAAACCGCCTGCACACTGCCGAAGGCTTCTAAAAGGTGGTGCGCAATTTCGTTGGTATCGCTGCGGTGAATGGAATAAAACAGCACCGCTTCCAACAGATTGATATCGCTAATGCCGTTAAAATCCGAATCCAGCATTGCCTGTTTCAAGCGCTGCCGGTGCCCGCGGTGGATGTTTTCTTTTCCCATGCGCACTCTCCCTCAAAAAAATCTAATTACCATTATAAACCATAACGGGAAAATCATCAATAAAATATTATCATTTATTCTCAAATATACAGATTTCGGGAAGTTCGAGCGGTGTTACATCCTGCAGATCAAAGGTGATGCCGTTTTCATCAAGTTCCGAAAGAAATGCGCTTACATATACGGGGCTTGAAAAGCATTGAATAAAATCCATTACAAAGCGCCCGTTCACAGCGGATATTTCAATGAGCACGGGTGTTTCCGCGCAGGTTAATGTTCTGAAATCTCTGATATACTGTTCCGCTTCCTTATAATCGGCTTTGCCGACATAGCTGACAAGCGCTGTCTGCACGCGCATGGCACCATGTGAAATATTTTTTGCCATTGCAAAGCGTTCCTCGTCTGTTTTGCAGGCTTGCATGCGTTCCGATAAGCGCTTTTGCACAGCAACGCCGGCGAGGATTGTTTCCTCAAGAGTTTGCGCAAAAACCATTCCGCGGTAGATGGTTGCCTGGCGGTCAAACGGTAAAGAACGCATCCTGTCCTTATATTCCAGCATTGCCGCGCCAACAAGGCATTGATGTGCAAGAGGGGCCTTTAATGCACCTCTCTGATTCACACACAGCGCCACTCTGATGGTATCCCTGCAATCAGGATAGAGTTTTGCCACAGCGCGGCTGAGAAGCAGGGCAACCATCGTTCCCGGGCTTCCGTCATTATCCGAGGTGAAGCGCATAAACTCTCTCTCGGGAACAGCAAGGGAGTAAACTGTCTTTACAGTGTCATTTTCAAGCCCGCCGGCGGTTACGAGATTTAATGCGGTCGAATACTTTTTTCCTTCCGCATCCGGCAACCGAACATTATCGACAGGGTTCTCAAATTCCTGCGGCTGAATCTCATCTCCAAAAAGCCGAATTCCGGCGCCCTTTAGCGTGAGAGCGTAACGCTGTGAGCAGTAATAATACAGCAATGTGCGCATGAGCTCATATGCACCGGTGCCGTCTGTTAAGCCATGAAATATATCGAGTGTAAACCGGTTATCATACCAACTGAATGCCAGCATATGATAATTTGACTGTGCACAATTCAGCGCAACTCCGCTTTGGGAACGGATGACTGCAACTGGTGCGCCATTTTGTTCATATACATACCGATTACCGTTTCTCTTTAGCCTTACACAAAAATACGGATATCGCTTCATGGTTGTATTCACAGCGCTTTTAAAGATATCTCCATCAATCAAATCGCGCATGCGCACACGCAGGCGAATGAGCTTAGAATGCTCCTTTGAGGTCATATAGATATATTTGTAGGATGTTGTTAATACTTCACTCATTTTCTTTTCTCACATTGTAATCATATTATTTCATATCGATTAGCATAACATTTTTTAGTGTATTTTCAATAACAGCAATTATACGGTGAAGCTGTTCAAGAGTATTCACAAAAATGCACCTTGGAAAACCCAAGGTGCTTTATGATACATGCTTTACTGATTACTGTATTTCTCTTGTAAGTATTTCTGTTGATTATCATCGGGATTACCCTCGACAAGTTCAAAGGACTCTAAGAACGCTTTTGCATCCGCATCATCGGGTGTGAGGCAGAACAGGGTGATTTCGGCAACATAGCCCTCATACACATCCGCAAACAGCTTTTTGCTGGCGGCTCCGCCATCCCATTTGAAATCCAGTGTTTTGTAGGTGTACTTGCCGATTGTTAGGTCATCCGCAGCTTTAAAGGTATCATCCGCTTTATCCTTGGCAAATGCCGCAGCATCCGGAGTATCCGAAAATGTCTTTCTCAAAGAAACGCTGATAATTTTACCATTATCGCCGACAAACTCGGTGTCACTGTTGCTTGAAACCTTAAAACCTTCCGGAATTTCGGCATAGAACCAACCCTCGATTGCCTCTTTTTTCACTTGCTCTTGCGTGGTCTCTTCCGCAGCGCTTGTAGAAGATGTTGCCCCATCGTCCTTCTTATCCTTGCTGCCGCAAGCGGTTAAGGAGCCGACAAGCAACAGTGCCGCTAAGAGTAAACTGATTACTTTTAAACTTTTCATGGTTTTTCCTCCTTTTTTTTACAGTGATAAACTGTATTCTCACTCTCTATTATATCTCATTTTTTAAAAAAATCAATGGTAGATAAACCGAAGGCATAGTCGACAAAGCGGCTAAAACCACACGATAATTATTTTTTTATTAAAATCATAAAAAATCACCGGCATTGGGGGCACCCCTTTTGCCGGTGATTATTATTATCGCGTTTAATTACTCAGCTTTTTCTTTCTCAACTTCTTTTTGCTCTTCATCCTTTTTATTGGAAACCACCAAGTTAGTGATAATACCGAGGATTAAAGCACAAGCGATGGAGGTCAGCTTAATGCCGCTGATACCCAAAGCCATACCGCCGACACCGGTAATCAAAATAACCGCTACGACAAACAAGTTTTTGTTTTCATCCAAATTCACTTTTTGAATCATCTTCAAACCGGAAACGGCGATGAAGCCATACAGGGTGATACATACGCCGCCCATGACACAAGCGGGAATGGTTGCAAGGAAGGTAACAAACGGTGCGAAGAAGGAAGCAACGATAGCCAAAATCGCGGTAGCAAGAATGGTGATTACGGAAGCATTACCGGTAATGGCTACGCAGCCAACGCTCTCGCCGTAGGTGGTGTTCGGGCAGCCGCCGAAGAAAGCACCAACCATGGAGCCGATACCGTCACCGAGCAAGGTTCTGTGGAGACCGGGCTCTTCAAGCAAATCTTTTTCAATGATGGAAGATAAGTTTTTGTGGTCTGCAATATGCTCTGCAAATACAACAAATGCAACAGGAACATAAGCGACTGCGATAGTGGCAATATACTTGCCGTTCAACTGAGAGAAGCCGCCTTCGGTAAAGGCCTTGACAAAGGTGAAGTCTGGAATCCACTGCATGTTGGAGAAACCGGAGAAGTCGATAACCTTTAATGCATCGTTGCCGGTTTTCATGCCGATTAAAGTGAAGATAACCGCCACGATATAGCCGCCCAAAATACCGATAACAAAGGGGATTAATCTCATCATTTTCTTACCGAACACGGAGCAAATGATAACCACAAAGAGAGTAACCATTGCGCAAATGAGATATACCCAAGAATGTGTGGTCATGACAAAGGCACCTAAGCCGTCATCAAACACGGTGGGATTGTCCGCAACGGAAGCGGCAACCGCATCTTTTACCGCATTGGCGGAAAGAGATAAACCGATGATGGATACGGTGGGGCCGATAACGACTGCCGGCATTAATTTGTTAATCCACTTAACACCTGCAAATTTCACAATCAAAGCAATCACGACATAAACAAGACCCGCAAAAGCCGCACCGATGATTAGACCTGCATAACCGGCAGAAGCGGTCACAGCGCCGGAAAAAGCGGCGAACATGGAGCCTAAGAATGCGAAAGAAGAACCTAAGAATACGGGGCTCTTAAACTTTGTGAACAGTAAGTACACGATGGTGCCGACACCTGCGCCGAAAAGTGCTGCAGATTGGCTCATTCCGTTTCCGACAATAGCCGGTACAGCGATGGTTGCCGCTAAGATAGCCAGCAACTGTTGAAACGCGAAAACCACTAACTGCGGGATTTTCGGTTTGTCTTGAATGTTGTAAGCGAGTTTCATTTTATTTCCTCCTAAAATTATTCACTACTTTATCTCACACCCTGCGGTGTTATTGACTGTCAATATTAATGCTCATCGTGCCGCCGTCATACTCCGGCATTTTAACATAAATGGTTTCTTTTAAACTTGTAGGCACATTTTTGCCCACAAAGTCTGCACGAATCGGCAATTCCCTGTGCCCGCGGTCAACCAGCTCGCACAGCTGAATTTTCGCGGGTCTGCCGAGTGCAATCACCGCATCCATAGCGGCTCTTGCGGTTCTGCCGGTAAACAAAACATCATCCACCAAAACAACAATTTTATCGGTCACGGAGAAATCAATCGCCGTTTCATTTACAATCGGCTGCTTTTCTCCAATCAGCGACAAATCATCTCTGTACAGCGAAATGTCCACTTCCCCGCACAGCACCTCGCACTCGCCGATTTTTTTGATGTTTTCATAAAGGATTTTGGCAATTGCGGCACCTCTGCGGCGAATACCGATAAGGCAAATGCAATCGGCATTTTGATTTCTCTCAACGATTTCATACGATAATCTCATCAATGTGCTCGCTGTGGATTTTTCGTTTAAAATCTCTTTCACTGCCGCTGCTCCTAAATACAAAAAAATACGCTCTGCGGGGCAGAGCGATAGTACATAGCTGGATATGGTAATACCATGGTTATTCTACGCTTATCGACCTCTCTGTGCCGCCTTTAAAACCGATAAAACACATGTTTCATCTTAGTCATATTACCATTTTTTTACCGTTTTGTAAACATTTGAGCGGGTATTTTTTATTTTTTGTGTGTTTTCACAAGTTATGGTATAAATTTGTGGAAAATTTGTAGTATTTTATCAATACATAGTAGTGGATACACCAACTTCATGCTTAATACAGCTCATCCTTAGCCGATTGCGCCTCGTTGTAGGTGAGCGACACAATGATACCGTTTTCAATCACCGCATCAAAGATATAATTGGCATTTTTCTGCCCCTTAACCTGCTCGAAATCGGCAAAGAATTGGGCGGCTTCCACGGTTTCGGTATGCTTAAAATCATCATTGGAGCGCGGCGCGACAATCTCGGCTTGTGCCGATAATTCACAGTCGCCAAGGGAGACCTTTTTAAGCTTACCGTCCTTTTCTTCTATCACGCGGTAGGAAATATACATCTTGCCGTAGTTATCCCCTCTGCCGTCATGCGCTTCATCCAGAGCGATTAACATTTCCCCGCTCGGCTGCTCTTGCAGGCGAATGGAAATAAAGGGCGCCGAATTTTCGGTTTTATAAAAAATATCTTCACATTTTAAATACTCGCCGTAAAACTCAAAGGTAAATTTTTTACCGTTTTCATCCGTAAAGGTATAGTGGCGCACGGCAAAATTACTTGCGCTGTCCACCTGCTCGGTGATGCTCACTTCCGCCAGCGCATTGACCAGCTCGCGGATGCGCTGCGGGTCGCTATCGGTAATCAGCTTATCCTCTTGAAAGCCATCCGGCTTTAAGTACTGCTCAAATTCCACGCTGACAGGCGGTGTTTTCTGCATACCGGCAATAAAGCGCTCATATTCCGGAGAAAAGGCGCCGTTTTTGAGCAGCGTAACACGAGAGCATGCACAAAACGTGCATACCATGCTAATAATACAGATACCGGCAAGGATACTTTTTAAAAACTGTTTCAATCGCTTAACCTCTTAAAAAATGATATATACATATTGTATAGACTCCGCACAGCTTTGTCAATGTTTATACCTCAAATCACTGAACACTGAACACTGTAAACCGAAAACTAAAAACGGTTATTTTTTAAAATAACCGTTTTTATTGGAAAATGTTATTTACAATCACTAAAATACATTATATAATATTTATAACTGTTCTTATTATGGCAAATGTAAAAAAATAGGAGATGACAAAAGTGAAAAGGGTAAAACGCAGTACGGCAGGGTTTATTACTGTTTGCAGCCTGGTGATTGTGGTGGTACTGGTACTCACAACGCTGTGGGTAGGTATCAGTACAAGAAAAGATACGGACAAAGCGGTGCGCACGGTCAGCATTCTTTACTTGGATGAGCTTGCAGGGCGCCGCGAGCAGGTAGTGGAAAACAACCTGCAAAACAGTATTCGCACCATTCAGGTGGCAATTGACCTTTTGAGCGATGAGGATTTGAGCGACAAGGCACATTTGGAGGCGTACCAGTCGCGTATGAAGAAGCTGTATGAGCTTGAAAAGTTCGCCTTTGTGGATACGGAGGGTTTAATTTACACCTCGCACGGTATACAAAATAACATTGAGGATTACGGCTTTGATTACAAAACCATCTCAAAATCCGAAATCTCCATATTAAACTTGGAGAGCAACGATAAAAAGGTGATTATCGCCGTACCGGTAAATATTGCCTTTGCAGGCAAAACGCTGAAGGTCTGCTTCGAGGAAATCGATATGGATGTTATGCTCTCGGGTGTCTCGATGGATTCGGGCAACGGCGCCACCTTCTGCAATATCTATACTACCGATGGTATTGCACTTTCCAACACCGTCCTTGGCGGTCTTTCGAGTGAAGACAACCTGCTTGAAGCGATGAAAAAAGCGGAGTATGAATCCGGTTACTCTTTTGATTCGTTTATCACTGCATTTCAGTCCGGCGTAAAAGGTGAAGTCTCCTTCACCTATAAAGATATTCAGGAAACACTCAGCTTTGCGCCCGTTAAGGGCACCAACTGGCAACTGACTTATCTTGTCAGAGAAAGTGTTATCAGCGACAAAATCGACTATATTTCCAACGACATTGTGCGCAGAAGCATTATCCAATCCGTGATTGTCATTGTCGCCGTGCTCGGACTGTTTGCGTTTATACTTTATGAAAACAAGAAGAATACCAAACTTGATATAGAGCGCAAGACTGCGGAAGCGGAAGTCAAGGGCAAGCAAGAGGAATTAGAACAGCGCATCGAGCTGCAAAAGCAGTTAGAGGAGCAAAGTGAGCTATTAAGCGAAGCGCTGACCGCCGCTGAAACCGCCAACAAAGCGAAAACGGCGTTCCTTTCCAATATGAGCCACGAAATCCGCACACCGATGAATGCGATTATAGGTCTCGACAGTCTCGCGTTACGCGACCAAAGCTTGACCGACAACACGCGCGAATACCTCGAGAAAATCAACGGCAGCGCCAAGCACCTGTTGGGACTCATTAACGATATTCTCGACATGAGCCGCATTGAGTCGGGCAGATTGGTGCTGCGCAAGGAAGAATTCTCCTTTAGCGAAATGCTCGAACAGATTAACACGATGGTCATGTCGCTGTGCAGTGACAAGGGACTTTCGTATGAGTGCCGCATTACCGGCAAGGTAGACGATTACTATATCGGCGACGATATGAAGCTTAAGCAAGTGCTTGTGAACATTTTGAGCAATGCGGTTAAGTTTACCGATGCGCCCGGCAGTGTGACCTTCTCGATTGAAAAGACAAATGATTATGAAGGGCAGTCTACCCTGCGCTTCTCGATTGAAGATACCGGTATCGGCATGAGTGAAGAATTCCTGCCGCATGTGTTTGATTCCTTCGCACAGGAGGACAGCTCGCGCAAGAGTAAATACGGCAGCACAGGTCTGGGCATGGCGATTACCAAAAACATTGTGGAAACCATGAACGGCACGATTACTGTGGAATCCGAAAAAGGCAAAGGCACCGAGTTTGTGGTGATAGTCACCCTTAAAAACTGTGAAAACCCGCACATGGACATTGATACCTTCCGCGCAAAGGATATGCATGTTTTGGTGGTTGATGATGACCCCATTGCCTGCGAACACGCGCGCTTGGTGCTGGATGAATCAGGTGTGAATACCGATATTTGCACCGATGGTAAGCAGGCGCTTGAAATGCTCGAAATTTACCACGCCAAGCAGCAGCCGTATAATTTGGTATTGCTCGACTGGAAAATGCCGGAGATGGACGGCATGGATGTTGCAAAAGAAATCCGCAAGCGCTTCAGCAACGAAACAACGGTGATTATTCTGACCGCCTATAACTGGGATGAAATTATGGATGAAGCGCTGCATATCGGTGTGGACAGCTTCTTGGCAAAGCCTTTGTTCGCTTCAAATGTGATTGACGAATTCTTGCGCATTGCAAGGCGCAACAGCATGAACACCGGAAACGAAAAGCGGCGCGCAAGCCTTGAAGGCAGAAAAATTCTCTTGGCAGAGGACTTTATTATTAACGCCGAAATTGTTAAAGAAATCATGGATATTCGCGGCGCTAAAGTGGAGCACGCGGAAAACGGCAAGCTCGCCGTGGAAATGTTTGAAAAGAGCGCCGAGAATTACTACGATGCCATTTTGATGGATGTGCGCATGCCGGAAATGGATGGTCTTGAAGCAACCAAAGCCATCCGCGCGCTGGAGAGAGCCGATGCGAAGCTCATTCCGATTGTCGCCATGACGGCAAACGCCTTTGATGAAGATGTACAGCGCTCCCTGCAGGCGGGCATGAATGCACACCTTTCCAAGCCGGTTGAAGCCGACCACTTATATAAAACACTGGAAGAATTGATTTGGGAAAAAGACCAACAGCAAAAAAGCGAATGAGGAGTGAGATAGTTTTTTGGCAAGTGAACACACGCAAACAAAACTAACGAAAAATCTTTCTCCGCTCGGAGCTTGGGCGCTAAAACAAGAATATAATACCGAGGAAAAAAACATGGCAAAAGACAAAACATCTTTCCGCATTACCGAAGAAAAGCGGCGCATCTTAATCATTGAGGATGAAATCATCAACCAAGAGATGCTCAAAGAAAGTATTGCGGATCACTACGACATCATCATCGCCCAAACGGGTGAAGAAGCGCTGGATATTGTGCACGAAGAGCACGAAACCATCAGCGTGGTGCTGCTCGACCTGTATTTGCCGGGTATCAAAGGCATCGATGTGCTTAAAAAAATCAAAGGAGATCCAATCTATGCCCACTTGCCGGTGATCGTGATGACTTCCGACTATGAAGCAGAGGTGGAGTGCTTAACCTACGGCGCGATTGACTTTATTTCAAAGCCGTATCCGCCCTCCGAGGTCATTCTCGCGCGCATCCTGCGCACGGTAGAGCTTTCGGAGAATAGAGACACCATTCACTGGGCAGAGCGCGACCACCTGACCGGCTTATACAACAAGGAGTTTTTCTATCACTACGCCATGCAGCTTGACCTCTATCACAAGGGCATGGAAACCGATGCGGTGGTTATTGATGTAAACCACTTTCACACGGTCAACGACCGTTACGGCAAAACGCGCGGTGATGAAGTGCTTAAACACATTGCCGAGTCTTTGCACGAGCTTGTGACCGAGGATGGCGGTATTGTGTGCCGCAGTGAGGCAGATACCTTTATGCTCTACTGCCCGCACCGCACGGATTACGAAGCGATTTTACAGGAGTTGACCTTCACGATTGAAGATGAAGAAGCGGGCGAAAGCCACATTTGGGTGCGCATGGGCGTGTATGCGGCAGTAGACAAAGCGCTGGACATTGAGTTTCGCTTTGATCGCGCCAAAATGGCAGCAGACACGGTCAAAGGCAACTTGACAAACCCCATCGCCTACTATGATGAATCGATGCACGATGCCGAGGTGCTCGCCGAGCAGCTCATTGCCGATTTTCACACGGCAATCCGCGAAAAGCAGTTTGTGGTATACTACCAACCCAAATACAATGTGCAGCAGGCAGAGCCGGTTTTAACCAGCGCCGAAGCGCTCGTGCGCTGGAAGCACCCGAAGCTCGGGATGGTTAACCCCGGTGTGTTTATTCCCCTGTTTGAGGATAACGGGCTCATTCAAGAGCTTGACCACTATGTTTGGTCGGAGGCAGCGGCGCAGATACACGATTGGAAAGAGCGCCTGCAGCTCTCGATTCCCGTTTCGGTCAACATCTCCCGCGTGGACCTCTATGGCCCCGAGCTTGTCGATAACCTTCTAAAGCTCATTCGCATAAACCGCTTGGAAATGGAAGAGCTGATTTTGGAAATCACCGAATCCGCCTACACGGAAAATTCGAAAATGATTGTTAAAAAAGTGGAACATCTGCGCCAGCTCGGTTTCAAGATTGAAATGGATGATTTCGGTTCGGGCTACTCCTCACTGTCAATGCTCTCCACCATGCCGATTGATGCACTCAAACTCGACATGCAGTTTATTCGCGGCGCCTTTAATGTGCGCAAGGATACCAGACTGCTCGACATTATGATTAAGCTTGCGGATGCGTTTGAGCTCATCACCATTGCCGAGGGTGTGGAAACGGCAGAGCAGGTATTTACACTCAAGCAGTTAGGCTGCGATGTCATTCAAGGTTACTATTTTTCGCGCCCCCTGCCTGCGGATGAATTCGAAAAATACATCACCTCTCAAAACATTATGCGCCCCGTTCAACGCAATGAAAACGGCAGAATCGCACCGCGTGATGATTATTCTTACAACGCACTGCATGATGAGGTGACAGGGCTTTATAACTACAGCGCCTTTGATGTGCTCTTTCGCGATGCCGACCAAGAGCACCTTGCCATTTTAATTGCGGATGTGGATGATTATGACAGTATTAAACAAAAGGGCAAGGCATACGCCGACAAACTCATTTGTCACGTGGCGCAAGTGCTCAAAGCAAATTTCCGCTCGGTGGACTATATCTGCCGCTTAACAGAGAATGAATTTGTGGTCATTGTCACCCACGTGACAAAAGCAAATAAAGAAACTGTTTTTTCAAAAATTGATAAAATTAACAGGTCACTTAAAACGCCGTGGGAAGATATCCAACCGGTTGATCTGACTGTCGGCATTGCGTTTTCGGACAGAACAAAGCCCGGCAGCGATGTGTTTAAAGATGCCGACACAGCGCTGCAGCGCATGAAGGAAATTAAAAACTCAGGGTATTCGGTATTTTAAAAGGAGAAAAGTATGCTTACGGTAGAAACACTCAAAGAATTCGGTGCAGATGTGGAAACAGGACTCGCACGCTGTGCAGGCAATGAAGGTCTGTACCTGCGCTTAGTCAATATCTGTGTGCAGGAGTTAACTGCAAACGAAATGGAAGCGGCGCTTAGCGCGAATGACCTCGAAAAAGCCTTTGAAATCGCACACCGTTTAAAAGGCGGCGTGAGCAATTTGGCACTAACGCCGATTGAAACACCGGTGTGTGAGCTGACCGAGCTGTTACGCCACCAAACACCGGGCGACTATGATGCGCTGTATGCGCAATTGATGCAAAAAACAAAGGAATTGGAAGAACTGGCACAATAAAGCAGTGCTTTTTCGGCACAAAGATAAATGATTTCATTGCAGCTGTTTATTTTTTCCTTTGCAGCTTTATTTTAAAAAAACTATATTTAATAAGGAGACAACACCATGAAAATCACAGCATTTAATCCCCTGATTGTAACCAAAGATGCCGCGCCGCTTATTTCCCTGTTTGAGGAAATCGGCTTTGAGCGTAAACACACCAAAACCGGTATTAGCGGAAATGTCACCAGTGTTAATATGAGCTACACGACTGACGACGGCAAAGAGTTCAATATCGATATCAGCGAGGCTCCCGTCCCGCAGGATATCCCGACCATCCGCATGAGTGTGAGCGATTTTGATGAGGCGTATGAGATGCTTGAAGAGAAAGGCTTTAAGAACATACAGGGTGAAAGGGTCACCGAGACCGGCTCCTCAACGGCAACGATGATGGTATCCCCCTCCGGCTTCTCCATCAGTATCAGCAAACATATCAAATAATATAAGCCTATTCGTTGTTAGCTTATTAGCCGGTAGCCGGTGGTGGCGCAGGTTCGCTTACGCGAACAATGAATAATGAATAATGAATAATGAAGAATTGTGGTGGCGAAACTGCGTTTCGCATTTATAATTGCAACGCTGCGCGTTGCCAACTAAATCAGCCTATTAGCCGTTAGCACATTAGCAGTTAGCGAAAGGTGGCGTTGCAAGGCAACGCATTAAAAGAAAGGCGAGTTCGCAAAAGGTGAGTCCCCGTAACGAAGGTTAGCCCTCAAATCGCATCTTTTTCGCCATAATTGCATTAAAATAGTCGCTTAGGCGTCAGCCTTAAGCGACTATTTTGCTTTATTCTGACAAAAAATCTGCCGATTTTA
>JAFWGH010000166.1 GCA_017512465.1 Clostridia bacterium
ACGCACCTCTCGCGAAGAAATTTTTGTGATAATTTCTTCAATATTGAGGCAGATTGGCTGGCGCCAATCAACGAAAAATTGGATAAATTAGCCAAAAAGGGCAAGTGAGAGGCTGTTAAGGTTCGACTCCTTTTACCCTATAGGGGAAAGAGTACACCGAAGCCTGTTGATGGCAGACGCCTTTTGCCCTATTGTTACCATTATACCATTTTTTTGAAATTGTACAAGATGTGTTTTTCTTGCGCAAAGTCCGGCGTACGCCAATCTCTAAAAAGTTGTCTTTTTATTGACTTTGGGATGAAATTCATATATTATATTAAAGTAATTTTTATTAATAGAGGTATTACCGATGAAAAACGATGTAAAAAGCTTTGAAAAAATAGTTGCCCTGTGTAAAAACAGAGGCTTTGTATATCCCGGCAGTGAGATTTACGGCGGGCTTTCCAACACTTGGGACTACGGCCCCTTAGGCGTAGAGCTTAAAGAAAATATTAAGCGCGCCTGGAGAAAAAAATTCATTCAGGAAAACAAGCTCAATGTCGGTCTTGACAGCGCCATTTTAATGAATCCGCAAACATGGGTTGCTTCCGGTCATCTCGGCGGCTTTTCCGACCCGCTGATGGACTGCTGCGAGTGCAAAACCAGACACAGAGCAGATGACCTCATTGAAGCGTTTGACGGTACGAATGTAGCCGGTTGGTCAAACGAACAGATGATGGACTATATTAAAGAAAAGAACATTCCCTGTCCGGATTGCGGTGCGCATAATTTCACCGATATCCGCCAGTTTAATTTGATGTTTAAAACTTTCCAGGGTGTCACGGAAAACACCAAGAGCGAAATCTATCTGCGCCCCGAAACCGCGCAGGGTATCTTTGTCAACTTCGCAAATGTACAGCGCACCACCCGCAAAAAAATTCCCTTCGGTATTGCGCAAGTCGGCAAATCCTTCCGCAATGAGATTACGCCGGGTAAATTTATCTTCCGTGTGCGTGAATTTGAGCAAATGGAGCTGGAATTTTTCTGCGCACCGGGCACAGACCTCGAGTGGTTCGATTACTGGCGCTCCTTCTGCCGCGATTGGCTCTATTCTTTAGGCTTTAAGGAAGAAAACCTGCGCTTGCGTGACCATGACCCGGCAGAGCTTGCTTTCTATTCCAAAGCAACCACTGACTTTGAGTACCTCTTCCCCTTCGGTTGGGGTGAGTTATGGGGCATTGCCGACAGAACGGACTATGACCTCGGCAGACATATTGAAACAAGCGGCAAGAGCTTGGAATACTTCGACCAGACAACGGGTGAAAAGTATGTGCCGTATGTTATCGAGCCCTCTCTCGGTGTGGAAAGACTCTTCCTTGCCACGGTAACGGAGGCGTATGATGAAGAGGTGATTGATGCCGAGAAAAACGATGTGCGCACCGTGTTACACTTACATCCCGCACTCGCACCCTTTAAGGCTTGTGTGCTGCCGCTGTCCAAAAAGTTAAATGAGCAGGCAGGCAAGGTCTTTGAGGAACTCGCAGCCGACTTTAATGTGGATTATGACGATGCAGGTTCTATCGGCAAGCGCTATCGCCGCCAGGATGAAATCGGCACACCGATGTGTATTACTTATGACTTTGAAAGCGAGGAAGACGGCTGCGTGACCGTGCGCGACAGAGATAGCATGGAGCAGGTCAGACTTCCCATCAGCGAATTAAAGAGCTATATTGCCGAAAAGGTGAAGTTTTAGTCCTTTGCTTTTTTAGGCATCACCTACACATTTCAGGAGGTTATTTGATTGAGAAAAATAATCGATATTATCCTCACTTATTTCATCAATTTATATCGCGCAAATGATTGGGGAACCCTTCTTCTCTATTTCGGCGCCGCCTTTTTGGTATTGCTGTTCACACTCTTTACCATTGTAGGCTTTTGGGGAATGCTTACAAAAGCCGGTGAAAAGGGTTGGAAAATACTCATTCCGTTTTATAATCTATGCATGATTGTGCGCTTATCGGAACAAAAAGGCATTAAGTGGCTGTTGTTCTTCATTCCGATTTTTAATGTGGTGTTTTGGTTCATCACCATGTTAAAAATTGCGGGGCGCTTCGGACAATCCGCATGGTTTGCGGTTGGCTTATTCTTCCTTCCCGCAGTATTTACCTTAATTGCCGGTTTCGGCAAGGCGGAATGTGCAAACCCGAACATAGATGAGGAAGAAGCCTATTATTACTATTATAAACCGCAATTTTAACAAAAGACTTATAAAATAACAGGAGCTGTTTTCTGACAGCTCCTGTTATTTTATAACTCTATAACACTGTAACCCATCGCGCCGAGCTGCAGCGTGCTGCCGCAGGGGCTTTCGCCGATAGTCGCCGCGACATTTTCATATTCCTCCGGAATATCAAATTGCACACCTTGCTCCCCGCGGTTGACCGCCACGAGCATTTCATGCCCTTTGTCCTTTCGAATATAGCAAACACAGTTTTCATCCCGATAATATACTTTTAATAAGCCTTGCGCCAAAACAGGAGAAGCGGTGCGCATACTGCCCAAGCGGCGATACCACTGCAAAAGTTCCCGGTGTGCATGCTTTTCATCAAAGAAACGGCGGTTAAAGGGGTCGGAATAACCCTGCATGCCGATTTCATCACCATAATAAATGCTCGGCACGCCCGGCAATGTATATTGCAACAAAGAGGCTAGCTGCATCCTCTTAACACCTAAATGATACTGCTTTGGCGTGAGCGTATGGGTGCTCTGCCACTCTCTGCCTTTTCCCGTGCCGTCCTCTCCGGCAAGGGCGGTTATCGCACGAGGCGTATCGTGTGTGCCGATATGATTCATCAGCGCATGCAGCGCCTCGGGAGGGTAATTGGCGCAAATTTGCTCTACCACATCGCAAAACGCCTTGCCGCCGCCCTCACGCACAAAGCGGATAACGGCATCGGCAAAAGGATAATTCATCACGCAGTCGAGCTGCTTGCCAAGCAGATAGCGGCGCCGCTCGGAATAGGCAATTTTATTGGTCGCATCTTCCCACACCTCGCCCAAAATGAGCGCCTGCTCTTTTTCGGCTTTTACGGCTTTACGGAAAGCATCCAAAAATACATCCGGCAATTCATCCGCCACATCCAGGCGCCAACCGTCTGCCCCGGCGCGCAGCCAGCGCCGCGCAATGCCGTTTTCACCGCAGATATATTCTAAAAATGCCTTATTATCCTCTTTAATTTCGGGTAAAAGTTTGATGCCCCACCAGCTCACATACTCATCCGGCCACCGGTTGAATTTAAACCAGGGATAATACGGGCTTTGCTTGGAATTATATGCGCCCTCTCCCGGATAGCGGCGATACATGTTAAAATAAACACTATCTTGCCCGACATGAGAAAACACGCCATCCAGCATAACATGCATTCCCTCTTTTTTTGCCGCTTTGCACAACGCTTTAAAATCGGCTTCGGTACCGAGCATGCTGTCAATCTTCGAGTAATCGGCAATATTATAGCGGTGATTGGAATGCGCTTCAAAAATCGGGTTTAAGTAAATACATGTTACGCCGAGCTGCTTTAAATACGGCAGTTTTTCGCGGATTCCCTGCAAATTACCGCCGAAATAATCACTGTTATACACACCGTTTACCGGCTTCCACTCCGGGTCGTTTTCATAATCGCTGCGCACCCTTCTGTCCGCATATTCGTTTTTCACGCCGTCGGTGCCGGTGGCAAAGCGGTCGGGGAAGATTTGATAGATAATGCCGCCCTTAATCCACTGCGGCGTGTGAAAATCCTTTTCATAAACAGTTAACTGCCACGGCTCGCCCGCCTCGCAAACAACCGCTTTACCGCTTTCATCACGCGCAATCACACCGCCCGAATACGGCACACTGTATTCAAACTTATACCAGTATAAGCCGCTGTGGCGCAGCGTGATTTGCACACTCCACCACTCATGCGTGTCACCGCACATGCCGCTCCAGTGCATGGTATGCTTTTGCGTGCTGCCGCCATCTTGCTGCACAAGCACTCTTGCACCCTCACAGCGATAATCGCGCGGCATGCATAAGCGCAGTGTAACAGCCTCCCCCTCGCACAGTGCATGTGAGGGGACTTTATATTCTCTTTTGCGCGGGTTAAAAAAATCCATGTTTTACTCTCTTTTTTATAAATCTAATTCTTGATAATGCTAACACTATGCTTCTTCTACATGATTGAGGTATAAGCCCAAAATGCCAACCTGTAAAGAGTTCATCACCAAATCCGCATTATCGCTTGCACTCTGTTCATTCGATACAGGCTCAAAATATTGCCCAAACGAATAGCTGTAGTTTTCATCCTTATTTTTCAAATACAGCTCTGTATTCATTGTCCAGTCACTGTTCTTTTTCAAATCATCCGTGATTGCCTGCTGCTCGTTATCGGCTTCGGCTTTCGAAGTCCCCGCCAAAACATCCATCGCTTCCACAAAACCGGAGATTTCTTTATAGTAACTGCCGCTCAAGCAGATATACTCGCCGTCATCCACTGCAGACGATATGTTTTTGAGTGTATTTTTTACACTTTCAATTTGTTTATACGCATTTTGCGTCACATCCACGCTCTCTTGCACCTGTTTGAGCGTGAAGGATTGCTTGTGATTCTTTTCAAGCTTTGTTAAAAGAATTGTCTGCACCTTATAGAACATTTCTTTACTGAAGCCGGTATCATAGAGCGAGTCAATCACCTTTTTGCAATAATTGTAATCCTCTTGCATGCTTTTCGGCAAATCCTCGGCATCTTTTTCATTTTGGAAGGTTTTAAATGCATCCAAAAACGCATTGGATTTGATATACAATTCCGTATTCTTTTTGGTGCAAACAAGCAAGTTTGTTTTGCCTTCACCCGCCGTTTGCTTAGAAGCATTAAAGGCGGTGAGGAAATCCTGCTTTTTCTCGAGCACATTCATGTATGCGCCCAACGCATCGCCCTCGGCAGACGATACTTCATCCGCCACGCTTTTTGCTTCGCCCAATTTGCCTTTGCCGATGAGATGCTCGGCTTTTTTGATTTTATAGAAGTTTGTTTGCATGAAAATCAGCATGCCGCCGACTAATAGAGCCAGGATAACGACAATGATGATGAATGCCTTATGCCCTTTTTTCTTTTTCGGCTTCGCCGATGCCGCCGCCTGCTCATCGGCAGGCGCACAGGTATTCTTGGCTTTAGATTGCGCCGATACCTCCGTATCTTCCGTATGCTGAATATTGGCGGCTCCGCACTTGGGACAAAACCTTTGGCCCTGCTGCAAAGTTGCGCCGCATTTTGAACAATACATAACTGTCTCCCTGTTTACTTAATATAAAATGTGAAACTTTTTTATGTTCTTTTTCGCAATTATATAATAATATACAAAATTGTAGTGTATCTGTCAACCGATACTTGCGCAAAAAAGGGATGTTTCAATGATCATTGAAACATCCCCATCATTTAGAAAATATTAAAAATAATTGAGCGGGTTAACAAATTGACCATCTACCAAATAGCCGAAATGCAGGTGCGGTCCGATGGAGTTGCCGGTGGAACCGACATAACCGATGACCTGTCCCTGTTTAACATACTGCCCTTCTTTAACAACGATACGGCTCATATGTGCATACAGCGTTGCGGTATTCCCGCCGTGGTTAATCCAAACATGGTGCCCGTAGGAATAATCAAGCAGCTTTACACTCATGATTTTTCCCGCTTTGGCGGCAACCACCTTTTGTCCGTTGATTTTCATGTTGGCAAAGTCCATGCCGTTATGGTTTGTATAGCCGTAGAAACCGCAGGAAACTTCGGTACAAGAGGGAACCGGGAAGCACAGCTGACCGCCGTTGGAAATGATTTCGCTCTCAATATCCTTGTACTTACCGCTCTTAATGGCTTTGGCAATGTCATTGGATATTTCCGCTTCCTTTTTACACATGGCAACGATTTTCTCGAGCTCTTTTTGCTCCTTTTCAATCTGAACCTTGGTTGCCTCTTCGGATTTATTGACCTCCTTGAGGTAATCTATGGATTCATTATAGGCTTTTGCCGCTTCTGCCTTTTTCAGCTCCAAATCCGCCTTGGAGGTTTGTAGGTCTGCTTCCTTGACCTCTAATTTTACACGGTCCTTTTTAACCTTGTCCTGCTTCTTTTTCAATATGGAATATGCCTGCTGCATTTCCTGAATGGCGGCGGCATCTTTTTCGGAAACTGCCTTAATCATTTCGCTTTTGGTTAAATAATCGACAAAATCCTCTGCCATCAGCAGCGCTTGAATGTCCGTATACGAGCCGGACATATAAATGGATTTTAATCTGCCTTTAAAGTTATTATACAGCTTGTCGACATTTTCCTGTTGCTTTTCGATTTGTGCTTGCAGTTTTTGGATATCCTCAATCGTATCAATGATATCGGTTTCCAAATCCTTGATTTCGCCGTTAATACTTGCAACGGAAGCATTCGCTTTTTTGTAAGCGTCCTCTTTTTCTTTATATTTCTCTTTCGCTTCCTCGAGCTTTTCTTGCTCTTTTTTCTTGGTCTCGGTAGCGATTTTGTCTTCTTTTTCTTTTTTCTCTTTTTTTGCTTTTTCTGCAGCAGCATCCTTAGTGGTTTTTTCAGCCGTTGTCTGCTCTGCCGCCGTTGTCTGCTCCTCGCCAATCGCCACAACGCTTAACACGGGAAAGAGTGCTACCGAAAAAATCAGTAGCACTACAATAGAGGATGCTGTTATTTTGTTTTGAAAGAAGTTAAATAACTTCAATGGAATACAACCTTCTTTTTTATAATTTTGCTATATTACAGATAAGATTCGGGATTCAGGAATCCGCCGCCGGTACTCATAATACCGAAATGTAAGTGTGGCCCGGTGGAATTACCGGTTGAGCCGACATTACCGATTGCCTGCCCCTTGGAAACGGTCTGCCCGTAGCTGACACCGATAGCGCTCAGGTGACAATATTGGGTAACCAAACCGTTGCCGTGTGCGATAAAGATATGATAACCGTAAGAATAGTTTAAATATGCAACCTTCACCACGGTGCCGGAATCCGCCGCAACAACCGTTGCGCCATAGATGCCGCCATCGGAGAAGTCCACACCGTTGTGGTTCGCATAGCCGTAGAATCCGCAGGTGATTCTGGTGTGTCCCGGAACCGGATAGCAGAACTGACCGGAGCCCTGGGTGATGGTAATGGCACCGCCGCTGTCATAGGTCTGTCCGTTTTGCTGTGCTTCCTGCGCTTTTCTGGCAGCCTCCTCGGCTTTACGGATTTCTTCAAGCACATCGTTTAACTCGCTTTGATACTCGGCAAGCTGCGAATTGTTATTTGCCTGCTTGGACTTGATTTCCCTGAGAATGGTAAGGCTTTCGTTGTAAGCCTTTTCCGCTTCTTCCTTTGCCGCATCTAAGGTTTTCTTATCTTCAATGAGCTGATTTTCCTGCTCTTCTAACTTTTGCTTATCTTTATCGAGCTTAGCCTGTGCTTCTTTGAGCTCTTCGGCAAGGCGCTGCATCTCTTCAATCGCCGCATTGTCCTTTTCGGAAACCTTTCTGACCATTTCCAGCTTGGTTAAATAATCGGAAAAGTCCTCTGCGGTCAAAAGCACCTGCATATTGGTTAAGCTACCGGCAACATATAATGCTTTAAGGCGTGCCTTAAACTCATTATACTTTTTATCAATTGCCTTTTGCTGCTTATCAATTTTTACTTTTAATTCTTCAATAGACTTTTGGGTGTCTTCAATTTTGGCTTCCGTGTCGGCGATTTCATCATTAATCTCGCTCACGGCATCACAAGCGGTATTGTAGACCTCCAGCTTTGCCTGATAAGCCGCGTTTGCATCGCTTGCCTGGTCCTGCAATTCGGAGGCTTTTTCCTTTGCGGCTGCAATTTTTTCGCGCAGCGAATCCACATTATCGTTCGCCACAACGCTTAACGAGCCGAAAAAGACAAGCGTAAAGACCAATAGCACAGCACACATGCTACTGAGAAACTGCTTGCAAAAACTCTTCTTTTTCATTTTCACACACCCTTTACTCATTAGATTTTTAAATCTTTTCATACATTTTACAGATAATTAAACGGGTTGACAAAGGCGCCGTTGACAATCACACCGAAATGTAAGTGCGTACCGCCCATACCTCTCGGAATAACATTTCCGGTGCACCCGACACCGCCGAGCACTTCACCTTTTTTCACATTTTGACCGACACGCACATTGATATTGCTCATATGGCAATAAATGGTTTTCATGCCGTTACCATGGTCTATGGTGACATGGTGACCGTAGGAATACTCCCACATGTCCGCACCGACCACCTGACCGTCATCCGCCGCAACAACGCTTGCGCCATACAATCCGGGGCCGTTTGCAAAATCGACACCGTTGTGGTTGGCGTAGCCGTAGTATCCGCAAGAAACACTCATACAGCTCGGTACCGGATAACACAGCTGTCCCGTACCTTTTATGCCGCCCGAAGCCGTTAATTTATTGATTTCGGCAAGCGCCTTATTCATCTCTTTTTGCGCATCTGCCTGTGCGGCTTTAATTTGAGCGATTAAGCTCTCGCACTCGGCGAGAGAGGATGCCGCTTCTGACTTCTTTTGTTCAAGCTCTGTCATTTGTGCATCCAGCTCATTTTTCTTTTTTTGCTGCTCCGCTCTGTCAATATCCAGCTGCTTTTGCAGCTCCTGCAACTCATGCAGGATATCCTCTAATTCGCTGATGGTTTTCGCATCCAGCTCGCCGATTTTGGTAACCATTTCGAGTCTGGTTAAGTAATCGGAAAAGTCCTGTGCGGTGAATAACACCTGCAGCGAGCTCATGCTGCCTGCAATATATAAGGATTTTAAGCGTGAGCAAAATTCATGATAGCGCTTATCCATCAAGGCTTGCTGTTTTTCAATTTTGACCTGATAGTCCGCAATCTGCTTTTGCAGCTTTTGGATTTGCGCTTGTACTTGTTGAATGTTTTTATCCAAAAGCTCTACTTGTGAAACCAGCGAATAATAGGCGGTTTGCGCCGCTTCTAACTGGTCCTCCGCAGAAGCCTTTTGTTCTTTTAGCTTCTCATACTCCTTTTTTGCGGAATCATAAGAAGATTTTGCTTTGTCCAGCTCGGACTCTGCCAAGCTCGTGACGGAAACGGAAGATGCGAATAAAAGGCTTATCACTAACAGTATGGAAAATACTTTCACCCCTGCAGCTTTAAGCAACTTCATTCAATTCACTTCCTTCATGCTTCAAATATTTATTCATGGAAACGAAACTGCCGCCCACACCGGTAGCAACGCCCAAAATGACAAAGGCAATTAACAAAATCCACCACAGGGAGGAGAAGGGTACAAACCCGGTATTAAACAGGGTAAGCATGCTTGCAAGCTCCTTCATGGCGAGCTCATAAATGCCCCATACCAATAACTCTGCCACCCCGGCGGAAAGAAGACCGATAACGATACCTTCCACAATAAACGGTGTGCGCACAAATCCGTCTGTCGCACCGACACTCTTCATAATGCTGATTTCCAGTTTTCTCGAGAACATGGAAATACGCACCGTGTTGGAAATAATGAAAACGGAAACTACAAACAGCAGCGATACTACGGCAATACACACAATATTAACCGCCTGACGGACTCTTGCGAGCTTTTGTGCGAGCTGCGAGTTTTCACGAATGTTTTGCACATGGTCTAATTTTTTCAGATTTTCCACCGTGGAATCAAAGCCGGTCATATCATCGACCACTACCTTTAAGGTATCCGGCAGCGGAGATTGGTCGGCATAGTTTTCAAAAAACTCTCTTTGAGAATCATTCATCTCTTTGAGCTGATTTTCCCAAGCCTCATCCTTAGAGATGAACACAACCTCTTTAACATAGTCCATCTGCTCAATTTCTGCCTTCACGGCATCTGTCATATCCTGTGTGGCTTTATCATCCATAAAAACCATGATGACATTTTGCTCTTCAATTTTTGAAAGCAAATTGGTGGTGTTCGCACTCACCAAAACGGAACAGCCCATTAAAAGCATACAGCAAATCAATACACCCATGGATGCCACGGTCATTAATTTGTTGATTTTAACGCTTCTAAAGCCTTCTTTAATCAGATAACCTGCGGAATTCATTCTTCATCGCCCTCCTCTTTGCTATCGTTCTCTTCCAGTTCAACGCTTTCGAGGAAAACGGAATAATCAATATCGGTCCTGTCTTTATTGACAAAGGTTTCCAAAGTGGACTTCGAGCCGAGTACCTGGTCTACGATGTCATTGACCTTGGAATCATCATCCAAATTGTCATGGATGTTTTCAATAATCTCATCATTAATACCCTCTGTCGGGTAAATGTCCGCCTCATCGCCCTTGGCGCTTTCAAGCGGCTCTAAATCATCCAGGTTTTCCAGAGAGTCCGGGTCCTCCGCCTTCTCTTCATCTTCTTTCTCCGAAATTTCCGAAGCAATTTTCGCCTCGGCGCGGAAGCCGTAAATCTCATCCTGCTCGGCACTGATATCGAAGCCGGTGCCGGTATCCTGAATCAGCTTACCATTGGAAATGACCACTTTTCTGTGATTGAATTTATCCACCAAATCATGTGCGTGTGTGACCATCACAACGGTGGTGCCCTGTTGTGAAATTCTATCCAACAGGTCTACAATCTCATAACTCATTTCGGGGTCCACATTACCGGTGGGCTCGTCCGCAATAATGATTTTCGGCTTGTTTACAAGCGCTCTTGCCAGCGCCACGCGCTGCTGCTGACCGCCCGAAAGCTCATTGGGGAAGCTTCTCGCTTTGTGAGAAAGCGCCACGAGCTCCAACGCATGCGGCACGCGGCGGCGAATATCCGCCTCTTTTGCGCCGACCACACGCATGGCAAACGCCACATTGTCAAACACGGTCATTTTGGGAATGAGTCTGAAATCCTGGAACACGATACCCATGCTTCTTCTGAATTTCGGAATCTGCTTCCTTTTCAGAGTAGGAAGATGGAAATCATTAATCCAAATATCACCCGAGGTGACATTTTCTTCACGCATTACAAGCTTTAAAAACGTGGATTTGCCGGCGCCTGAGGCACCGACCACGAAAACGAATTCGCCCTGCTCGATTTTCAGTGAAATATCGGAAAGGGCCTCTGTGCCGTTTTCATACACTTTGGAAACATTTTTAAATTCTATCAAAACGGGAACTCCTTAGAATAATTAATATTTAACCGGATTGGAATCAAGATATTTCTTGACCATTAACGCTACTTTAAAGACAATCGCATCATCAAACTCACGCAAGTCGAGTCCGGTCAGCTTTTTAATTTTTTCCACTCTGTAAACGAGGGTGTTTCTGTGCACAAACAGCTTTCTTGAGGTCTCGGAAACATTCAAGTTATTTTCAAAGAATTTTTGAATTGTCAACAATGTTTCCTGGTCGAGCGAATCCAAAGAGCCCTTTTTCATCACTTCATTTAAGAACATCTCGCACAGGGTGGTCGGCAATTGATAAATGAGCCTTGCAATACCCAAATTGTTGTAGCTGACAATACTTCTCTCGGTATCAAACACCTTCATGACCTCGAGCGCCACCTGACTCTCTCTAAAGGAGGAAGCAAGGTTTTTAATGCCCACAACGCAAGAGCCGATGCCGATAACGATTTTAATGCCGAACTCTTTTTGTATCGCATCACAAATGGTGGAGGCAAGCTCTTCGAGCTCGCGGAAGGATACCGCGGTATTGACTTCTTTAATTAATGCAATGTCTGTTTCATTGACACTGACAACGAAATCCTTGTTTCTGTCGGGGAAAAGGTTTTGAATGGCATCAAAAACAGAGATATCGCTTTTCACGGGTGTTCTGATTAACAGCACGGCATGGGAAACCTCATTGTTAAAATGAAGCTCGCGCGCTTTCAAATAAATATCACCGGGTAAAATATTATCTAAAATAACATTTTTAATGAAATTGCTTCTGTCATGCTTTTCATCATAGAGCTGCTTAATATTGCTGAGCGCAACAGCAATAATGCATGCATTTTTCTTGGCACCTTCATCGGAGCCCTCAACAAACACGGCATATTCCGCCTTTGAAACGGAGCCGAAATTGCGGTAAGTATAATTACCCACCACACTCACACCGTCACTGCCGAAAATCTTTTCCGGACTCGAGGTGTTGATTTCACCGATTTTTCCGAGGTCACTGCAGGAAACGACGACGCCGGCTTCATCAATCACGCCGACGGTGGCGCCCGCAGCATCTTTCATCTGATGAATAATACCCTGAAATATTCTGTTAGACAAATTCTCTTCCCCCTAACACTTTGTATTCTGGCAAATCTGCCTTCGTTAATTTGCACATAAACAATATGAACAAAAACTTTTCAGTTCGTATGTGAATTTTAACATATATACTGGCAAAATGCAAGTAAAAAGACAGATTTTCTTAGTTTTTTTGGTTACATTTTTACAACAATCTAATTATTGTATGTGTAAACAGCAAAAAACACTATATATAGATACTGTGATTTTACACAATGGGAATTGAATTGTTTGTGTGTTTTATAGACCGCCTCCGTTTCCCGGTTTTCGGTTTTATATTTTTGATTGTAATTTCCAAAACTATCATATATAATATAATTACATTATAATAGTTGCAAGTGACAAAAGTATTAACAATTTGTAAATTTGCACAAGCATGTGCACACTATCATAGAAACAGAGACTTATATATTATGAAAATCATCATTACGGGCGGTGCCTCCGGAATCGGATTGGCAATCAGCCGAAAGCTGCTCGCAGCGGGACACCGTGTACTCATTTGCTACCACCGCTCCGCCGCGGCTGCCGCCGCAGTGCAAAAAGAATATTCCAATGCCTATATCTTTCAAGCGGATGTGGCGCAAAGCGCACAGCTGGATGCATTGTTTTCATATGCCGCCTCCGTTTTTGAGGGCGGTGCCGATGCACTGATTAATAATGCCGGTGTCTCGGTTGTGGATTGCTTCCAGAATGTGGATGATGCCGCATTTGACCGCTTAATGGCGGTAAATTTTGCCGCGGTATACAAAGCAAGCGCCAGAGCCGTGCCATATATGTTGCGGCAAAAGAGCGGCAATATTATCAATATTGCTTCCATTTGGGGTGTGCGGGGTGCCGCAACCGAGGCGCTGTACTCCGCAAGCAAGGCGGCAGTTATTGCGCTCACCGAGGCGCTGGCAAGTGAGCTCGGCAGAAGCGGTATTCGGGTGAATTGTATCGCGCCCGGAGTGATTGATACGGCGATGAACAGCGAGCTGTCCGCAGAAGACATGGAGCAGCTGCGCCGGGATACACCGCTGCAGCGCATCGGCAGCGGGGAGGATATTGCTAAAGCGGTCAGCTTCCTGCTCAGTGATGATGCTGCCTTTATTACCGGACAAACCCTTGTTGTAGACGGAGGATTCCTGCATGGCTAAAGAAAAGAAAAAAATGAATCTGTTTCTCAAAATTCTGCTGTGGATTCTCGGCATCCTCATTGGCGCGGCGGCGCTCATTGCGCTGGCAAATGTGATTTGCACATCGATAGTCATGAAGCAGGCGAAGAGTGTGGACGCGGTATTTACCGAAGACAGACTCACTCCGGCAATAGACGATGCTACCGGCTTTTATACCTTCACGACCGACAGGGAATTAAAGGTTGTGCAGCTCACCGATACCCACCTCGGCTGCGGATTTCTCAGCCTTGCGAGTGATAAGCAGATGTTAAAAACAGTGGAAACCATGTTGCGCGCGGAAAAGCCCGATTTGGTGATTGTTACCGGTGATGCCTTCTTCCCGGTGCCGGAGAGCGGTACATTTAATAACGCAAACGAGTTAAAGGTGTTCAGCACCATGATGAATAATCTCGGTATCTATTGGGCATTCACCTTCGGCAATCACGACTGTCAGGCGATGGCGTATTTAGATGAAGCAGCGCTTGCACAGCGCTTGGAGGAATGCGGCGAATACTGCCTGTTTCAGCGCGGCAGCGAAAGCCTTTCCGGTGAAGGCAATTACGCGATTAATGTTAAAAACAGCGATGGTGTGATTACCCGCTCTTTTATCCTGCTCGATTCCCACTCTTACCCGGCAGACGATGCATGGGGCTTTAAAGGGGAATATGACAACATTCATCCGGACCAAATCGAGTGGTATAAATCCACGGTCAATATCCTGACCGATTTAAATAAGCAGGCAATAGCATCTGTCGCGGATGCTGCCAAGCGCAGTGAGTATTCCAAGCGCTTTAATATTGTTCCGTCCTTCCTGTTTTTCCACATCCCGCTTGCGGAATACAAAACCGCTTGGGAAAATTATGAGAAAAACGGCTATCGGGACACCTTTGATACCAAGTATGTCTACGGCTATATGGGCGAAACGGAAGCGCCGTATATCTTCTGCGGTGCGGGGGATGATGATATGTTTGAAGCCGTGCTGGATTACGGCTCCACGCAGGCGATTTTCTGCGGTCATGACCACACCAACAATTTCTCCTTTGAATACATGGGCGTGCGCTTAAGCTACGGCATGTCGTGCGACTGCTTTGTGTATAAGGGCATAAAGAATTTAGGCTCTCAAAGAGGGTGCACGGTCATCACCTGCGGGGCAGACGGCTCCTTTGAAATCACCCCCGAAAACTATTATCAGGAAAAATACGATTTTGAGGGCAAGGAAAGCGTGAGCATGCAGCCCTTAAACGAAGAACAGGAAAAGGCACAAAAGAATGGATGAAAATAAAAACGCTTTAAGCGAAGAAAAAGCATTAATCGAAGAATATGACAAGCACCGGCGCAAGGTGGTGCGCATCGTGCTTTTTGTGTGCATAATTGTGCTTGGGGCTACATGCATTATCAGCGCATTTTTATTCCGCACACAATACCCCTTTTCCGTGGAGGACAAGGGACAAATTCACTACACCTATTCGCATGTACTCATGCGGGATAAAACCAAGTATAACATGTTCGGCAAAATAAAAAGCCGCGATGTAAAATACTATGTGGTTTACCGCAATGCCTCCATTTATTATGAGCAGGAAACCACCTTTGTGACCTATGCGGCGCATGCCAAGAAAGAAAATGTGGAGCCGGGCATCACCAACCACGCGGTGATTCAAACCGCTGTCGACCGCTACACCTATTTGGCGCGAGACGGCAGCACCTATTGCTATGAGGAGCATGTCGGCAAGCTCAAAGTGCTCTTTGATGCCGCTTTCGGCGAGGGCGAATTTTACTTTCGCCTTGCCGGCTATGTGTGCGGCGCGGTTTTAATTTGCATCGGCAGTATATTCTTACACAAGCAGCGAAAAAAATCCAAAACAGAAACAGAAAGTTAACGCCTTATGAAAAAAAGAAGCAAAAAACCGGTCTCAACCAATTTTAACGATCCGCAAAAGGGGTTTGATACTACCTCTAAGCGTACCGTTTTTTCAGTGTTGCTGATTATAGTGGCAGTGATGATAGGCACTTATTTTTTCATTTCTTATAAATACGGCTCGCTCTCAAATATGTTTTTGGGGCAGACCACCGAAAGCACCACGCAAGAAGAAACGCCGGAAATTGAAGTACATCCGGTTGAGGGTAAAAAGAACTATTTGATTGCCGTAACTTCACCCGGCGAAAAGGATTTGTATAACATCTTTTTGGTCGGTATCAACATGAGTGCGGGCAAAACCTCTATTCTTTCCGTGCCGGTTTACACACGCGGTTTGAGCGATAGAACACTGGCGCAGGAGTTTGAACTCGGCGGTGTGCAGCAGGTGGAATATACGCTTGAGCGGATGTTAAATATCGATTTTGACAATTATCTTTGCGCCACGCAAAACGGCTATAAATACTTTTTGACCGAAATGGGGAAAACGGTACACTTTAATGTGCCGGAGGACTTGCAGTTTTCAACCACAAATTACACGGTTTCGCTCCATGCGGGCGAGAGTGATTTGAGCTTTGATACCTATGTGAAATTAATGCTGTATGACGGCTGGAGCGGCGGTGCCGAAGCAACCTACACCATGCAGGGCAATTTGATTCAGGCGCTGTATGAGCAGTATTTCCGCCCTGCGTATATCACCCGCGATGCCGACAAGTTCACCTATAAAATGAAATATATTAAAACCGATATTTCTTCGGAGGACTATATCAACGATTTGGATGCGCTCGAATATATTGCCGCTTCGGATTTTGCTATCGAGGTGCTTACACCGAACGGCACCTTTTCCGGCGAGGGAGACAATGCGACATTCACCTTCTCAAAGGATGGTATTGAGGCTGTCGGCACCGCTTTTAATTAAAGCAAGGTTTTCAACACATGAATGTTGATAACTTTGTTGATTGTGTTGATAACTTAGGCGGGCAACTCCCGTCGTTACGCGAAAAGGCGCCGGTTTTCAACATTTTCCCGCTTTTTGCGGATGTTGAAAACCTCTGCCGCTCAATTTTTGCCGCAAAAAAAATTGGGCAATTTGCTTATTGTAATATTGTGATAATTAGTATATAATTAACTTAATTAAATAACCAAAGGAGATTTATTATGCCACTCGTAACAACAAAAGAAATGTTTGAGAAAGCATACAAAGGCGGTTATGCCATCGGTGCTTTCAATATCAACAATATGGAAATCATTCAAGGTATCACCAGAGCTGCCAAAAAGCTCAATGCGCCGGTTATTTTGCAATGCTCCGCAGGTGCGAGAAAATACGCTTCTCACGATTACCTCGTTGCCATGGTAAAGGCTGCCGCAGAGGAAACCGGTTTGCCGATTGCCCTGCACCTTGACCACGGTCCGGATTTTGAAACCTGTAAGTCTTGTATTGACGGCGGCTTCACCTCCGTGATGATTGACGGCTCTTCTCTTCCTTACGAAGAAAATATTGCACTGACCAAAAAGGTTGTGGACTATGCGCACGCTCACGGTGTTACCGTAGAGGGCGAGCTCGGCACCCTTGCCGGCGTGGAGGATGAAGTGAATGTTTCCGCTGAGGATGCTTCCTACACCAAGCCCGAGCAGGTAGAGGATTTTGTCACCCGCACCGGTGTGGATTCTCTCGCGATTGCGATTGGTACCAGCCACGGCGCTTACAAGTTTAAGCCCGGTCAAAAGCCGCAGTTGAGATTCGACATTCTCGAAGAAATCGAAAAGAGATTGCCCGGTTTCCCGATTGTACTTCACGGTGCAAGCAGTGTAAACCAAGAGCATATTAAAATTATCAATGAATTTGGCGGCGAGATGCCCGATGCTATCGGTATTCCCGAGGATATGCTGCGCAAGGCGGCTTCCATGGCAGTGTGCAAAGTCAATGTAGACTCCGATATCCGCATTGCAATGACCGCAGCGCTCAGAAAGCACTTTGCCGAAAACCCGAAGCACTTTGACCCGAGACAGTACCTGACTCCCGCAAGAGAGTTAATCCAAGAAGTGGTAGAACATAAAATTGATGTGGTGTTCGGTTCAACCGGCGCAGCGAAATAAAAAAAGCCCTTCGGGGCTTTTTTTAGTGAAGAGTTAAGAGTGAATAACTAAGGGCAGGACACCCGCACCCGATTATAATGCACCGGCTGACTGCCGGCTGCTAACGCAGAAAACACAGGCACCTTGCCTGTGTTTTCTGCGTTTTTACATGCAAATGCTGCATTTTCCCTTTATTTTTCCTTATTTTTCCCTTCTCTCACCGCATAAGATTGTTTCACTTTTGGAAATGTGTTATAATAAGTACAGTAAATTTAGGAGAAATCACATGTATCACGAGATTAAAACACAGCAGGATATTCATGAGTTTATGCACAATGCTGTTTGCTATTTTCACGACAGCTGTATCAAAGAGATGCACTATGTCAGCGGTGCGTATATGACGGAGAAAGGCATGCATCCGCTCAATGACAAGCGCATTTTGCGTGTCACCATTCAAACCGCTATCGCCGGCATCGAAGATGTGGAGTTGGAGTTTTCGGATTTAGTTTATTTAAAACTGTTTCCCTTGGATGAACATTACACCTGTGAAATCTTCGGCGCTTCGCTGTTCTTAAAAGACGGCTGCTTTATCTTCTGCGAAAATGATGATATTCCCCTTGAAGATGTAGAGGACTACGAGGGCATCGTGATTTGTGCCAAAAAACTGCGCTGGCGCTGCAGTGGAGAACTGCTTTCCGAAAACAAGAGCGAAAATTGATTTTATGCAGTGGATAATGGCTGCTGTTATATAGGAGGAAAATAAAGTGAAAAAGCTAATGATAAGCATATTGTCTCTTACTCTCATTTTGGTTTTATTGCTCTCGCTGGCTTCGTGTTCAGCTTCAAAAACCGAAACATATAAAATTCCGTTAAAAAGCGGTGAAACAGTCAATATTGAATGCGCAAGCGATTATGAGTACACATTTACCGCGAATAACGGCGAAACCATTCGTGCGGTGAAAAACGGGAAAGAGGTTGCCGAAGTGATACCTATTGATGCAAACGAGGCAAAAGCTTATTTTGAGCGTGATGATATATCTACCGACCCTGCCGTTGTGGAGTGTAGCGAAGCACGAGGACGAAGATTTTTATTGTTGGAAGCCGATTAAAACGGAAAGAAATATTGGATGTGCATATTAGATGCTTCTGATAATATCGGTATAGGGTTAAAAACATATGAATCAATAGATGTCATTTACAGCCTTTTAAAGAATGTGGATTTTTATTGATTAAATCCTCTTGATGATATAGAGGACTATGAGGGTATCGTGATTTGCGCAAAAAAACTGCGCCGGCGTTGCAGCGGGGAGAGTAAGGAATAAGTATGATTTGCCCAAATTGCAAATGTTGTTTCTTTATATGATTACTTATGGGTAGAAAGATTCGAACCATTCTACCCATGATTTCGAGGAGAATAGAATGAAGAAAACTGTTATTGTTTTATTGTGCTTTGTGCTTTTAGTCTGTACCGGCTGTAGTTTTCATGCGGGTGTAAGTTACGGCCTTGATAATGGCGAAAATGTCAGTGTTGATTTTTCGGATGACACTTACACATTCAAAATGGCAGCGAATGAAGACTTTCTTATTAATAAAGATGATGAGAAAATTGCAGATGTCCGCTTTCATGATGCTCAAAAGGGTATGGCATTTATCAATAAAGAACCTGTATTTACGGATAATATTGAAAAAATATTTGATGAAGGGAAAAAAGACGGTCATCCCTATATCTCTTACTCCTTGTACGACCAAGGAAAGTTGAAGTATTACTATCTTTGGGTAGTTTCCGAAACAAACTGCATGCTGTTTGAAAGCGAAACTTCACAACAAGCGCTTAAAGATTGTTTTGAGAGTATCACTGTTACTATACAATAAGGAGATGCTATGATTTGTCCGAATTGTAACAAGATTATCGCTGAGGGCAGCAAAGAGTGCCCGTTTTGCGGTGCGCTTTTTTCCAAAAAGGAAGGCGTGAAAGCAAAAAAGCGCATTCCTAAATTTGTAATTGTTATCGGCGTTTTGTTATTACTTTCATTAATGCTTGTTGGCGGTTTTTCATTTGCAACAGACCGATTCATTGAAAGCGATGTTCCTTTGAAAGAGGAAACCTTTTCCGATGCAGAGCAAGCTTTGCAGGCTTATGAAGCATATGAAACAAAGCGCAATGATATCAACCTTGATTATTGCCCGCCGTATGAGTTGAAATACAGCTTTGAAGCGGAAGAAAATGTCGTTATTATTTATAGCAGCTGCTGTGTTCATGGCGGTGATAAAAACGATGATTATGCCGTGCGTGTTCTGAGAAAAACGGATGACGGGAAACTGGCATTTGATTTTGGGTTTTGTGTTTTACCGAAAAGCCCGCCGGTGGATGAAAATGATTATTACTGGATGACTATTCATACATCAAACGGCAAAAAAAGCTTGGGCATTTTTTATCTGCCCAAGGATGACCAACGAGATATTTATTTTGATGGGAATAAAGCCGAGAAAACATTAATCAGTGTAGATGATGATGTGTTTTATCTGTGTTATGCGGTTTCTTCTAAACGCGACACCACGCTTAAAAACCTTTTTACACCGATTTCCAAACGGCATAAAATTGAAATCAAATGATTCTATCACAACTCATAAAGCATTAAAAAAAGAGGCGTTTGCCTCTTTTTTTAATGCTTTCAGAGTGTCAAAAAAGTGGCTGAAACCACAC
>JAFWGH010000167.1 GCA_017512465.1 Clostridia bacterium
AAATTAAACCTGCCGAGATAAGTGTGTTTATCCGCCTTGCGGTAATTCGGCTTACTTGTGTAAGCGAGAAATTCTTCTTTTTCGTTGAGCATCTTTTTCTTCCTTTAATTCTTTTTCGAGTTCGGCAAGGAAAACATCATAGGTAAACTGCCGTTTTCCGAGTGCCACGGCACACCTTAATGCCGTACCGGCGGGTAATCCTTTGTCCCGTATGTATCGTTTAACACACCGTGCGGCAAGGCAGGTATAATCACCGCCCGTGTCTGATTGATACAGTCGCATAATCGCATTGAACAGTTCGCTCTTCGTATCACTGCGAAGGGCTCTTTCTTTTTGCTGCTGTGCCATATATTTATCATCATAATCACAGATAATGTCACCCAAAATGCGGTAGCCGTTACACCTGAAATCGGCAAGCAATTCTATGTAGTCAAAAGCCGCATAGGCATCGGGCATCATGGCATTTTGGAGAAAGTCGATTCGCTGCTCATACGGCATCAGGTGAAACTGTTCTTCACTTAACTTTCGGCGCAATGAGGCAATACGCTCCGCGTTCACGGAAGAAAACAAACCGTAAAGCTCATCGGCAGTGTATTCGTTTTCCTGCCCTCTTGCAAAGAGGATGCGCTCCACATCGCTGTGCCGTTTCATCTCTTCCGCCGATAAGCGGCTGATGCGAATGTGCCGGAGTGCCTGCTCATAATCGGCAATCACCGCTTGAATCAATTCTAAATCGCTCTGGTTTAATTGCTTTTTCCAATCTTTGAATTTTGCAAACGGGAATAATTCTTCATCACTTGCCGGCTTTGGCTTTTGTTTCGGTGTGTTCTTTTCAAGCATCAGTGCAAAGTACGGCAGTTTTTCCACATTCGCCGTAACGGCATTCCAATCGGTTTCGGCAAAGAATTTGTCTAATTTCTTTTTCTTTGTTTCTTTAAACCACTGTTTTGTGCTTTCATCGGCGGCAATGCTTTTGTATTTTAAAAAGTGGCTGCGCTCCGCTGTTTTGTGAGTAAGATACTCCCTTAAATCGGGCTTGACGCCGCTTTTTGCCGAGTCAATTTCCAATCCTGTTAAGATTTCCAATAATTCCGTTTCTTCGCGGCATGCTCGGCGTTCTTCTTCGCTTCGGCTTTCGTCATAGGCAACAATGCTCCTGTCAAACGCGGCGTTGCAGATCTGCCCGATGCGAGCATTAAAGGTGTTTTTGACCGTTTCCATGCGCGCACGCCAATCGTTGGCATCGCGTTCAAGCGGTGTGACGGACGGGATTTTCAAAACAGGATATTGCTGTGAAAAAGCATCAAATGAACCTTCGCTTGCGTAGTTTCTTGCCACACAGTTGTTAATCAAAGGTGCGGCAATGGTTTTAATCATATCGCCGTCAAAATCCGCACCACCCAATCGCTCGGGGATAAGAGTGGAGGAAGCAACCATAATGACATAGTTTAAGTGCGATAAATATTTCTTTCTGAAATAGCCGACTTCGTGTATCGGCTTGGCAACTGCTTCTTCATTTCGTGCAATATGCGGGTTACGCAAAAGCACATATTTATCATTTTGCGGATACTGTGCACAAGGAGCATAAAATTCTCCTTCGCGCAACAGTTCATACTCTAATGTTACGGTGCCGACATCACTTGAAGAATTCACAAGATGCTTTAATAAATGCAACAAATCACCCGAAAGATAGCGGTTATCTCCGGCGGCAATTAACCTGCCGAAAGCATATTGCTGCAATATCTTTTTTGCTTGATTGTCAAGTTGTTTGGTGAAATGTGCTTCATCTGCAAAACGAGGATTGAGGGCTAAAATGTTTCTCCACTTTACATTGTTTTCTTTGAGGAAGGATAAGCGGTAATCGGCATCGCC
>JAFWGH010000168.1 GCA_017512465.1 Clostridia bacterium
GGGGACCGCTTGCGGTGGAGGGATTGTTCTATCAATCGGGTGAGGGCGAAGCCCTCCCTTAACTCCACTCTCAACTCTCCACTCTCCAAACTGCAGAGCAAAACGCGTTTTGCTCTGCCCGACAAATCCTTATTTGTCGCAAATAAATTATTATTGATTTATTTTATATAATATGTTAGAATATGGAAAGATAGGGGAGTAGTTGGCGCTGTTTTCGCGTAATTACAGTCAACATGCATGGCAGTTTTTCTGTCTGGCGTAATTATAAACAATGAGACTTATCTGCTTTTAGCAGGTATCTCTGTATTTACCTGCTAAAAGGGAAATCCTTTAGCGGGATTTTTTATGCGTAAATTATTTTTTGAAAGGATAAAAGCATATGAAGTTTTATCTTGAAAGTGCCGAAACCGTTTTCAATGAAGTGGGTTCTTCCGAAAATGGTTTAAGCGAGCAGGAAGCGCTTGCAAGGCTTGAAAAAAACGGTAAAAACAAGCTTGATGAAGGCAAAAAAGATTCTTTACTCAAAAAGTTTGTAGACCAACTCAAAGACCCGATGATTATCATGCTCATTGTCGCGGCGGCAATCAGCTGTGTGACCGGCTTCTTAAAAGGCGAGGGCTTGGATGCCGATGTGTTTATTATCCTCTTTGTTGTTATTGTTAATGCCGTGTTAGGCGTTTACCAAGAGAGCAAGGCAGAGGCAGCCATTGAAGCGCTGCAGAAAATGAGTGCGGCGAAATCAAAGGTGATTCGCGGCGGCAAAATGCAAATCATCCACAGTGAAGATTTGGTTGTGGGCGATGTGATTGTGCTTGAAGCGGGCGACTCCGTTCCCGCCGATGCCAGAATTTTCGAAAGTGCTTCCATGAAAATTGAGGAAGCGGCGCTCACCGGTGAATCGGTACCGGTCAACAAAGCCATTAAGGCGTTAGGCCTCGGCAGTGAAGACGATGTACCGCTGGGAGACCGTAAAAATATGGCGTACATGGGTTCAAGTGTGGTATACGGCAGAGGTACCGCCGTGGTTACAGCCACCGGTATGGATACCGAAATGGGTAAAATTGCCGATGCGCTCGCCAAGGCGGAGGACAGCGAAACCCCGTTGCAGAAAAAACTCAATCAGCTTTCCAAGATTTTAAGTGTTATTGTTATTATTATCTGTGTAGCTATTTTTGCTATTCAGTTGATTGCCGATTATTTCAATGGTGCGTTTTCACAATCCGGCGCTGTGCTCGAAACCGTGCTCGAATGCTTCATGATTGCGGTATCCTTGGCTGTTGCGGCAATTCCCGAAGGTCTTGCTGCAGTGGTGACCATTGTGCTTTCCATCGGTGTGACCAATATGAGTAAGAAAAATGCGGTTATCCGCAAGCTTACCGCCGTGGAAACCCTCGGTTGTGCGCAGATTATCTGCTCCGATAAAACCGGTACACTTACTCAAAACAAGATGACCGTTGTCGAAGAATTTACCAAGGATAAAACCTTGCTTGCACAGGGCATGAGCCTTTGCACCGATGTAAAAGTCGAGGGCGAAGAAGTGCTCGGTGAGCCGACTGAGGTGGCACTCGTTAACTATGCGCTGAGCATGGATATGAATAAGAATGACTTGCAAAAATCCATGCCGAGAGTGGCGGAAGCACCGTTTGATTCCGGCAGAAAGATGATGTCTACCATTCATGATGCACAGGGTAAGCTGGTGCAGTATACTAAGGGTGCACCCGATGTGGTTTTGGCGCTTTGCACAAAATACTTTGATGGTGAAAAAGCCGTGGATATGACTTATGCACTGCGCGAAGAAATTGCAGCGGCAAATAAGCAAATGGCGGATAGAGCATTCAGAGTGCTTTGCCTTGCCATGAAAGAAGATGCCGTAACGGAATTTACCGAACCTACCGATATCGAAAAAGAGCTTACTTTTGTCGGCTTAACCGGTATGATTGACCCGGTGCGTCCCGAAGTGAAGGATGCTATTATTGAGTGTAATGAAGCCGGTATTCGCCCGATTATGATTACGGGTGACCACCGTGATACTGCCGTGGCAATCGCAAAAGAGCTCGGTATTATTGATGATGAGAGCGCATCCCTTACCGGCGCGGCGCTCTCAAAAATGAGCGATGAAGAGTTTGATGCAAATGTAGAGAAATACTCCGTTTATGCGCGCGTTCAGCCCGAGCATAAAACCCGTATTGTCAACGCTTGGCATAAAAAGGGCATGGTGACTGCCATGACCGGTGACGGTGTTAACGATGCGCCGTCCATCAAGTCTGCCGATATCGGTGTCGGCATGGGTATCACCGGTACGGATGTTACCAAAAATGTTGCCGATATGGTGCTTTCGGATGATAACTTTGCAACGATTGTGCATGCCGTAGGCGAGGGCAGAAGAATTTATGACAACATCAGAAAAGCAATTCAATTTCTGCTTTCTTCCAACCTTTCGGAAGTGCTTATTATCTTAATCGGCACCGTGTTTATGGGACTGATTTTGAAGGCTTTCGGTGTAACTGACAACGGCGCATTGCTTGCCGGTACAGCGACAACCGTTTTGCTTCCCACACACTTATTGTGGATTAACTTGGTAACCGACTGCTTCCCGGCACTTGCCTTAGGTCTTGAAAAGGCAGAGCCGAATATTATGAAGCGTAAGCCCAGAAGCTCGAGTGACGGTATTTTTGCCCAGGGCATGGGTGTGGATGTACTCTATCAGGGTATTATCGTTACCATTTTAACCTTAAGCGCTTATGTTATCGGTTATGTGGATGCATTTAATGAGGGCTTGCTCGTGAGCGGCGAAACCTGTAAGCTGGCTATGACCATGGCGTTCTTAACCATGAGCATGTGTGAAATCTTCCACTCCTTCAATATGCGCTCACAGCGCCAGTCAATCTTCAAACTGCCTACACAAAACTGGGCGATTTGGGGCTCTATGGTCTTGAGCTTAATCCTGACCGGATTGGTGATTGAAATTAAGCCGATTGCAAACATGTTTAATTTCTATAACCTGGATTGGAAACACTATTTAATCGCAATGGCACTGGCTATCTCCATTATCCCGATTGTGGAAATTGTGAAAGCATGCCAAAGAGCGGCAAGTAAAAACAAGTAACAAGAGTGATAAAAATGCGGGAGTCCGTCGGGACTTCCGCATTTTTTGAAATAAAAAAACAGGCAGGGAAGCCCGGCTGTTATTAAGGAGAGTAGCGGTAACGAAGTTTTGCCTCAAAATTCAATCTTTTTGCACAATAACTGCGTTAAAACACCTCGACAGGCGTCAGCCTTGCCGAGGTGTTTGTGCCTTGTTCTTGCACGAAAAATCTTAAAAATGAGGTGTTTTGCAGTTCATATTGTCTGCATTTGCTTAGATTGGCAA
>JAFWGH010000169.1 GCA_017512465.1 Clostridia bacterium
ACAACAACAATTACAAGGATCTCGCAAGAGCATTCTATGCATATGGTTGTGCAGCAGAGGCATTCTTTGCATAAGCTAGATTCAGCTGATTTTTGATGAATCATTAAAAACCTACAAAGGCTTCGAGCTTCGGCTCGAAGCCTTTCACTTAACCCAAAACCAAAGTATGGGGACGGTTCTTATACTTCGCTTTTTTCGATGTATTAGAACCGTCCCCATACTTTGTTATTCATTATTCATTGTTCGCACAGCGAACCGTGGCAGCAACGCGCAGCGTTGTATTATAATGGGTGAGGGCGAAGCCCTCCCTACATCTTGCTCGGCAAGATTTCATCCCCCCTAAGGGGATTTCATCGCGAAGCGATTTCATCTGCCGATAGGGCAGATTTCATTGTTCGCACAGCAAACCCTGTATATTATGGAATATTTTTCACATCCTAAAAAGGGTGATAAAATGGATGCATATTGGAAAGATGCGGAGCAGAGCATCCGCTATACCGATACGATAGAGAGTGAAGCGGTCAGCGCGGTGCGTATTCGTGATTATTTGGGTGAGAGTGATGATTTGGTATCATCCACTCTTGCATTCGGTGCGGTCAGCGCCGCCTGCTTTTGTATAGACGGTTTGGTCAAAGAAAGCGTGGTGGATGAAAATATACTGTCCGCCTTTAATGAGATGGATGTATTTAAAGCGTGTAAGAGTGAAAAGCAGGCGGTAAAGCTCATTGAAAGCGGCTATGTTAATCACGCCTCGGTCAAAAAGGCGGCTTCGCTGCAAGCGGCGATTGAGGGCATTTTAAGCGCCAATTTTGTGATGGTGTTTGATAAGTGTCACTGTGCATTTATTTTTGATGTAAAGGGCTTTCAATCCCGCAGCTTGGAGGAGCCCGAAAGCGAGAGTGTTATCAAAGGCTCTAAGGATGGCTTTAGTGAGCCGATTCGTATCAATACCGCGATTGTGCGCCGGCACATCCGCTCTCATGATTTGGTCATTAAGCAAATCGAAATCGGCACAGTGGCAAAAACCACTGTGGCGCTTATTTTTATGAAAAATATTGCAGATTCCGCTTTAGTGCAAGCGGTGGAGCAGCGATTACAGGGGGCGCAAATATCTTCTTTAACTTCTCTCGGGCAGTTGGAAAAGCACATCAGCGCGCGGCAGTTTGCGCTCCTTCCCACTGTAATGCACACGGAGCGGGCAGATAAGCTCAGCGCCAATATCTTAAACGGCAAAATTGCGGTGTTGACCGATGGCTATCCTGTCGGCTTTATTGTGCCGGCAAATCTCGCCATGTTTATGCAGGCACCGGAGGATTACAGCGCCGCACCGCTCTATGCATCCTTTGTGCGGCTGATTCGCTATGCCTGCTTGGCGGTGAATTTGTTTTTGCCGGCGTTATATATCGCTGTGGCAAATTTTTCTTGTGAAATACTGCCGGCAAAATTGGCGCAGTCGATTATGCAGGCAAAATTCGGCATGCCCTTTTCCACCTTCACGGAAGTGGTGTTAATGCTTATTGCCTTTGAAATTTTGATTGAATCGGGCCTGCGCTTGCCCAACGGCGTGGGGCAGGCGGTATCGATTGTATCGGGCTTAATTGTGGGTGATGCCGCCGTGAGTGCGAAGCTCGCTTCGCCCGCTGTGGTGATGCTCACGGCGATTGCCGGTATCACCAGCTTTGTGCTGCCCTACCAAAGCTTGGCAAATTCCTTGCGTGTGATACGCTTTGCGCTGGTTTTGGCGGCAGCGGCAGGCGGGATATTTGCGCTCGCACTCGGTGTCACACTCATGATTTTTTATTTTAACGGCGTGGAAAACTTTGCGCTGCCGTTCTTAACACCGTTTTCCACCGGCAGTGCGCGCTCGCTGTTGCGCGATACCATTATTCGCCGGCAGCGGGGTGCCGATTGAGGCGGTTTTTGCCCGCCGGATAAGGAGAAAAAGCTATGCAAAAAAAGATACAGGCGGCAGTGGCAATTTTGTTGTGCGCGGTGCTTGCCGTGATTCCTCTCTCGGGTGTAAAGGATTCATTTAGTGTGCAAAATGTTGAAAAGAGCGCCATGGTCAAAAGCATCGGCTTTGATGAGGGGGAGAACAGTGCCACTATCAGCTATGTTACAGGTGTGATTGCGGATAATTCCGCCTCACATGCGCAAGCGCTTATCAGCGCACCGGGCGGGAGCTTTGCCGAGGCGGAGAAAAAAGCGCAGATATTGGCGGATAAGTATTTAACCTTTTCGTATGCAAAGCATTTTGTGATTGGGATGGACACGGCAAAAAACAGCACCGAGAGGCTGCTCGATTTTCTGCTCGCGTCTCCCGTTTTGCAGCTTTCTTCTTATATCTATTTGTGTGAGGACAGCGCCCGCGAGCTGCTCCGAGAGGTCAGTAAAGACGATATTTCTACCAATGAGGTTTTAACCAACTTAAACCTTGCAGGCAAAGAGGAAGGCTATTACGCACCGGTCACGGTACTCTCCCTCGCTAAAGCCGCCGCCGAGCACACGAGCATTGCCATTCCCATTATCGGCAAACAGGAGCAAGGCGAAAATTCGGCGAAAAAAACCGTGCTTGTCTTTAAAGGCTATGGTGTGCTGCAGGATGGCAGCTTGCGTACCATATTAAATCCCGCGCGCGCAAGAGCCTATAATATTTTAATGAATCAAGTAGAGCGCACGGTCGCCGAGTGTGATAAAAGCGATATACTCCTTAAAAAAATGCGCTGTACCAAGCGCTTGGAAATGGAAGGGGAGCAGGTAAAAGCCGTGCATTATCACATTAAAGCCACGGCGGAATTTGCTTCTTTTAGCGGAGAAAGCTTAGAGGATGAAAGCTTTGTGAGTGCGCAAACCGAGCAGGAAAAGAAACTGCTTTTATCCGAAATATGCGATTTGCTCGACTTTTTGCGCGAAAAGCATTTAGATGCGCTGCATTTAATGCAAGAAGCGGATATTCTCAGCGGCGGCAAAGCCGCGCCGGAGGCGCCGGAGCAGGCGGCATATACCGTGGAAATCAGCCAGCATTTGGAAAAGGCGTATAATTTAAAGTAGTGCTTTATTAAAAGAGAAGGGTTAATTATGGAACAAACTAAATTTCGACAAACCGCGTATATTTATCTGATCGGCGTGTGCTGCTTTTCGGCGTTTTTACTGCCGGGTGCCGTGAGCGGCTTTGCCGATAAAACCGCTGTGTTTGTGCCGCTGCTCGGCAGCGGCATTTCGGTTATTTATGCCCGGTTTTTGTACCGCTTATTGCGCCGCCACGGCTCGCTGCGCCGCATGGTGGCATGCCGCCGGGGGGAGCGCGGTGTAAAGATTGCAGACTTTACAATCGCGCTATGGCTGTTTGGTATCGCCGTTTTTTACATCAATGCCTTCTATGACCGCCTTGCATCTACCGCATTCGGGTATATGCCGCGGTGGGTGGTGGTGTGCGCCGCCGTGCTCAGCGCAGCGCTTTTTGCCTCTGCAGCGCCAAAAACAGTGGCAAGAAGCGGCAGTATTATTTTTTTCATCCTGCTCGCCACGCTCGTGCTGCTCTTTGCATTCAGCGCAAAGGGGGTAGACATCCAATCGCTGCTTCCGGTAAAGTATAAAAACTTTACATTTTTTGTGCGCGCTTTGCTCTTTCCCGTGGGCGTTTCAGGCTTGTTGAGCTTTTTCGCCTACCACTTTGAAGCGCCGCCGCTGCGCTTTCGCGCTTTGGTCGGCTGCCAAATGGCTGCCGGCGGCTTCATGAGCGCCATTATTTTGTTTACACAGGGGGTATTCGGCACCGCTTTTGCAGGGAAGCTCTCCTATCCCTTTTTTGCGCTCATTAAAAGCACCGATGCGCTCATTCGCTTAGAGCATTTTGAAAGCCTTATTTCCGGTATATGGATAGTGATGAGCCTGGGCTTTTTCATCGCTTTGCTCAGTGTGATTATCACGATATGGCGGCGCAGGCTTTGCAAATGCACGCCGGCGGTAAAAGATGTTTTCACCTTGTTGCCGCATGCGCTGCTGTTGCTTTGCGCTTTGCTTCTTCCCGAAAACAGATTTTTCAATGAGTTTGTGCTCGGCACCCTCATGCCCATAGGCAATATCGCTTTGGGAATTGTGCCTGTTTGTATTTTATCATTGACGAATAAAGAATAATAATATATAATAGTAACAATTATTTAATTTTATTAATTAATATATTTGGGAGATGAAAGTATGTTTAAAGACAGAATCTACAATTTTTCCGCCGGTCCCTCTATGTTACCGGTAGAGGTGCTCGAGCAGGCACAAAAAGACTTACTCAACTATGGCGGCACCGGCACTTCCGTGATGGAAATGTCGCACCGTTCCAAGGCGTTTGATGATATTATCAAGCAGACCGAAGCGGACTTTAGAGAAGTGATGCAGATTCCGGATAATTACAAGGTCTTGTTCTTACAAGGCGGCGCAACACTCGAGTTTGGCGCCATTCCGATGAATTTGTTAAAAACAGGCGTTGCCGATTATGTGCGCACCGGTCAGTTTTCCACGAAGTGCTATAAAGAGGCACTGCGTTTCAGCGACAAGATTCACCTTGCCGCTTCGAGTGATGATAAGACCTATTCTTACATTCCGCAGCAAGAGCAGCTCGATTTAACTCCGGGTGCGGACTATTTGCACATTTGCTATAACAACACGGTTTTCGGCACTAAGTGGAATTACATTCCCGAAACAAACGGTGTGCCGATTGTGGCGGATTTATCCTCTTGCATTTTATCTGAGCCGATTGATGTTTCCAAATTCGGCGTGATTTATGCCGGTGTGCAAAAGAATATTGCGCCCGCAGGCATGGCGGTTGTGATTGTCAGAGAGGATTTGCTCACAGGTCTTGAGGGCAAATATCCTACATATATGGATTGGAAAGCGCAGGCAGAGGCGGACAGCATGATGAATACCCCGCCTTGCTGGTGCATTTACATGTGCGGTCTTGTGCTGCAGTGGATTAAGGCAAACGGCGGTTTGGAAGCGAGAAAAGAGTATAACGAAAAGAAAGCCGCCTTACTGTATGATTTTCTGGACAGCTCTAAGATGTTCAGCAGTGCCGTGGAGCCGACATACCGCTCGCTGATGAATGTTACCTTTGTGACCGGCGATGATGCACTCGACAAGAAGTTTGTTGCCGAGGCGGCAGAGGCAGGCTTTATCAACCTGAAAGGTCACCGCTCCGTGGGCGGCATGAGAGCATCTATTTACAACGCGATGCCGATGGAGGGCGTTGCAAAATTAGTAGAGTTTATGAAACAGTTTGAAGAGGCTAACAGTTAATGGCAACAATTAGAGCATTTCAAGCAGTGCGCCCCGTTACCGAAAAGGCGGTAGAGGTTGCGGCGCTGCCCTATGATGTTATGAGCAGTGCCGAGGCAAAGGAAATGACCAAGGGCAATGCGCTCAGTTTTTTGCATGTGGATAAGGCGGAGATTGATTTGCCGGAAGGCACCGACCTCTATGATGATAAGGTCTATCAAAAAGCCGCCGAAAATCTGCAAAAGTTACAGGCGGACGGTGTGATGCGTCAGGATGAGAAACCCTGCATTTACATTTACCGTCAGGTGATGAACGGCAGAGTGCAGACAGGCTTAGTGTGTTGCGCGAGTGCCGATGATTACTTAAACCGCGTGATTAAAAAGCATGAGTTTACACGCGCGCAGAAGGAAAAAGACCGCATCCGCCATGTCGATACCTGTGATGCAAATACCGGCCCCATTTTCTTGACCTATCGGGACTCGAAAGCGGTGAATACCATTGTTAAGCAGTACATAAAAGACAATATGCCGGTATATAACTTCACCTCGGGCGGCGTACTCAATGTGGTGTGGGTCATAGAGGATGAAGCGCTGATTGCGGCACTCATTAATGCCTTTCGCGATATACCGGATTTGTATATTGCGGATGGTCACCACAGAGCGGCAAGCGCCGTGAAGGTGGCGCAGCTGCGCCGCGCACAGCACCCGGGCTATACGGGAGAGGAGGAGTTTAATTACTTCCTTGCCGTGCTTTTTCCCGAGAGCGAGCTGGCAATTATGGATTATAACCGCGTTGTCAAGGATTTAAACGGACTTACGCAGGAAGCATTTTTGGATAAGCTTTCCGAAAAATTCACGATTGAACCTATGCGCGACAGATTCAAGCCGAAAAAAAGGCATGAATTTGGCTTGTATTTAGGTGAAAAATGGTATAAAATGAACTTAAAGAGCGGTATTTGTAATGAAAATAACCCGCTCGAAAGGCTCGATGTTTCGGTACTGCAAGACCATGTGCTTTCTCCCATTCTCGGTATTGATGACCCGCGGGAGGATGACAGAATCGATTTTATCGGCGGTATCAGAGGTCTTGTGGGGCTCGAGCAGAGATGCCATGAGGATATGTGTTTGGCTTTTGCCCTGTATCCTACCGGCACGGAGGAATTGATGGCGATTGCCGACTCCGGCAATGTTATGCCGCCGAAATCCACCTGGTTTGAGCCGAAGCTGTTATCGGGACTGTTTATTCACAAGTTATCCTAATTTCTCTATCAATGAGGTTGCGCAAATGAATAAGAAATTATTAGCACTTTGTTTATCCATCGTGCTCGCGTGCAGCATTTTTGTTGCTTGTAAAAAGAATGCGGAGCAAGCCGAGCAGGTCGCTGTCATTGTCACGAATGAAAACGGCGAAGCTGTCACGGATGAAAACGGTGAGTTTGTCACCGAATATGCCACACCCGTTACGGATGAAAACGGCAAAAACATTACCGAAAAAGCAACCAATGCAAAGGGCGAGGTTGTAACGGATGATAGCGGTAATCCCAAAACGGTTGTTGTTACGCAGGGCGATAATAAGACCACCGCTGCAGCAAAGGAAGAGCAAACCACCCTTCCCGAGGATTATGATGAAGATATTCCCCATACCACCACGGCACCGATTAATGAGAGAAAGCTCGATGAGTGGACCTTCGGCAGCGGCACCAATGTGGGCTGTATTGCGCCGAACGGATGGAATAACGAAACCGTTAATCAGGTTGTGAAGGTCGGTACGGATATTCGCGTGCAGATGTGCCCGATGAATTACTTAAAAAACAGCGGCTACAAAACAGCGGATGATTATGCCAAATTCTTCACACAGATGACAGCGAAAGAAGAAGGTAAGCCCAAGCAGCTTTCCTATTCCAAAGATGTGTATAAGGATGGCGCCGCCATCACCATGCTCTATCAGTATAACAAGGTCACTGAGGATGCCAGCGGCTACTCCTACGGCAAGTACCATATGACCTATATTTTCCAAACCGGCGATAAGGTGAGAATATTCTTTGTTTTCGGCAATTCGGAAGAAGAGGCGAGAACCGATATCTCCGCCGTGATTAAGAATACCTATTATAGAGGTTAGTTATGCAAAAGAAGATAATTGCGCTTTTGCTGGCGCTTGTGATGGCTGTGATTTGCCTTAGCGCTTGCAAAAAAACGAGCGATGATAAAGTGAGCGGCGAGGCGGAAATCTCTGTCAGCGGGCAGGATGCCGCGGCAGTCGGTGAAAACGGTGCCGAAGGCGGCGATGCCAAAAGTGCCGATAAAAAAGAGGGTGAAGCCGCTAAGGGCGGCGAAAGCGCCACCGATGCCGAGGGGAAAAAGTCCGCTGCCAAGGATAGCGCCGATGCTAAAAAAGATGCGAAGGATACAGACACTTCAAAGGGCGGCTCCGATTCCTCCGGCTGGAAGAAAAAGAAAAACGGCTCTTATGTGAAGGGCGATGTGCGTGTAGATGTTGTGAAATACGGCAGCGCCTCACTCGATGAAGGCGAGGAGTTAATTCAGCAGCTTGCCGAAGGCGGCTTGAAGGGCGCAAAAAAGCTCTCGAATAAGCGCACGGATACTTCCGTGATTTATGAGTATAGCGGTCAGCGTATCGGCTCTAAAGAAACCGAGTTTATCAGGTTTGAGTTTACCGAGCAAAAAGGCACCGGTTATCTCATCACGGTGATTGCCGCAAAGCAGGCGGATTTAAATAGCGATATCAGCTACATTACCGATAATCTTGCAAAACTTGCCAAATAAAGCAGACAAATAAAAAGTGAGAGAAATTTTCAAAATTTCTCTCGCTTTTTTTAATTAAGTGTGCTATACTAATAGGGCTGTAAAAAATAGCATATGCGGAAGCGTATCGAAGTGGTCATAACGAGCCGCACTCGAAAAGGCTTCACAATCGGACAAAATCGTCCCTGTTAATTGGGGAAAGAGAAATCGTTGTAACTACTTGGTTTTCGTCACTGTTTTTTGATGTCTTGCCAAGTTGCTCCCCTAAAGTTTTTAACAGCAAACAATTCAATATTCGGAGATGTACCCAAGCGGCTGAAGGGTCCGGATTCGAAATCCGGTAGGTCGGTTCTGCCGGCGCTGGGGTTCA
>JAFWGH010000170.1 GCA_017512465.1 Clostridia bacterium
GAAGGCAAAACAGATGAATACGAAATCATATCGGGACACCGCAGGTTTCGCGCGGCACAAAAGGCAGGGCTTACCGAAGTCCCTGCCTTAATTTATGCCTTAAACCGTGATGAAGCGGCGATTATGCTGGTGGACAGCAACCTGCACCGAGAACATCTGCTGCCGAGCGAAAAGGCATTTGCGTATAAGTTGAAAATGGAAGCGATGAAAAGGCAAGGTAAACGCAGTGACTTAACTTCGTCGCAAGTTGCGACAAAGTTAGATACCGCTTTGGAAATCGGGAAAAGTGCAGGTGAAAGTCGAGACACTGTGTTTCGCTATATCCGATTAACCGAGTTGATTCCCGAACTGCTCGATTTGATGGATGAAGGCAAAATTGCCTTTTCCGTCGGTGTGGAATTGTCCTTTTTGGATGATGCATCGCAGTATACACTGCTTGACATCATTGAGCGAGATGACCGTACGCCGTCATACTCGCAGGCGTTTCGTATGCACCAAGCCATGAACAACGAAAGGCTGACAAAATCCTTTATCGAAAGATTGATGTCACAGGAAAAACCAAATCAACGAGAGACAGTCAAAATACCGACCGAGCGCATTCGCTCTTTATTGCCGCAAAAATACGATGCCAAGCAAACGGAAGAATATATTGTCAAAGCATTAGAACATTATCACCGCTATCTGCAAAGACAGCGAGACAGAGGAAGATGAGGTGAAGTGAATGGCAAACAATATGGCTCAAAAGCCGTTTTCTTCAGAACTGCCGGACAATATTTCTTTCTCTTTAGAGGACAAAAACACCGTTTATGATGTCAATGTCAGTTTTACAACGCAAGGCAAAGAATCTCTGCTTTCGCAGTTAAAAAAGTTGATTTTAGAATCGGCATAATTGATAAAGTGCACCGAGAGAAGTAATATACATTTATGCTACTCTCGGTGCACGGAAAGGAGTTGAAATGTTAAAAACCGAGAATAACAAAATCACGGCATTGTACTGTCGTTTGTCCCAAGATGACGGAATTGATATGGAGAGCAATTCCATCTCCAACCAAAGGAAAATATTGCAGGAATATGCCGACGCCAACGGCATAATGAATACAATGTTTTTCGCTGATGACGGTTATACCGGAACCGACTTCAACAGACCGGACTTCCGGCGTATGGAAGCAATGATTGAAAAGGGTGAAATCGGAACCGTTATCGTTAAAGATTTATCCCGATTTGCCCGTAACTATATTGAAGCGGGTAATTACCTTGAAGTGAAATACCCCTCGCTTGGCGTTCAGTTTATCGCTATCAAAGAAAATGTGGATACGGTTAAAGGCACCGGAATGGAAATGCTTCCGTTTTACAACATTTTCAATGAATGGCACGCTGCCGAAACAAGCAAGAAGGTGCATGAGGTTTGGAGAGTGAAAGCTGCAGAAGGAAAAAGAGTCGCTTCCGCGATTCCTTATGGTTATATCAAATCTCCCGACAATCGAGAACAATGGGTTATAGATGAGGAAGCTGCAACAGTAGTAAGATACATCTATGATTTATGCTTGCAGGGATTGGGGAACGGAAGAATTGCAACCCGACTTGAAAAAGAAGGGATTCTCAGCCCGACAGCGTATTATCACTCAAAAGGTCAGCGCACTCAACACCAATTGAATTCACCTCCCTGCAGGTGGTGGGCTTCTACGGTTCAAGGTGTCCTGGATAATATTCAATACACAGGTTGCACGGTTAATTTCAAAACAACCACCGTCAGCTACAAAGTGCATAACCGTGTTTACAATCCAAAAGAGGATTGGCAAATTATACCCGATACACAGGAGGCAATTATTGATATGGAAACATTTAATCGTGCGCAGGAATTGAGAAAATTCCGCAGAAGACGTTCTTCCACGGGTAGAACAAGCATTTACACAAACAAAATGTTTTGCGGTGATTGCGGTTCCAAAATGTATTTTTGTGCAGCTAAAACCATTCCTGACAAAAATGTTTTCTTCCGTTGTTCGGAATATAAGGAAAACAGAGGAAAATGCTCTATTCATCATATCCGTGAAAGTGCAGTCGATATGATTGTTAAGCAGACTGTCAAAGAAGTTGCAAAATATATAACGCAATATGAGCCTGTTTTTCTATATCTATATTCTAAAAAGCACACTCAAGAAATGCAAACAAATCTGCGCCTCACAAAAATGAGGATTGAACAGGGTGAAAAACGGATGCAGGCTCTTAATCGATTGATTATGAGAGTGTATGAGGATCATGTACTTGGAAATCTGCCTGATTCTCGATATTCTATGATGGCTTCGAGTTATGAAATGGAGCAAAATGAACTTGCAAAGCAAATTGAAGCAGATAAAGCGTTACTTGCAAAAGCGGAGCAGACAACCGTTGATGTGAAAGCGTTTTTGAAAGCAATCCATAAATACACGGAATTCGAGGAACTTGATGAAAAAATGGTCAATACCCTCATCTCAAAAATTGAAGTATTCAACAAAATCAAAATTGACGGCAAGTTTCATGTTCCTGTCAAAATTCATTTTGCTTCGGTAGGTATTATTGATATTCCGACAGAAAAGGAAATCAAGAAGATAATCTGCGAAATGCAGGAAAATCAGCAATTATTAAAAATATCATAAGAAATAGGTGTAGCCTTTTACGACTACACCTATGAATTCAAAAATCAATCCTTAACGACAGTCAGCGAAGCCGTACGCCCAAAAACGCAAGCTCAACTGTCGCCAAACATTTTCACATATTCCGTCAACATGGATACGCAAATAAGAGCAAGCATTTTTATCAAAAGAGATAAAAATAGCGTACCCAAAAATTGTTGACATATTAATTTGTGAAAATATTTGGCTCTTTCATTGTAGCATTGTTTTAGGGGTTTTGTCAATTATTATAAAAGGGTAAAAAAGAAAAAGAAACTCCCTTTGCAGGGAGTTGAGAATCAAATCTTTTGTTTTGATGTTGTAATGGATGAAATAAGCATTCGCCGAATTGCGCCGCAATCGTTTTTTAGTGGTTTATATACGCTCTCATTGATATAATCGGTTTCAAAGAGGAGTTCTAACCAATATTCCGTTTCGTGGCATTCTTTTAAAGCAATCTCAAATTTTGAAATAAAATCTTTCGTGCCTTGTGCGTACTGGGCTTCGTAAACATTTGCACCGATGGATGTGCCACTTCGCAAAAGTTGATTGGTTAAAACCGCTTCTCTATGTTCTTTTTTGATGTCACGGCACACTACAACTATTTGCTTTGCAAATTCTTTGGATTTATCACGAAGAATACTGTCACTCATAGCTATCACCTCTCGATTATACTAACATTTAAATTAGAGTTTTTCAAGTGATATTGTTCGCGCCGCGAACAGTGATATTATTCACTTTGTTCATAGTTATATTTTGTGTTTACAACACAAAGTTATATTATATTCGCCCGAAACTTGGCAAAGCCAAATATAACTGCGCTGCAATATAACTGTGCGTAGCACAATATAACTCGCCGCAGGCGAATATAACTGAATCCCTTGCTCTCCGCCAAAGCAAAAAGCACCCAATCGGGTGCTTTTTGCTTTGGCGGAGAGCAAGGGATTCGAACCCTCGAGTACTCTTTAGAGCACTACACGATTTCCAGTCGTGCTCCTTCGGCCAGCTCGGACAACTCTCCAAATAAATCAATTCCTATTCAATTGACTATGCTATTATACACAAACTTTACCCAAAATGCAATAGTTATTTTTTCTTTTACCAATCTTTTTATTTTCCCGATAATTCCTATTAGCAATATAGCGAAAAATATGCTATACTATGGATAATTTATGTAAGGATGAAGTATATGCAAGAAAATCTGCAAACCATTGCGCAGCCGTTGGTGCGCTGGTATCAAGACAATAAACGCATGCTCCCCTGGCGGCAGGACAAAGACCCATACCATGTATGGGTGAGTGAAATCATGCTCCAACAAACCCGCATTGAGGCGGTGTGTGAGCACTACTATGCTTTTATGCAAGCGCTCCCCGCTGTGAGTGAGCTTGCCGCGGTGGAGGAAGAGAAGCTGCTCAAGCTCTGGGAAGGCTTAGGCTACTACAGTCGCGCGCGCAATCTCAAAAAAGCGGCGCAGGTGATTATGGAGGAATACGGCGGGATTTTTCCCCGCACCTATGCGCAGCTGGTTAAGCTGCCGGGCATCGGTCAATACACTGCCGGTGCGATTGCCTCTATTTGCTTTAATGAGCGCGTACCGGCGGTAGACGGGAATGTACTGCGTGTGCTCGCAAGAGTGCGCGCCGATGATAAAAATGTGCTGCTCCCCGAAACCAAAAAGAGCGCCGAAGCGCTCATTGCCGCTATTATCCCGGAAGAAGCCGGCGATTTTAACGAAGGCATTATGGAGCTCGGCGAAACGATTTGTTTGCCAAACGCCCTACCGCTGTGCAACAAATGCCCGATACAGGGGCAGTGCAAAGCATATGCCGAAAGCCTCACAGCAGAGCTGCCGGTAAGAATCAAAACCACCACAAGAAAAAAAGTGCAAAAAACAGTGCTGATATTTGAAAGTGAGAGCGGTGAAATCGCCATTGAAAAGCGCGAAAGCAAAGGGCTTTTGGCGGGATTATACGCTTTGCCGAATACCGACAGCTTTTTAAGTGAAGCGCAAATAAAAGCCTTCTCCCGCGAACAGGGTTTAAAAGCAAAAGACATCACTTTTTGTAAAGATACCAAGCATCTTTTCACCCACATTGAGTGGAATATGAAGGTTTACCGCGTGAAGGTTGCCGACAAAAACACGCACTACACCTGGTGCACCGCTGAAGATTTGAGAGATACCTATGCACTGCCGACCGCTTTTTCCAAATGCTTATAAGAAAAAGTATTGTAAAACGGATGAATACTTGCTATACTATTATAGTTATTAAAAAATAAAAGGTGATACTATGAAACGAACGGAAATTTATAAAATTCACACTTCTCCCGAAGCCTTTGCAGATAAGCAAATCACGGTTTGCGGTTGGGCGAGAGCGCTCAGAGCCGGTAAAAACATCTCCTTTATCGGACTTAATGACGGCTCTCATTTCACCCCCCTGCAAGCGGTAGTGGAGGATGGAAAGATTGATAACTACAAAGAAATCACTTCTCAAAATATAGGCGCGGCATTTGAAGCAACGGGTATTCTCACCCTTACTCCCGATGCCCCGCAGCCTTATGAATTAAAGGTTAGCGATATCAAGGTAATCGGCACCTCTGCACCGGATTATCCGCTGCAAAAGAAGCGCCACACCAAAGAGTATTTGAGAACTGTGGCACATTTAAGACCGCGCACCAATCTTTACGGCGCGGCATTCCGCATTCGCAACGCGGCGGCTTTCGGTTTGCACAAGTTTTTCCAGGAAAATAACTTTATTTATGCGCACACCCCGCTCATTTCCGCTTCCGACTGTGAAGGCGCGGGCGAAATGTTCAAAGTAACCACTTTGGATTTAAATAATCCCCCAAGAACCGAAAGCGGCGAGGTAGACTATACACAAGACTTTTTCGGCAAGCAAACCGGCTTAACGGTTTCCGGTCAGCTGCAGGGTGAGTGCATGGCGCTTGCTTTCGGCAAAATTTACACCTTCGGTCCGACCTTCCGCGCCGAGAAATCCTACACCGGCCGCCACGCGGCAGAGTTTTGGATGATAGAGCCGGAAATGGCATTTGCCGATTTGCAAGAGGATATGGAAACAGCGGAAGCGATGCTCAAATATGTATTAAAGTACATTTTAGATACCTGCCCTGCCGATATCGAGTTTTTAAACAAATTTGTCGACAAAGGCTTAAAAGAGCGCTTGGAGAGCATTGTTAATTCCGAATTTGGCAGAATCACCTATACCGAAGCGATTGCACTGCTCGAAAAGAATAATGATAACTTTGAATACAAGGTAGAATGGGGCGCAGACTTGCAAACAGAGCATGAGCGCTACCTGACCGAGCAGGTGTTTAAACGCCCGGTATTTGTAACCGATTACCCGAAGGAAATTAAAGCATTTTACATGCGGCTCAATGATGATGGCAAAACAGTTGCCGCAGTAGACTGCCTGGTGCCCGGTATCGGCGAAATCATCGGCGGCAGCCAAAGAGAAGAGCGATTGGATGTACTCACCGCAAGAATTAAAGAATTGGGACTCAATGAGGAGGACTATTGGTGGTACACCGAGCTGCGCAAATTCGGCGGCGTGACACATTCGGGCTACGGTCTCGGCTTTGAGAGACTGGTAATGTATGCAACCGGTATTGATAATATCCGCGATGTTATCCCCTTCCCGAGAACTACGGGTAATGCAGAATTTTAAAAAAGAGAGATGGCAATTTTTTGCCATCTCTTTTTTTAAAAATTCGGTTTTCAGTGTTTAGTGTTCAGTTGTGCCGCTTTGCGGCACTTTTTTTATCAAGTGCGCACATGTCGCCCATTGCTAACCAACCAACCACTGTGCGATATCCTTATATGTTCTCTCCCCTTCATCAAAGAGGAAAATGTGGCCGGAGCCTTCATAGGTGATATATGTCGCTTGCGGGCACACCTCTTTCATGCGCTCAATTTGGTAATACGGCATGGTCCTGTCTGCTGTACCCCAAATGACAAGCATCGGTGTTTTTTTCTTTGCCACCGCTTGATATGCCTTCACCGTTTCGCCGGTATTTAAAATGGTATGAATTAAGCTCGAAAAGGTTGCCGCCACAAAGCCTTTATACTGCAGCGAATACGCAAAGCGGCGCTGATAATCATCTATTTCATCTTTGGAGTAAATGATTTCTCTTGCGCAGCCGTTAAACAGGCTCTTGGCACCGATTTTGGAAAAAATCCATTTACCGAAACCGGGAATTTTGCACATTTTCATGTAAAAGGGCGCTTTGAAGGAATCCATCCCCGCAGGCGCAAGCAAAATCAGCTTTTCCACCTTGTCGGGATGCTCTTGCACAAAGCGGGTTGTAATGCTGCCGCCCATGGATGTGCCGACCAAAATGAAGCTTTCACCGGGAATCAGCGCCTCGCACAGCTGCGCGAGCTGCTCGCTGAAAAACTGCGGTGTATACTCCGCCTGTACCCTGTCCGAAAGCCCTCTGCCGAATAAATCGTAGCGCAACACCTTGTAGCCATCTGCCACAAAGCGCTCAAAGAGCTTATCATAAATATAATACGGTGTAGAGTAGCCATGCACCAGCACAACGGTTTTGCCCTCACCCTTCATTTCATAATGCGTCACTCCTGCCGCAAGCGCAATAAAGCTGCCTTCGGCTTTCGCTCTTTCGGCATCGGTTAGTTCTAAACTCTCAGCTTTGCTCAACAAGCTTTTTTGTTCCGCTTTATCCATAACAGTACCTCTTACACTATCTTTTCAAAATCAGTCGCCGGATGCTTGCACAGCGGGCAAATGAAATCTTCGGGAAGCTCCTCCCCTTCATACACATAACCGCAGATTTTGCATACCCAGCCTTTGGCTTGTGCTGCCGGTGCGGGTTTAATGTTTTTTGAATAATAATTGTATGTCAGGCTTGCGGTATCGGCAAATTTCTCCGCTTTAACCACCGTGGCAATAAAGAGTGTGTGGCTCCCCAAATCAATCATTTCCGTAACATAGCCGGAAAGATAGGCATTGGTATACTCGCTTAGATAGTACACACCGTTTTCACTCTTTTTTGCACCGTATACCGGGTTTTCAAATTTATTCACAGTCCTGCCGCTTTGGAAACCGAAATGCTCAAATACCGACAGCGGCGTGCTTTCATCGAGCATGGAAACATTGAATTTTTTTGTTTTGGCAATCATATCGTGTGTTAAGCCGTCTTTATTCACGGCAATCACCACAACGGTCGGGTTTTCAGCCACTTGAATACAAGTGTTAATAATACAGCCGTTGTCTTTTCCTTCATCCTCCGCGGTGAGCACAGACAAACCGTAAGAGAGTTTAAACATTGCTTCTTTATTAATGTTGGGATTATCCATAATCTATGCTTCCTTTCTAAGTAGTGTACTTTAAAACCGCACTCTGTAAACTGCCGGTTAAGTACATACTGACTATACCATAAATATACATCTATTGCAAATAGAAATAAAAGCGATTATAATAATAACGGCTTGTAAGCCCTACACTTCCTATTGCGGAGCGAAAAATGGAGATTAAAATCATTGCTACCGATTTAGACGGTACGCTTTTAAATGAACATAGTGCCCTTAGTGAGTATACACAAGCGGTTTTCACTGCCGCGGCACAAAAAGGCATAAAAATCGTGGTTGCCACCGGCAGGCCTTACGGTGCACTGCCCGCATGTGTAAAAGATTTTGCTTATTTTGATTATGCCATCACGTCCAACGGCGCTGCGGTGTATGATATGCAAAACGGCACACTGCTAAAAAGCCACACCATGCGCGCAGAGAGTGTGCGCGCTTTGAGTGACTATGCCCTTTTGCATGCATTCGGCTTAGAATTTGTCAGCGGCGGGAAGGCATACGGCGAAAAGTATTATTTTGAGCACCCCGAGCATTTCGGCTTTAGCCGACACTCTCTTGAATACTTATATTCCACCCGCACAAAGATTGAAGATTTAAATGCATTTTTAAAAGAGTATGCTCACAGCGTGGAAAGCATGCACTTTGTACTCAAAGAGGAGCGCAGTAAGCCGAAAATTATCGCCCACTTTTGTAAAGATACTTCCCTTTACATTACCTCCTCACACCCGCTGTTTGCGGAGTTTTCCTCAAAAGAATGCGGCAAAGCGAACGCGCTGCGCTTTATTTTGGAAAAAGAAGGCTTGTCGCAAGCACAGCTTGCCGCTTTCGGCAATGCGCAAAATGATTTGGAAATGATAGAAATGGCGCAAATAGGCGCCGTGACTGCCGACAGTGCGCCCGAAGTGCTTGCCCGCGCCGCGCACCGCTGCGCCCCCTGCCGGCAAGACGGTGTGGCGGCATTTGTAGAAAAAGAAATACTAAACCGCTAAAGAGTTTAGCATCGGTATAAAGCAAAAAGCATCTGTAAAGCTATTAAGCTTTACAGATGCTTTTTTAACTTATTTCTTATAAATCATTGGCTACAAGGTCATCTAAGCTCTCGCGCTTAACTGCCTGGTAGCTCTTGCCGTCATTTAACATTACAATAGCCGGTCTGCCGACACGGTTATAATTCGATGCCATAGAGTAGTTATAGGCACCGGTGGTGCAAACCGCAATAATATCTCCGCGCACCGGCTTGGGTAAGTTCACTGCCGGTTGAATGATATCATCACTCTCACAACATCTGCCCACCACATCGGCGGTAAAGTTTGCCGTATCGTTTGCCTTGTTGGCAACAAAGAGTGTGTACTCCGAGCCATAGAGCGCATAGCGCGGGTTATCCGTCATGCCGCCATCAATCGAAATATAATTCTTATAGCCGGGGATTTGCTTAATGGTACCCACACTGTATAGAGTCATACCGGCATCTGCCACAATGCTTCTGCCCGGCTCCATAATCATTTTCGGCACCTGCAAATCATACTTTGCACAAGTGGCTTTGATACATTCGCTTACTTGCTTAATATTGGCATCGATATCAATCACAGGGTCGCTCTCTACATAGCGCACACCGTAGCCGCCGCCGAGGCTGAGTTCTTTTAATTCATAGCCGTATTTTTTCTTCATATCTGCGGCGAAACCAAGCATAATATCACTGCTGCGCAGGAAAGTATCGGAATCAAACACCTGCGAGCCGATATGGCAGTGAAAGCCCATCAATTCAATATGTTCCATGTGCAGTGCAAGCTTTGTGATTTCCTCTGCCTGCCCCGTTTCAATCGCGGAGCCGAACTTGGAATCCACCTTGCCGGTATTGACCGCTTCATAAGTATGTGTATCAATGCCCGGTGTTAAGCGCAAGAGCACCTTTTGCTTTTTTTCATTGCCGCCGTTGATGCGCTCAATCGCAAACAATTCTTCCGCATTGTCCACAACAAAGTAACCTACACCGTTTTCAATCGCAAACTCCACATCAAAATCGGTTTTATTGTTTGAGTGGAAATAGGCGTTTTCCAAAGAGTAGCCGGCTTTCATAGCGGTATAAATCTCACCGACCGATACCACATCAACACCCAAACCCTCTTCGCCGATGATTTCATACATCCGCTTAAAGGAAGCCGCTTTGGAAGCGTATGCCGGCAGCGCATTATCAAAATAGTTCTCCATAGCCTTTTTGTAAATGCGGCAGTTTTCTCTGATTCTTTGCTCATCCATTAAATACAGCGGTGTGCCGTATTTTTTTGCAAGCTCGCACACATCCTGCCCCGCAAAGGTGATGTGCCCTGCTTCATTAATCCCAATATTCTTGCAAATCATAAGATCCCCCCATGCCTGCCGGATGCAGGCAAAAATATTTATTCCGGCGAAATGATACGGTTTTGAGAAATAGAAAGAACGCGTAGATTTCAGATGAATTGCATTCAAACGCGAGCGCCGCTTTACTTTGTGTAAAGCAAGAGAGTGTTTGGTTGCAATTCGCTGAAAGATACCGTTATTTCATTTTGAACAAGCCGTATCATTTTGCTATTATATTAAGCCTTCTTTTCTCATTAAATCAAACATGACATCTTCATGTGCTTTTTCCATTGGTGTGAGCGGCAAGCGCAAGTAATTTTCGCCATAACCCATTGCCGACACAGCAGATTTTACCGGAATCGGATTCACTTCGCTGAAAAGTGCATTAATCAGCGGCAGGTATTTGAGCTGCAATGCAAGGCTGCCCTTAACATCACCTTCAAAATACTTTTTGCACATTAAGGAAGTTTCCTTCGGCAAAATGTTGGAAAGCACACTGATAACACCTTTACCGCCAAGGCTCAATACCGGTACAATTTGGTCATCATTACCGGAATAGATATCCAGTTTATCCCCGCAAAGCTGCGCAACCTCTGCCACCTGGGAGATGTTGCCGGTCGCTTCCTTAATTGCCGCAATGTTTTCATGCTCTGCAAGCTTTGCCACGGTCGGCGGCAAAATGTTGCAGCCTGTTCTCGAAGGCACATTATAAAGAATCAACGGTTTTGTGGAAAGGTCGGCAATCTTTTCAAAAGAAGCAATTAAGCCGCCCTGTGTTGCCTTATTGTAATACGGACTGACAACAAGCATTGCATCCGCGCCCGCCTTGCAGGCATAATCAGTCAAATTGAGGGCATAGGCAATATCGTTGCTGCCGGTACCGGCAATAACCGGTACTCTGCCCGCCACTTTATCCACACAAAAGCTGATAGCTGCCTTATGCTCTTCATCTGTGAGTGTGGAGCCTTCGCCGGTGGTGCCGCACACAACAATCGCATCTATCCCCTCGGCAACCTGCCACTCAATGAGTCTGCCAAAGCTCTCATAATCCACACCGCTTTCATTTAAAGGTGTAATAATGGCGGTAGCCGCGCCTTCAAAAATAGTTTTCTTCATAATATCTCCTTTTCTTCCATTTATTGGTTTGCTGTTAAAACAATATCTTGCTCCGTGAAAAAAGCAGTCCCGAGAGGACTGCAAACTTTTTAAACAAATTCACAGTAGCCCTCCACTTATCCGATAAGTGACAACCGGACAGATGTTATCTGCCAAGCCAGACACCCTTGCGCCTCGGGCTCTTCGGCGGTAATCCCTTTTGCTCCCGCAACGCCCTGCGAAGGCTTACACGAAAGTGACTGATGAGCACCGCACCTCTACTTTTTTATTTATCTTAAATACAATAACATTATTATGTAACTTTGTCAAGAAATATTATTTTGAGCATGCGTCTATTTGTAAAGGGTAGTATAAACAATGTATGCTTCAAGAACATATTTTTTACAATAAATGTTTTTAAAAAAGCATTTATTTTTTGAAAACGCTCTATTTATAATAAAGATTGATACTATTATTTTAAAATGGCTATATACATATAGTACATAAGCCAAAAGGATATACTATGAAGAAAAAAATCACAAAAGCATTGGCACTGCTTTTATGTGCCGTAATGTTAATGACCGCGCTCCCTGTCAGCGTGAAGGCAGCCGATGTGCCGAGCACTCCGGAAAAAGGCATTCCGCTTGTGATTGTTCGCATTGATGAGAGCGATGAATCCGTTGCCGAGATAGATATTGCTTCTTCTCTCCCACACCTCGCGATGTGAAACTTGCAAGTCGCTTTTGAGTTCGTCGGTAACTACGCCTCGGTGGACTTTCACCACAGAGCATTGATATGCCCGTCATACTAAAATAACGAGGGCATTTCACCGCCCTCGTTGTTTTTTTGCTTGTCATTGTTTTATGGGAAATCAATCCCCTGCTCCGCGTGCGTGCTCGCTTTCAAACGCTGCAACATCTATCACCGGAATACCGTTTTCTTTTAGCAATGCGGCAAATATACCATCTCCGGCGGTAAGTGTACCGGTGAAAGTGCCATCATAAATAGTGCCGACACCGCAAGAAGGACTGCGCGATTGTAAAATAACCAGCTCTGCGCCCGCGGCTTTCACTTTTTCGAGTGCCGCCTGCGCACCGGCGCGAAATGCGGCATCTACCGAGCCGCCGTCACGGCGGCGCACCACCTCGCCGACTATCTCCACCGGCTCCCGCGGTACCGGCAAGCCGCCGAGCACCTCGGGGCAAATCGGCACTACCTCATGCCCTTTAAGATAATCGGCTAAAAAACGATTATAGTTATTCGAGCCGTTGTATTTACAATTTTCGCCCAACAAACAGGCACTGAGTGCAATAATCATGGTTTCCTCTCGTAAGACATAGTATATTGTTTGAGTTATTAAAAGTCAGATTTTATTTTACACGCATTTTTCTAATTGTCAATCTTCTGTTTCGAAATAAGTATCGGCTAATGTGATAGAGGATTATATAAAAACGGCATTTCTGCATTATCATACGCAAATTAGTACCATTCTTAAAAAAAGTATTGACAAAGCGGTTATTTAGTGCTATTTATTAGGTGAATTTGTAAGATGCGCATGGGTAAAATAACTTGAAGCACAACATTTTACTAAACATTAATGCATAAGCCTCAAGTTATTTCACCCGGAAAAGGAGTGTATTTTATGAGTGATAAAAAATATAAAAACGGTGAAATCCAAGATAACGGATTAATATATGATGATGCGTGGGACATCAATCGTGATGGTAAAGTTGATTGGCTCGAGGATATGGAGCGCGAAAAGGATATCGAGCGTTCAATGCAAAACTACGAAGAGTGGGAAGAAAACAGAAAATCTGCAAATATTCCGAGCGAGCCGAAATTCATCACCACCGTTTTTTCGGATGATTCAAAAAAAGACTATTCTGACCCGCCAAGCAGCGGAGCAACCATTTTTGCCTGCATTATTGTGTGCATTTTGTGCTTTGGCGGAATTGCACTGTGTGTAAGCGTTGAGCTCGGCGCCTTTGGGATTGTGTGTATTTTGGGCGCCGCAGTCGGATTGAGTGTGGCAGTGCTGAAATTCTTCGGTGTAATGCGATAGGAAGTGAAGCCATGAAAGCTAAAAAGTCATACATCATTTTCGCAGTTGTGATTATTGCCGTGTATGTCCTGTTTGTTGCGTTTGATACCCAAAGCAGTAAAACGACCGAGCGAAAAACTGTAGTCGTTACCACATCTGCCGCCAAGTCCACCACTAAATCCACTACAAAATCCACCACCAAATCTGCCACTACAAAAAAGAACCGCACTTCAAGCGGCAAGAAAGGTAAATCAATAGACCCCTATGATGTAAAAAACTACAGTAACGAAGAAGATTTTTACTATGACCATTATGATGACTTTATTGACTATGACGAAGCGGAAAGCTATTATAATGAAAACCATGACTAAGGAGAAACAAAAATGAGTGATTGGAATATATTTCCGGATTGAGCGGTGCAGCGGTGTGCATAGCGCTCGCTCAGCGCAACCGAAAGAAGAAAGCAATTTCTAAAAAGATAAAACCAAATAAAGCAACAAGGGCGGTTAACCCGCCCTCGTTGTTCTATTCTACTGTTTCCTTATTTTCAAAAACAGTGTCATTAAATAATGATGCGAAATCTTCTTGCAATGCTTATTCTTTTCAACATAAAATCCGCAAAAGCGCATTTTGCGCTTATTTCTTTCCAACATTTTCATTTCATATTTTTTTGCATTATCACACACCAAACTTTACAAATGCAAAATAACAGAATAATACAAGTAAAAAAGCCTTGCTATAATATTCAAATAAATGAGGGGTTGGTTAAGGCGAATTCGTTTCCCCGGTTTTTAAAAAAAGCTTTTATCGAATGATTGAAATGTTTGAATATTTGTGTTACATTAAAATATAGGATAAGTTATAACAATCATTTGAGGTAAAGCATGCAAAAAGACTATGATTTTAATTTAGAAAAACGGTTGCGTGATTTGAGCGCGGATTTGCACAAAAGATTTACGGATACTGTTTTTTCCATGCAGTTTATTTTATCTAATTATAAACTTTTATTCCCGGAATATACTGACCACACAGAACTTCATTCACTTAATGTTATTGATTTTTGTAACAAAATTACCGGTCCGCAGATTGATAAAATGAATGCAGATGAGATATACTGTCTGCTCGTGGCATGCTATTTTCACGATACCGGTATGGGTATCAGCAGAAAAGATTTCGAGGAATTTTCAAAAGAGATTGATTTCGGGGATTATTTTCAAACACATGACTCCACGAATGCAAAAAGGATAATCCGCGATTTTCATAATGAATTTTCCGGCAGGTTTATAGCCAAA
>JAFWGH010000171.1 GCA_017512465.1 Clostridia bacterium
CCGCTGTAAGCGGCTCAACCGCTTTCTACCTCCCCTTGATGAGGGGAGGTGGGCGCGTTTACAGCGCTCGGAGGGGTAGAAAAGTTGGACAAAATCAGTGTAAACTTTTTAATCCATGCACCTCGACAAATCCTTATTTGACTGTTTTATAAAACTCCAGCGCACTGTAGCCTCTGCCGGTTTGTGCAAGTACATACCGCTCGCTGATATCGGCAAGAGTTTTCAGTGCATCATCGGTCAATTCAAAAGAAAAAACCTTTTTAAAATCACTGTAAATTATGTAGCGCATGGCGGATACCACGCTGATGCTGAGCGGCACGCCGCCGACATGGCATTTTTCACACATCACTTCACCGCGCTGCACATCAAAATACATGCGCGCACTTTCAAATGCGCCGCAGCCGACACATGCCTCTATTGCCGGCATATAGCCCGCCATGGAAAGCAAGCGCAACTCAAAAATACTCTTAATTTGTGCCGCAGGCTTTGTATCCTTTTCCAAAAAGTGCAGACAATTGAGCATTAAGCGCAAATAATCCGCACTCTCTTCCTCGCTCGGCGCAAGCTCCAGCAACAACTGTGAAAAATAAGAGGCAAGTGCAATTTTGGCAACATCCCCGCGCAAGCCGAAAAACACTTCTATGCTTTGCGCTTCGCGAATTACATACTTATCACTCGATGCCCAAATGCTCATTTCGGAATAACAGAAAAGGCGGGTGGCCGACAGAGCCTTGCTCTTCACATTTCGGGCGCCTCTTGCGAATGCCCTGATAACGCCTGCCTTTTCGGTAAGCATCGTTACAAGGCGGTCCGTTTCGCCGACATTATTCTCTTTAATGACTATTGCCTTCGTCTGTATTAACATTCTTAGTTGTATTTTCCTTGCGTTTTGCGCAAAATTCCAAATAAGCCTTCACACTGCCTGTGGACCGAAAATTTTCCCACAGTCTGTTTTCTTCACGCTCCATGCGACCACCTCATTTATACTGTTTACATTTCGCAAACAAATAAAACAAGGTAATTTTTTACACTTAAGTATCCTCTCGGTAATCCAAGCCGAAATTATGTATCAGTGCCTGGCGGTTGCGCCATCCCTCTTTCACCTTTACCCAAGTGGAGAGGTTAACTTTACAATCAAAAAAGCGCTCCATATCCATGCGCGCGGCAGTGGATATTTTTTTGAGCATTGCGCCTTTTTTGCCGATAATAATGCCTTTATGCGATTCTCTTTCGCAGTAGATAACCGCTTCCACATCCATAATATCTTCACCCTCGCGCATGCGCATTTTTTCGGTACTCACCGCAACGCCGTGCGGTATTTCCTGCGAGAGATATTTGAGCATTTTTTCGCGAATCATTTCGCTCACAAGCACCCGTTCGGGTTGGTCTGTCAAGGTATCTTCGGGGAAGAAAAACGGTCCCGGTTGAGCGAATTTAACCAGCTCCTCTTTGAGCTCATCCACATTTTCCCCTTTGAGCGCACTGATGGGAACCACCGCATCAAACGCAAACAAAGCGGAAAAGGCGGCGATTCTTTCCAATAGTTTTTCCTTGTCGGCAAGCGCATCAATTTTATTGAGCGCCAATACGGTTTTTATCTTGCCTGCCGCCAGCTTTTCCAACAACTGCTTTTCTTCGTCTTTTATTTGTTTTGCCGTGCAATCCGCAACCAATACCGCTCCGTCAATACCGCCTAAGCTGCCGCCCACGGCGCGCATCATGTTTTGACCGAGTGCAGTTTTCGGCTTGTGAAAACCGGGGGTATCGATAAAGACAAGCTGTGTCTCCCCCTCGGTGAGCACGCCGGTTATTTTGGTGCGCGTGGTTTGCGGCTTCGGAGAAATAATTGCCACCTTTGTGCCCAGCAGCTTATTTAGAAGAGAGCTTTTACCCGCATTGGGTACACCGATAATGGAAATAAATGCCGACTGTTTCATTTTGTATCCTTATCCTTTTTTTCTTTTGCATTTTTCTTGTCATTTTTGCGTGGAAAAAGTACCCACACAATTGCTAAAATGATCGCCGCTATCACGGCACAGAGTTCACCGATATGCGTGGCATAAAAGCGCCCCATCGCGGAAAACGCCGCAGGCTGCAGCATAATAATGAGCCCCACCACCACAGCGGCTATCGCGCTCATAAGCACGGCACCCGCCGCCGTATCCTTGGCAATACCGGCAAGGCGGTTGTATTCGGGAGATACCATATCCACCACCACTTCAATAGAGGAATTGAAGAATTCCAGTGTGAGTACAATGCCGCACGTAAGTGCCAGTACCGCAAACTGTGTTCTCGATATCTCAAAAAAGTCATAGCGCAATAAAAAGAAAAACATAAACGCCATGATCGAAGCGTGAAAACGCATGTTTCTTTGTGTGTGCAAGGCATAAAAAATGCCCTTAAATGCATACTTAAAGCCTTTTAAAAAACGAATAAATGATTTACCCATAGTCCCTCTCTAAAAAAGTTCCGCTTACAGTGTTCTTTGCAGACCGATTGCGGCAAGTGCCGCTTCCTGTTTTTGTTCCATCACCGCTGCCTCTTGTGCGCTCTCGACATGGTCATACCCCAACAAGTGCAGTACCGAATGTGCGCACAAAAAACCGAACTCGCGGCGCACACTGTGCCCATATTCCTCCGCCTGCTCCACGGCGCGCTCGGCGCAAATGACAATATCGCCCAAGAGCACCGCACCGGTATCATAATTTTGAGGATATGCCCCGCCCTCACCCAAGGGGAATGAGAGCACATCCGTGGGCTTATCAATCCCGCGGTGTGCGGCATTGAGTGCGCGTATGGAAGGCTTGTCCACAATGCTCAGCGATATTTCAAACTTGCCGGACAGGTTTTCACCGCACAAAACGCTGTGTGCGCTCGCGCGCATGGTTTCCACCAGCTCATCGGATATATCCACTGCGGATTGCTCATTGATATAACCCAATAAAACTTCCGTCATTTCTTCTTACTTTCCGCCCTTTCGTATGCTCTGATAATATCTTGCACCAGCTTGTGCCGCACAACATCCTTTTCGGTAAACTTATTAATGGAAATATCATCCACATTTTTAAGGATTTTCATGGCTTGAATCAAGCCGCTGCGCTTGCCATCGGGCAAGTCCACCTGAGTGATATCACCGGTCACAACAATTTTCGAGCCGAAACCGAGTCTGGTTAAAAACATCTTCATCTGCTCGGGCGTGGTATTTTGCGCTTCGTCCAAAATAATGAAGCTGTCATCCAAGGTTCTACCGCGCATGTATGCAAGCGGCGCCACCTCAATATTGCCGCGCTCTTGATACTTTTGGAAATTCTCTGCGCCGAGCATTTCAAACAGCGCATCATACAGCGGGCGCAAATACGGGTCAACTTTTTGCTGCAAATCACCGGGCAAAAAGCCGAGCTTTTCGCCCGCCTCTACTGCCGGGCGGGTAAGGATAATGCGGTTGACCTTTTTTTCTCGAAATGCTTTAACCGCCATGGCTACCGCAAGATAGGTTTTACCCGTACCGGCGGGACCGATGCCTAACACAATGGTGTTGTTTTCGATAGCATCGGTATAATCCTTTTGCCCGACTGTTTTGGGTTTCACGGGTTTTCCCGCCGCCGTGATGCAAACACAATCCCCTGTCAGCCGCTTAATGGCACTCTCTTGGTGTGAATCAACAAGGTCTAAGGTATAGCGTATATTTTGCGTATCCAAATTTTCACCCGTGCCGATAAGAGTCAATAAAGAATTCACTGCCCGCTCGGCACTTTCCACCTGTGCATCTTCACCCAAAATTTTGATTTCATTACCGCGGCAAATCACGGTAACCCCATATTCCTTTTCAATGAGCTTGATGTTTGTATCAAAATTGCCGAACAAACTCAATGCCTGCTCACTTGTTTCGATTTTAATTTCTCTTTGTGCCATAATTTCCTTCCGATTATCATATTTTAGGACAATATTTATTTTATTATATCATTAAAAGAAATAGATTTCCATACTATTATTTGTAATTTCATTTCTCTTTTTCACTTTTCTTGTTTTGCAAATCTAAAGCTGCAGTCTTTGCGATATTCTCATATAAGCTGTACTCATAGCGGAAAATATAGCACTCTTTCTCTTCACGCACCGTTTTTTTCACTTTTAAAATCTTTGTGTCGGGCGCAAATGCTTTCTCAAATGCAGCCTTTTGTGCCCGTGCAAGCGCCTCGGCGCTTTTTCTGTCCGCCGTTTGCTCCGCTGTCTCGGTTTCCTTGATTTCATAAGAATCAATGGCAATCGGCAGGCACTTTCCTTTGATAGTCAGTGCATGCTCCACCACGCTTACTTCTTTATTTTGATAATCGTCACTGAAAATATACAGCGGTATGCGCAAGCGAAACAGCCGCAACACCTTGCAGCGCCTTGTGTTGCCGGTATACTCTGTCTTTTGATATGTTTTTGCAATGCGTATGCTTTTTTCGGCATGCGTATAGGCGTACACCTCGGCGCGGGCGCGGTGAAAGGTGTTTTTCTTCACCTGCTCGTGATAAATAATGCCGGATACCAGCAGCTGCCCCTGCCGCACGCCGTAGCCTTCATCAACCGTTTTTTCCCCTTCATACACAGTGATTTTATCGACTACGCCATCCTTTGCCGCCACGATATTACAGTACTGCGCTTGGTCTTTATTTTGCGGCTTTTGCACCGCCTCGCGCACATTGACCGTTAAGCGGGAGCCGTCTACCCCGATATTGAGCCAGGAAATATCGGGCAGCGCCTCATATAAAGCATAGGTAAGTGTATTATGATTGATATTCTTTTTTAACACGCCTTCATAAACACCGTTTTGCAGCAACACGGTTTTTATCTGCTCACCGCTAATGCTTTCATTTCCCTGTATTTCAATATACCAAACCGAGCGGGTATAAAAAAAGAGCAAAAAGCAAGCGAGCGCAATGCCGATAAAAAGACCCGTGCGCCGCGCAAAGTGCGCATATACAAACGGCAACCCCTGCTTGCGCTCAATTCTGACACGCATGCCGCTGCGCGAAGCACAGCGGCGAATTTTTCTAAAAGAAGCAAGCGAGGTTTCGGCATACAGTACCCCGCCCTTTTCGCGCAATGCGTACAGCTTTACACCCTTAACATTGCACAGATTTAAAAAGCGCTCGGAAAATCCTCCCTGCGCGCGAAAACAAATAGAGCCGAAAAAAAACAACAATAACCGATTCATACAAACTTCACCATACAAATATCGCCCTTCACCTCTGCCTCACTCTCACCTAAGTGATGCAGCTGTAAATCATTCCCGCAAATTTCCACTGTCTCTTTACCGCAGTTTAGGCACACCTTGTTTTCATCATAGTGTAGAATACCGGCACACCCATCTGCCAAAAACTGCCCCGAGCCGTTTAACTCAAAATGCGGCATATCCGCCTGTTCAAGAGGCACTTTGAAGGCGCGTGACCATTTTTCTCTCATCATATCCTCACCCCCATTAAACATATGATAAGAATGTGATAAAGTGAACTGAAAGGGCGTTGAAAGTGAAAAAATATTTTACTGTAAAGGTTTTTGCCTTGCCACTCTTAATTGCCGCCGGCATAATGATGGTTGTCTATTCCACTGTGGTAAAACAGGCGCTCTCGCAGGCATTAAACTTATGTGCGCAAACGCTCATTCCCTCTTTATTTGCCTTTTTGTGCCTTTGCGGTACTGCCGTCCCATACAGTGATTCCGCACCGCGCTTTTTGCGCCTTATGCATGAAAAAGTATTCCGTGTGCCCGGGAATACCTGTTGTGTATTTTTGCTCTCGCTCATTGGCGGGTATCCTGTCGGTCCGATGATGTGCGCGGCTATGTATGAGCAAAAGCGCATCGACAGCCGCACTGCCGCTATACTGCCGCTGTTTTGTTGTGCCTCCGGTCCCGCCTTTTCCGTTATTTTTGTCGGAGAAAGCTTGTGCGGCAGCAAATCGGTCGGCTATATTCTCTTAAGCTCCGGCATGCTCTCTCAAATACTGATTGCTCTCTTTTTCGCTATCAAAAACAGAAAAAAGTCCCTTTGTAAAGGGGATGACCTATACAAGGAGACGCCGCCGTTTTCCACCGCTTTTCTCGGCGCAGTGGAAACCAGCATCACTGCCATGTTGCGCATTTGTGCATTTGTGATGCTCTTTTGTGTTCTCACAGCATTTATCATGCGCCTGTCGCTGCCGCAGGCGGCAAAGCAATTTCTATGTGCGCTCTTGGAGGTGACCGGCGGTGTCACACTATACCCGCACAACATACCGATGTGCGCCTTTTTATTGGGGTTTGGCGGTGTGAGCATTATTTTTCAAGTGCACGGTTATCTTGCCGCAACCGGCACAAAGCTTTCCGCATTTTTGCTCTCGCGCCTTGTCAGCGGCTTGCTATGCGCCGGTATTTGTAAAGGCTTGTTGGTACTCTTTCCGCAAGCGGTACCGACACTTGCAGGCGATATAAAAATGCAAACCATCAGTCTGTGCGCACCGTTTAGCGCCATGCTTATTATCAGCTTTGCCGTATTTATTTTAGACACATCAAAAAAACTCGAATCTTAACCGGTTTTTTCTTTTCTCAAATTCCGCGTTAAAACACCTCGCGCTGCGGCAGCATTCTGCCATTTCTGCCAAAATAAAAACCTGCCGCGCTTTTCAAAAGAATAGCAGGCAGGTCGGTTTTGACAGACTATTTATCATAACTCAAATTCGCTTTTATCGAAGGATTGCAGCCGCGGACTTTTTTTCGGAATACGCTTAAAAACATCATAAGAAAAATCCTCACAGGGCTGCTTTTGAGAATGCTTGAGACACTCTACTTGCAGGGTGCCTTCGTTATAGCGGCAGTATGCGCAATCCTTTTGTGTATCGTAAGAATAAATGCTTTTTTTCATAATCGCTTTAACTCCGTTTTAACTTCATCCCCGACAATCTCTATTATCCCGTATTGTCCCGCCATCACGGCGCCGGGATTCATCATAATCATCGCATTCATATACACGGTATCGGGAACATGGGTGTGCCCGAATAAAACAATATCCGCACCGAGATTGGCGGCATGCGCGCGCAGAGTGATATAGTTTAACTGCCGCTCCAGCTTCACATTATAGCGGTGGCCGTGGGTAAAAAAGATACTTTTGCCGCCCAAAGAAATTAAGCGCTCTTGCTCATCACAATAATAATCACAGTTGCCGCCCACAAGGTGAAAGCGGATATCCGGATAAAACTGTGCGCTTTCTTTGATATCCCGATAGCCGTCTCCCAAAAAAATGACTTCATCGGGTTTTTCGCGCTCAATGATGCGCTCGGTGTAGCTGACCGAGCCGTGTATATCGGAAATGACAAGTATTTTCATATTTTTTCCTCGTACGGCATAGAATGTGGTAAGTCTGTATCTCATTATATTACGAATGGAGTCGAATTTCAATGAAAGATGAAAAAGAATTTAATGCACTCTTGGAAAATCTCAACGAAAAGAATTTGGAGCAATATGCCAAAAAGCATTTAAGTGCGCAAAAACAGCGGAAGCTCAGCGAAATATTACATGATGATAAAAAGCTTAACGCCATTCTCAATTCCGAGCAGGCGAAAAAAATCGTGAAGCAATTAAAGGATAAGCGCAATGGATAATATCGGCGACATCTTAAACTCTTTGAGTGATGAGGATATGCAAAACCTCAAAGGCATGGCAAAGCAACTGTTTTCTTCGGAGGGTGAGCAAGCCGCGGGGGTACCGGATTTAGGGGGTATGGATATCGGTATGCTCACCTCCCTGCTCAAGCCGAGAGAGGATGAGCGCACAAAACTGATCGCTTCCCTCAAACCCATGCTCAGCGAGGAGCGCCGCCACCGGGCGGATGAAGCGATTCGCCTGCTGCATCTTGCCTCCATGCTGCCGGCACTGCGCGAAAGCGGTATTTTAGAAAAACTGTTAGGGGATATCGATGGCTGATTTTTATGATACGTTGTCGCAAATGGAAAATGAAGCTATGCGCCGCGCGCGGCGCATTAATGCGGCAGAGCACCGTGCGGCAGAGCGCTTTCGTGCGCAAGAGCCGCCACCGCCTCCGCCGCCGTGCGACATAAAAAAACCGCCCGGTTTCATGAGCGGTCTGTTCGGTGCAGGGAGCTTTGGCAGCGGCTTGTTTTCTTCTCCCGATTTGAGTTTAATTATGCTTTTATGCCTCATTCTCGGAAGGGAGCAAAGCGACCCGCTGCTGACACTCGCACTGGTATACATATTAATGTAGGGTGCGCAAAAGATGAAAAGATAAAAATCGTCGTTTTTATTACAAAATCGGCGATTTAATTCTTTGTTTTATAATGCACCTTTTATTCTTTATTTTCTTCCGTTTTTTCCACATCAAAGCCTTTTTTAATTAAGAAAAACAGCGGGATGAAAACAAACACGGATACAATCGCAGCATACAAAAACATGCTCTTGGAAGGCACCACGGTATTGATACCGTATTCATTCATGTAGGTGATATTGGAATTGCGGCATGCCAAATCGCCCAAAAAAGGTCCGACCACCATCGGAAGCATCACCACAAATATCATTCTCACACCTTGGAACAGTCCTGCCTTGCCTTTCGGGATAAAGTCCTTAATCGAAGCATTAAACTGAATGGTTAAAATCAAATACCCCAAAACCGCCGGTGCAATACCGATTAAAAGAATGCGTATGTCGGTAGAGGTGGAAACTATGAATAAACCGACACTTGAAAGAATCGCGGCGCAAATAATGCACAGCGCTTTCTTGCGCGCGGCGAGTTTAATGAGCGCAATAACACCCGCCGCAAGCACGAGAACTACAATCACCGCCGTGATAATCACACCGCTTGTAAACATCTGCGCGCCGCCGTTTTCGGGAATAATGACATATTGCAAATAGACAAGCAGGAAGGGGAAAAACACCTGAAACGCAATGGTGCTTAAACCGATGCACAAAAAGGTTAAATACAGCCTCGAATTGGCTTTGATGGATGAGGGACGAAACCCGTAAAACAAATCGGACCAATAGCTCGAAGCTGCAGCGGCTTTTGGTGCGCGCGTTTGAGGCTCTTTGATTAAGAATAAACCTGCAATACCGCAAATGGATACAACAATACCGACTATCATGAAGAAAATATTATAGCCGATAGCGCCGGACTGTGCAAAGCTGCCCACACCCATTACCACGCCGGAGGAAACAAAAGTAATAATGGTTAAAACCGTTTCCAAAAGCGGTCTGACCTTCGGGGTGGTGATATCCGTTACCCAGGCATTAAACGCCGCATCATTACTCATAGAGCCCATAATGGTCATAATAATATCCATAATGATAACAAACCACACGGTGGCGGTTAATATTTTCACATCATCCGACAACGAAAACAGCTTAGCCACATTCTCTTTTGTAATCAAGCCGAACATCGCCGTGATGATACCCCAAAGGATATAGCCCACAGCAATAAAGGTTTTGCGATTCCTTAACTTATCGCTCAAGGTGCCCATTACAAAGGTGGTCAGCACTGCCGCAATAGCGGAAAGCGCCACCATGCGGCTAATCGCCGTGGTTGGTGCCATGGTGCCTGCCTGCACCGCTTGCGAGGTGCCGGCATATACGGAATTGTACATAAATGTATTAAAATACATGTTTTCCACATTCCACGCCACGCCGCCGATTAAGCTGAACAGACAAATGGTGAACCAATTGCGCTTGGATAGTTTTTCATTGCCCATAATGTAACACTCCTGTGTATAGAGGTTTGACTTCTTTACATCAAATTATATCATACGTATAATTTGATGTAAAGTGATGCAGTGCCCGCGGCACAGTGATGCTATGCTAAAGCATAGTGATGTTGTTCGTGCCTCCGCCTTGCGTACCGGCACGAGATGGACTATGGTTCAATTTATGGCGGATTTTTGTCATTAGTAAATTGATTGCCCAATGGATGCGGAAATAGGAATGAAATCTTTTGCGATGCAAAAGATAGTTTTTAGTGATGCTACGCCTGTGGCGCAGTGATGTTATGCCTTTGGCATAATGATGTTGCTCGTTTCACTCGCAGTGATGTGATGTTTGCAGTTCACTTTGCGCAAGCAAAACATCATTTGCGTAAGCAAGCATCATTGGCGAAGCCGGCATCACTTGCCGGCAGGCAAACATCATTCCACCAAATAAAACGCACCCATAAGGGTGCGTTTTATTTGGTGGAGACTGCTGGACTTGAACCAGTGACCCCTTGCATGTCAAGCAAGTACTCTAACCAGCTGAGCTAAGCCTCCGTATTGAATTGCTTACTTATTATAATAGACTATCTATTAATTGTCAACTGTTTTTTGTGCTTGGCGGGTGAAAGTCGGGTTTGCCAATCCCCCTCCCGATATGCTATAATGAGAAAAAGAAAAAATGAAAGGCGGGCGAATACTTTGGACAAGATTGTAATAGATAAAAAGCGCTGCATCGGCTGCGGCAAATGTGTGCGCGATTGTGTAGCTTCGGCTTTATATTTAAAAAACGGTAAAGCAACGCTGCGCAGCGGCTGTATAGAGTGCGGGCATTGTTATGCGATATGTCCCACCGGCGCAGTAGATATGCCGGATTACGACACGAGCGGCTGTGCACAAACCGTGCCGATGAGTGATATTGACAGCGAGGTGTTTTTGCAGGCAATCAAAAGCAGGCGCACCATAAGGCAATTTAAACCCCAACCGGTAGAGCCGGAAAAAATCCGCAAAATCTTGGAAGCGGGCAGATATGCACCCACGGCTTCCAACGGGCAAAAAGTAGGCTTCACTATCCTCGATACACGCCGCGGAGAAATTGAAAAACTCTGTGTAAACCTGTTCCGCAAAGGTGTGGATATCGGCTCAAAATTCATCAGGTCTTGGCGGCATACCGAAATCACGGATTCTTTCTTCTTTAAAGATGCGCCGCTTGTCATCGTGGTTTCCGGTAGTGATAGTGTGAACCCCTCTTTGGCAAGCGCCTATATGGAACTGATGGCAAACAGTCTCGGGCTGGGTGTATTATACAGCGGTTTTTTCTGCGCTTGTACCATTTTGAACCCGAAGGTCAAAAAAATGTTGCACCTGCCGCGCGGACACAAAGCTGTTAGCTGCATGATTATCGGCTACCCCGCAGTGGAATATAAACGCATTCCTCCGCGTAAAGAAAAAAAGGTTAGAAGAGTATAAATATCGGAGTACATTATGAAAACACAGGTTTCAAACCGCATGTCACTTTCCGATTTTTGCGGCGGTATCGCCTCGCAAGCGGATTATGTTTTTCATCCTGAAAAATACCATGCACAAAGGGTGCGCACGGCACGCATGCCTGTTCCCCCGCCGCTTGCAAAGCCGGTGAAGGATAGCTTTGTGCAACTAAGCGAAGTAAAAATGCACTATCTCGTTTACGGCAGCGGTAAACAGCCGTTAATTCTCATACACGGAAACGCCTGCAGTGCCAATGCCCTAAAAGAAGCCGCTTCATATCTTGCAAATGACTATACCGTTTATGTGCCCGAAAGCCGCTGTCACGGCAAAAGCACCTATACAAATAAAATCTCTTACCGCTTAATGGCAAGAGATATTCGGGAATTTATACAAGCGCTTCATTTAGAAAAGCCGATTGTGATGGGGCATAGTGACGGCGCTATTAACGCCATTACCCTTGCTGCCGAGTACCCCGCTATTCCCGGCGCTGTCATTTCCTGCGGTGCCAATTCATCCCCGGCGCAGTTTAAACCCTTTTTCACCCTTTTTGTAAAAATAAACGGTGTCTCGAAAGATAAAAACCTCAACCGGCTAATGCTCACACAACCGCATTTTACCCCGCGGTATTTACAGCGCATCACCTGCCCTGTATATCTTATCAGCGGGCAATTCGATATTATGTGGAATGCGGACACGGTGTACCTTGCCAAGCACATTCGGGACAGCAAAATGAGCGTTTTAAAAAGAGAAGACCACTCATCCTATATTATGGGAAACGGCAAAAAAGCCTACCTTTTGGCGCATAAGTGGTTGCAAGGTATCGGCAATAATGAATAAAAGCGGATAGTATCCGAGAAAAAACCTCTTTGAGTATTTGCTCAAAGAGGTTTTTGTTTTCATGAAATGCGTTTTATCTTCTTACAGCGGCAAAATGTTTTCGAGCAGATATTTTGTATATCCGCTACTCGTGTATGCCGCAAATTTTTGATATTGGTCTGATTTTTCACTGTCTGCAAAATCGCAAATGCTTTTTACAATGAGTGCCTCCGGCTTCGGCGCACTGCTGTTTTCACAACAAAACGCCACGCTGTAAGATTCCATATCCAATCCAACCGTTTTCGGAAAAAGCGAAAGCACCTGCTTTTCCACAACAGAGCGGTTTGCTACTACCGAGCTGCCGCAGGCAAGAGGTCCGATGTGCACATGAAATTCATTATCCTCTCTGCCAATTGTGCTTTTAACATGCTCCATAATATTCTCTTTAATATATACCGAGCGCGGGCGCGGAAGAAAACCCAAATCGCCGAAACGGATTTCGGTTTCATCGGGACCGACAAATTTGCCTGTTGAATAGTCCCAAATGATATCGGGTACAATCACATCGCCGTAAATCTGCCTCGCCTCATCGCCCGTGCCCGCAGCGATACCGCTCATAATGACATATTTCGGCTTAAATGCATGAATCGCCTTCATCGTTAAGACCGTTGCGGCAGTCATACCCATTACAGCCTGTTGGGCGGTAATGATTCTGTGGCGCTCCCCGTCTCTTTCAAAATAGGTTTCGTAATACGCCTGACTGTCTCCCGGAATACTAACGCGCTTCCAAGAAGGATAAAGGCTTTTAATACTTTCGGTCTCTATTAAAACCGCGGTAATGATAAAAGCTGTGCTTTGATAGTTGTTTTCCATATTTTTTTCCTATGCTTTGTAATGTATTTATTATTATACCAATTTTTTCTGCTTTTTTCAACAAAAAAAGGCATTAGCGCAAGAAGAAAACCCAAAAACAGTCAGCATGAAAGGTGCTCCAATAAAATACAGCTCTCTCCGGCAAAAACATACTCAAAGCAAGTTGTCAGTGTGACACATAAGCACGTGTTTGATGTTTTCACTGCCTTGTTATATACAATCGGCTGTGGTATAATGAATATTGCATAAGATAATGTATGCAGGAGGTGTTGTTATGGCAATAGCAGGTTTTACCTTCTTTCTTTTAGGTGTGGTGCTTCTCATTTGCTACCCCATCGGGAAAAGAAAGAATACGCGCTGCAGCGCGCAAACACAGGGAGTATTCGTAGGCACCAAGGCAAGGTATAATTCCAACGGTTCCTTACCGGATATGAAGTATTATACATACTCTGTAAACGGAGTAGAGTACAAAATAAAATCAACAGCCTATAATTCACACGTACAGCAAGTCGGCGATACTTGCACTATTTGGTATAACCCGAAAAATCCGGCAGAAGCACAAGAGTTTCATTACGAGAAAACGAATAAAACATTTAAAATCATTCTCATCTGCGGCATTGTCTCGCTTGTATTGGGTTTGGTTCTGCCCATTATCGGTATCGGCATGCAAGCCGGTTCAAGTTGCGTAAATCTATTTTACTAAACACTTACCCTATTTCCTACTGATTTTAAGACTATTAAAAGATTAACAGCACCTTTTGCAAGGTGTTGTCAGCTTGTAGACAAAGTCATTTGTCTACAAGCTGGCAGAGGTTGAAAGAGTGAGATGAAATTTGCCAACTCGAGCGCTGAGGTAAGGGATAAGAACAACCAAGGATAATGTGGTTTTGCTTATTATTTTTTAAAACTACTGCAGTAAATGCTTCGACAGGATAGAGCCTGCCTTCACCATTTACTTTGTATTTTCACAAAACTAATTAAGCAAAACTGTGCACA
>JAFWGH010000172.1 GCA_017512465.1 Clostridia bacterium
AGATGCTTTCCCTCGGTGTAAGTGCCGAGAATTTTTACAAAGCGGAGCCTTGAAATTGGCTTAATAAGGCAAACTTCAATCAGCCCGTCATCAATCTTGGCTCTCGGAGCGCATTTGAATGAGCCGCCGACATACTGACCGTTTGCAACGGTGCAAAGCAGCATTCTTCCATCGGGATTAATGATTTCTCCGTCGGCCCTGACCTTGCATTTATTCTTCATGCTCTTTAAAAGCGCAGTAATGATACCCTTCGTGTAAGCGCTCTTGCCTCCGTGCCCGGTCTTTTCTCTTTGTTTATTGATAGTGATTGCAACGGTTGTGTCAAAGCCGAAGTTTACAACATTGTTAGAATACCTTTCGCCAACCTTTAAAAGGTCAATCTTCTTCTCGGGCGCGCTTACAAGTGAAGCGATGTTCATAAACTTCTCCGCTCCGCCGAAAACCTTAACAAAGTCATTACCGCTGCCGCAGGGATAACAACTCACGGAAACATTATCATGACCGACAGCACCGTTAAATACCTCATTGACCGTACCGTCACCGCCGCAGGCAATAAAGCGCACCGGTGCATCGCCGTTTTCCTCTAAATACTTCGCGATAAACTCGGTTGCATCTCCCACGGCTTTTGTGATATAAATATCACAATCGTCTTTATTTTCAAGAGCTTCAATTTGTGCGCGGATGTTTGCCGCATTATCTTCTTCGCCCGCATGCGGGTTTACAATAAAAATATACTTCATAATTCTATCTCCTCTTTTATTTACTTAAAAGTAATATGCCAATCGTGATGAGTGCCTCACCCAATACATATGTGAGCATAACGGTAAAATGTTTTTTGAAAATAATGTCTTTTTTGGTATGATAGCGCACCAAAAACAGTGTGCAATCCGAAGTAAAGAACAAAATGGCACCAATATAAGCGAGTAATGCCGCAAGATTCATTTGGCTCATCAGCTGCATGAGTGCAAAAACATTCATGGTGCTGTTGGCAATCAGGTATAAATACATCGGCACGACCATGATTTTCGGTGTGTTATCCTTTACAGAAAGAATTACTTTGAGCGCAACACCGAGATAAATCAGCGCCACGGGAACAACAATAAACCAATTGACCTCAGACCAGATAATATTGGGCACATACACGGCAATAAAGGTGATATGACTGATTAAAAATGCAATACCGCCGGATGTGAACCACACATTTCCTTTCGGAATGAGCAGCACATCGCCGAGCCAGCTGGTCGCAATAGCGACAATGAGAACAATATTTAACTCCTTGCCGGCACCCTTAGCGGCGCAAATATAAAACAACAGCAGGAAAATTAAAAGCATAGGCTTTGTAATCGCTCTTTTCTTTGCCTCATCCTGCCAAGAATGATACAAATGCACACAGGTGGAGGCGATAAACAACGCCAAGAACACATAGGAAAGAATTACCATAATACAAGTCCTTTCTAATAATTATTATAATAATAAATTACCAATTATTTACGCATTTGTCAATAATAATCATGGCGCTTTCAAAAAAATGTGATTTTTTTTAACATTTTTTTAAATTTCCCCTTGATTTTTAAAAATAAGAGTGCTATAATACATTTGAATTAAATATTCGAATATTATAAGGAGGACATGTCTAATGAAAAAGTATGAGCAGCCGGCTATTGAGCTCATCAAGTTTTCACTGATGGAAGTTTTGGCCGCTTCTTCTCAGGATCCGACTCCCGGAACCTTTGACGGTGGCACACAAGAAGGCAACTTTGACGATTTGTTTGGTGCCCTTTAATCCATCAAGTAGCATGAAAGTGAAAAACGCTAAGCATAGCTTAGCGTTTTTTACTTTTGCTTTTCATTTATATATTTTCTCATTTTTGAATAATGATGAAAAAATGAAACATGATATTTACAAGTGAATAGAAATATGCTATATTGAAATTGAGCTAAAAAGAAAGGAGCGATAATTATGGACAATAAGCAAAATAACGATTGGGATCGTTCTTTAAATGACTCGATGTATGATAACCGCATACACGCCACCTTTTCCTCGGATGATGAGGATGAGGATTATGAATATGAAGATGATTATATGGATGATGAAAATGAGGAAGACGATATTTATGATTATGATGAGTATGATGAATATCGAGATGAATATGATGAGTACACCGGCGAGTTTGATGATGAAGACGAGGATTACACCGAGGATTTAGACGAGCTCGGCAACTGCGGCAAATTTGATGACGATGATTATTGATTAATATTAGTGATAATAAATCCGAATTTTTTCGGATTTATTTTTTTGTCTAAAAATCAATATACATTTTCTTGCTACCTTTTTTATGTTTAGCGGGCAATATATAAATTTATGTTGACAAACCGTGGATTTTATTATAAAATATACCAGCACGAAAAAAACAGGGGCCATTAGCTCAGTTGGTTAGAGCAACCGGCTCATAACCGGTCGGTCCGGGGTTCGAGTCCCTGATGGCCCACCAAATTATACATAGGGGTATAGCTCAGTTGGTAGAGCAGCGGTCTCCAAAACCGCGTGCCGAGGGTTCAAGTCCTTCTGCCCCTGCCAAAGATAAAAAACACCATTCAACATGGTGTTTTTTATCTTTTTTAGATAGGAAGGACTTGAACCCGTGAGGGTCTGAGCGTTAAGAAAACAGTTCGGCGAACTGCTTTTAGCGAAGAGCGGTGAGGCGGGTACCGAATGCGTAGCATTGGGTCGCCGAGCCATTAGTATGCAAGGCGTAGCCGCAGCAGACGGCAAGTCCTTCTGCCCCTGCCAAAGCAAAAGAAGCACCAAAAGGTGCTTCTTTTGCTTTGGTTAAAGGGCAGAAGCTTGAACCCGAGGCATGCGAAGCGTGCCGGGGCGAAGAGCCGACCGCTCCCTGTGGGAGATGAAGGGAGGCGACCGAGGTGAAGAAACAAGGAGAATTGCGAAGCGCTCCAAGCGAGCAAGGCGACTATGTTTCTGAGGGGCAGTTACAAATTGTCCTTCTGCCCCACTGCAAAATGCAGGCAGAAGCTTGAACCTGAGGCACGCGGAGCGTGCCGGGTCGAAGAGCCGACCGCCGCCGGTGGCGGATAAAGGGAGGCGACTGAGATGAAGAAACAAGGAGAATTGCGAAGCGCTCCAAGGGATAGGCGGAAATTTTACCGGGAGGGTTTGGTTTATTCTCGCTGATTTGCCCTAATATTGCGTTAAAAATACTCGCAATACACACAGGTATTGACTGCGTTTTTTGCCTTATCTTAGAACAAATCAGCAGAGAATAAACTGCTGCGCACTAAAATCCGAATAGTTAAGATGCAATTTGTTATTTGAGACCGCAGGTTGGCTGGCGCCAATCAAGTTTGAAAATAGCAAAGTGCGCTTAAATAACGGATTTTAAGCATACTATCTCGGTAAAATTTCCGCCATGCGACTATGTTTCTGAGGGGCAGTTTATCCGAAGCGCCGCCGGTGGCGGATGCAGCGAGGCGAAGTTGGCGCAGCGGTCAAAATTTGCAGGCGCTCCAAGCCGTAGCAAATTTTGGGCACCGCAAGAGGGCAGTTACAGGTTGTCCTTCTGCCCCTGCCAAATATTAAGCACTCAAAACGGCGTAGCTAAGCCAAATTTGAGTGCTTTTCTTTTTATGTTTATGTAATTTTAACGATACATCAAAAGATAATATTTCACTGTTTTTCACTAAATTTAACTCCTTTTTTTGAAAAACCACCTCCCAAATACATCCCAAACAAAATAATACTCACAAGAAAAACTTGCGGGTAACACAGTAGCATACTATATGCATATCGTATACAATCGATATATAAATAATTACTGTATAATATAAATAAATGAGTGAAAAAATCAATATAAACACCACAGTAAAGTTTGAAATAATACACAAGACTGTATAGCTGTATCGATAGCATAAATCTACTATGTACTAATAGTTAACACAATCATATTTATAAGTCAAGCAATATTTATACGCATGTCCCCTCATGCTGTTTTTCTCCCTCCACCTTGACTAACCCATATAATTATGATTATAATAAATTAAACAAAAGCGGTGTGCCTGTAACTCACTTTAGGGATAAAGCCGTTCTCAGCCTACGGAGGAATATACGAAACACTCATTAAAGCGCAAAACGATTGCCATGTTTGCCATAATCGGCATACTATTCGGTGCAATCTCCACTTTAATTTACGCCAAGAGAATTACCGATATCACAAAAGAGCAGTATTCCCAGCAATCGATTGACTTAACCAAGACAGTGGCGGCGGAAATCGAGGTAGAGCGTGTAATACGCTTAAAAGAAGCGGTACAAGCCATTTATGAAAAAGCGCCCAATGTTGTTTTAAGCGACCAATGGGGCTCGCCGGAATTTAATGAGTATATCGCACTGTATAAAAATATTGAAAATAATGAAGATTACATTTTCTTGCGCGAGCACTTGCGTAAAATTCAGGATGTTAACCATGTGGATTGCCTGTATTTAACATGGATTGATACCGAAAAAGAGTGTGTTATCTACCTTGTGGATGCCGCTTATGAAGATGCCTGCCCGCCCGGCTGCGTTGACCCGCTGTACGGCGACCAAAGCGCGGCGCTCAAAGACCCGAGTGTCGGCTTAGCGCCCAACATTACCAACACGCCGGAATACGGCTGGATTATCGCAACAGGCATGCCTATTTTTGATTCTCAGGGTAATGTAGTGGCTTATTCCGCAGTGGATATTTCCATGAATGAAATCATGGGCTCTGTAGTACAATACATCCTCTTACTCGGCGGTGTTTTGCTGGCACTGGCACTCATTGTGATTATTGTGAGCATCATTGTGGATGACCGCGTGATTATCAAGCCCATTAACAGGCTTTCCGAGGCGGCAAAGAGCCACGCCACCTCCGGAAGTAAGTTTGCGGATTTGAATATCCGGCGCAAGGATGAAATCGGTGTTTTGGCAGATTCCATGGTGCAAATGGAGCAGGATATTGACGGCTACATTGCAAGCTTAACCAAAACAAGAGACGATTTGATTGCCGCACAAGAGCAGGCAGAGCAAATGCAGCATGCGGCAAATATTGATGCACTCACCAGCGTGCGCAATAAACGCGCCTATGATGTAGAGATTCTTAAACTAGCCGAAACACAAAGCGCATACGGAATCGTGATGATTGATTTAAATGACTTAAAGCAATTTAACGATAGCTACGGTCATGAGAAAGGCAACGCCGCCATTAAAAAGCTCTGTGAGACCGTGTGTCGTATCTTTAAGCACTCCCCCGTGTTCCGTATCGGCGGCGATGAATTTGTGGTTGTACTCAAAAATGATGATTTTAATGACCGCAAAGCGCTCATAGAAAGGTTTGAAAGTGAAATTCGGACAATGCAAGCCGATGAAACGCTTTCCCCTTGGGAAAAAATATCGGCAGCAATCGGCTGTGCAGTGTATAATCCCGAAACAGACGACAGTGTCGAGGATGTGTTTAACAGAGCTGACAAAGCGATGTATGAAAACAAAAACAAAATGAAAAACGCATAAACACAATACAAGCTAAAGAAAAACCCGCAAGATGTTCTTGCGGGTTAATTTCTATATTTATACAAAAAGCCGCCGTTCATGGTTTTGAACGGCGACAATACTATTATAAATAATTATAATACTTTTATGCTTTCATATATTTTGCGCTGCTGCCATAGTTATCGGAACTCAATACAATACCGATATCGACAATATCTACCGCACCGCTGTTATTGACATCTGCCGCGGTATTACCGCTGCCGTAAACGCCTGCAGCCAGTATTTCCGAAATATCCTTAACATCGACAAGGCTATCGGCATTGATATCACCGAGTGTTACGGAGATGGTACTGATATCACTGTTTTCATTCATGTTCAAATCCATCTTCGCACCATCTGCCAAGTCGATGGCATCAATCTCGGCAATGGTGGTGGATTCACCCTCAAAAATCAGTGTATAGATATTGCCCGGGTCCAATTCACAGAACATAAAGGAACCATTTGAGTTCGGTTTGAGCACTACGCTGTCAAATTCTTCCCCGTCTTTCAAGAGAATCACTGTAACCGGCTTAAACTGGTTACTCATATCTACTGTACCGCACACACCGCCGGTGACATACTCAAAGTACGAACCGCGGTAATCAATTTTACCGCATCTTGCACAAGAGTAATAGAAAGTGCCATTGGTATTCCATGAACCGGTTGAACGAATCGCATCCTCACACGGGTCCTCTATGGAGAAGTCATGCCCTAAAGCATCCACATAATCGGTGGTAAGCGTATGACCGCACTTTTCACAGGTATAGGTAGTATATCCGCCCTGTGTACAAGTGGCTTCGACTACTGATGAGATAACATATTCATGAGAGGTTCCGCCTTGCTCTGTTACCTGCTTTGAATGGCCGCATGCAGAGCAAACATACACACTCAAACCCGGATTGACACAATCGCCGGCATGAGAGCTTTCTTCATCCAAAACATAAGTATGCTCTACCGCATCATACACAGCATGATAAGAAGCATCTTCCGTGGCTGCAACTATGGTTTCAGCCCATCTGCCGTTTTGATAATGGTAATCATCATCCGCGGCTTTATCGGACACATCCATATACGGCATTTGCCCATAGTATTCTTGTGTTTGCGCGAATAATCCGCCCTCTTCATTAAACCAGCTGATGGTGTATTCTTCATCCATGAGAACGAAGGAAGCGCTATCGGTCTTTGTGCTGTCTTTACCCTGCCATGTGAAATCGAGCGAAATGTTTTGATCATTTTTATCGGGTGCGGACAGGTGAAGCGCCTTATCGCAAGCGACGGTACCGGAACCGTTTTTATACTGAATCGAAATGAGCGATGCATCTGCGCCGGAAGAAGCGGACAGCTTCACATCCTTGCAAAGAGATGTGTTCATAGCCACACCATATTGGTCAAGTGCCGAGTAAGTAAAGGGATTCGAAACACTTTGTTCCTCTTTGCTCAATGAAACGGTTTTGTTTTGGTAATCCGCATTAATTACTTTTGCATAGGGCTTTTCCCATGCGCCGGAGGAAGACTGCACTTTGTTGTTGCTGTCGGGAGTTGTGAAATAATCCGCCTTGGCATTGTTATCCCAATCCAGAGAAACGCCAAACGCATTAAATTGGCTGGCAAGACTGATTTTACCGGACCACACCGTTTTCAAATCTTGTGAGCTGCTGCCGACTTCCAACTTACTAATGTTATATGCCGCACTGCTTCCTGCTCTGTTATCATCCAAATAACCATAGAGCATATACGGGAAACCGCTGATACTGCAGGTAGCCGTAAAGGAACCGGTGCCGGCAGTCATCTTGCTTCCCAAGTCCCAACTGACTTCTTTATAATCACTTGCCGTACCATTAATCTCTTTGTACAATAGTGAGAAACCGGCGCTGTCGTTGTTTCCCTGGTTAAAACCGGCATATTTTTCTTTAATACTGTTAGAGCCGGTAATGGCATATGTAATGCGCACATAGTAATCACCGGAGCCTGTACCGGGATCATCGGGTGTCGGATCTTCAGGCGTCGGGTCATCGGGCGACGGCTCCGCTAAAGCCTCAAAACTAAATTTTTCCGCAGAAGCAAATCTCTGTGCGGAGGAATCATTATAGCCATATACCTTCAAGGTACGCGAAGCACCGGAGGATGCTGTTAAGTCAAATGCATTATCACCGATACCCGTGTTTTTCCCTTCAAATGTAACGCTTGAAAGAGAAGTACAGCCAAGAAATGCCTCACGCTCTACACTTTTGACCGATGCGGGAATCGTAACGGAACGAAGGGAGGTACAATAGGAAAACGCGCCTTCCTCTATCTCTTCGAGACTTGCCGGAAAATTCAAATTGTTCAGACAGTGACAATTTTTAAAAGCCCACATACCGATTTTGGTGAGCTTATTGCCCTCAAAAATAACACTGTCAAGCTGAATCCAACAATGGAAAGCACGATTACCGATGCTTTCTACATTGGCAGGTATGGAAAGAGAGGCCGCCGTACTGTTGATATCAAACGCACCGGCGCCGATTCTTTTAAGTGTAGACGGCAAGCTCAACGAAGAAATATCGCTGCTCTTTTCGGCACGGTCAGCAAAAGCATAGTCGCCGATAGCCACAACCGGTACACCGCCGAGCGTTTCGGGAATGGTAATGGCAGAGCCGCTGTTACTGTAAGCAGTAACGGTTGCTTCCCCATCTTCAACGGTATAAGTAAAGCCGTTGCTTGAAAGACCAAAAGCCATGATGGTAACAAGTGAAAGCAACAGTGCTATTACCATTAGAAGTGAAATAACTCTTTTCATTGTAACTCCTCTCAAATAATGCCGATGTATCACAAACTGTTATTGATAAGGCCGGTTTAAATCTTATCCGTAAATGTTTTTTCCGCTCTGTTAAACATAATAATGCCAAGCAAAAAGAAGAAAATGCTCATTGCTAAGCTGATACATAAATATTTGATACTGATATTTCCTACTCCCAAGAAAATCTTGCGCATCGCTTCACATACGCTCGCCATCGGGTTGAGCATATACACACCGTATAATGACGGTATTTTTTCTTTTACTAAGCTTGTTGCATAAGCAATCGGGGTGGCATAGAGCCACAACTGCACACCGAACGATATTAACATCTTTAAATCCCTGTATTTTATCGTAAGTGACGAAAGCATTAGGCCGATACCCATACCGAGCATAGTTACCTGCAGCACGAGCAAAACCGCTAACCATAGAAGTGAATACACGGGGTGTACGCCGCCGGTAAGGATTGAATAGACTAAGAAACCGGCAAAAATGAGAAATTGTATACCCGAATTAATCATATTGCCGATTGCCGTGGAAATCGGCGCCACCAAGCGCGGAAAATAAACCTTACTAAATAAATAGGCGTTGCTGCTGAAACAGTTAGACGCACCGATTAAACAGCTCGAAAAATATGTCCACAATACGTTGCCGCACATATAAAACATGAATTTCGGGGCACCATCTGTCGGCAGACCTGCAATATTACCGAATACAACGGTAAATACCACTGTGGTTAAAAGCGGCTGTATGACCGCCCACAGCGGTCCTAAAAGCATCTGCTTATAGCGGGTAATAAAATCATTTTTTACAAAGAGAAAAATTAAATCCTTATAACGAAATGTTTCGGCAAAATTGAAATCTAAGAGCTTGCGCTTTGGGGTAACAGTGGTAATCACTTCGCTCGATTTACTCATGCGCTCCACCTCCAATCTTCAGAGGCGGCAGCTTCACTCTGCCCCAAATCCGCGTTGCCCACAGCAACCCGGTATCTTCCGGCTCCAGCTCAACAAAGCACATTTGCTCTACATTATCATAATAGGAAAAAATACCAAATTCGCTTTGCTGCATCAGTCCTCCCGATATGGTGTAGGAACCCTGCTGCAGCCCGGAAATATCGGCGCTCACTTCCAAGATATTCTCCCCTTCGTGTATATCGAATGCGGGAGATATGGCGCTCGCCACCGGTTGTTCGGTTGCATCCAAAAAGCTTACTTTTAAGAGCGCAGCCCGAATATCTTCTTTTGCTTCAAAATGAAAGCTTAATCTGAAATCTGATTTATCCCGAATCACGCAATCATCATTCAACTGTAAATTGCACTGTGTAAAGGAAACCTTGCGCACTAAGTGATTCGGACAATAGCGCCGCCGTGCCTCGGTGAGGTCATTGTGTGCGCTGTAATTGAGCTTCTTGCGCTGAGTGTAAACCTCGATGGCTTTTTCCACCTCACCGTCATACACCACTTTGCCTTCTTCAAGCACAATGCACCTGGTGCAAAAGCGCCGTATAGTTGTCATATTATGGCTGACATAAATCACGGTTTTATTTTCCTCGCCCGCCACTTGTTCCATGCGCTTAAGGCTCTTGTCCTGAAACTTTACATCACCTACTGCCAGGATTTCATCCATCAGCAGAATATCGGCATCCAAATGTGCAGCTACCGCAAAGGCGAGCTTAACAAACATACCGCTTGAATAGCGCTTGACCGGTGTATCGATATACTCACCGATTTCGGAAAACGAAATAATTTGGTCTAAGCGCGCTTCAATTTGCGCTTTGCTCATTCCCAAAATAGCGCCGTTCATGTAAATATTTTCTCTGCCGGTCAGCCCACCGTTAAAGCCGGTACCCACTTCTAAAAGGCTAGCCACTTTTCCTCTATAAGAAAGGCTGCCCTCGGTTGGCAAAGTAATGCGCGAAATGAGTTTTAAAAGAGTGGATTTTCCGGCACCGTTTGCTCCGATTAAGCCGACAGCCTCGCCGCGCTTAATGGTGATAGACACACCATCTAACGCGCGATGCGTGCGGTTTTCAATGTTATAATACTGGTCCGACAACAGATTAATATTCGGGTCATCTTTTTTAAAAATCCTTGCAAAAAAAGATTGCAGGTCTCCGCGCAAAGTGCCGGTATTGATTTGTCCGAGCCGATACTCTTTAACTAAATTATGTGTTTGTAAAACAACATCTTTTTCCATCTTTTAACCAATGCCTACTTTGCTCTAATTCCAAATAAAGACAATCCTTTTATCATGCAGCGCCTGAAAAATATAGAGAAACTCCAAAAGCGCACAATCACTTTGTATAAAAGGTTCTTTTCACAATCGATATATTTTTTGCCTTTATAATAGCCTGCCATGATGCCGAAAACAGCATCAAACGGGACACCTTTTTCTACTGCCGTATGACTGTCGCCGCACATATCATAAGTATTTTCATGCACCTTTATGACTCTGTGCAATACCGCTTGCCCGCTTGCGCGCTCATAAAACGCAACATCATATTTTTTTAATACCTTCGGCGGTGTTTTGATAATCACCGTATCTGCCCTGTTGGAGATAATCGGCCACATACTGCTGCCGGAAGGGGTAAAGCTCAGAACACCGTATTTTTCAATAACTCTTTTATACTCACTCATCGATGATGTCTTCACTTCTGAGCTTGTCTAAGAGATTATCCACATCCTTCTCGACGATTTCTCTTGACACATCATACTCCGCCAAAACGCTATCAATGAGTTCTTCTCTTGTACAGCCCTGCGCAAGCTTTTGCCACATAAATTCGACAGTGCCGTTTAAATTAATAACACCGTTAAAGCGCTTTGCGCTCTCTCCAACTGCAACAACGATGCTCATATTGTCCATTTTTCTGAGTATAAAATCAGACTTCGTCTTCATCAAAATTCTCCTTAATCGTATTATACGCAGTTAACACTGCATCAAAAGAAATATCACACTGCAAGCAGTAAATGGGAACAGATTTGAGTAATCTCTCGCAGTAATCCAAAACCTGACCCATTAAAGAGGCATCCTCAGGGCGGATGGTCTGATTGAGCAGATGATAAACCGCTTCTCTTTTATCGGCGGGATGTATTTCATTGGTCTTTCCCTGTGACAAGATTACAATCGCCTTAATCGGCACCATAATATTATTGGATTGCCGATGCTTTCCATCCCAGGGAGTGCCGCAAACATACACGGCATCCTCTTCAAACTTTAATAACGGCTTATCGTCATTCACCATGGTAACGCTCTCGCCGAAATATTTTTTCCACAGTGCGGAATGTGTAGACTTACCGGTCCCGCTCGGAGCAGTGAATAATACTCCGTTGCCGCGGTAGGATAAAGCGGAGCAATGCATAAACATGCATCCGTAGTCAAACGCTTTATTACAAATCTCACGATAAGCGGCAAGACACTCTAACAATCCATCGGGAGAATTGTACGGGTCATATTCTCTTTCAAGTGCCATCATATTGTCATCTACTTCAATCGTAAAATCTGCAGACGCATCGCCTGTATAAAGATAGCGCTCACAAAATTTTACGCCGTATTCATAACGAAAGCGGATATCCACCAGTAAGCCGGCAAAACTATATATCATTTGATTAATACCATCCTGTCCACAAATTGCCGTTTTCATCCGTTACAAGAGCGCTGCCTCCACTTTTCTTAGTTGATTTTTTTGCAGCTTTTGTTGTTTTTTTGGAATCGGATTTTGCGGTAGTCGTAGATTTTTTGCTATCGGATTTCGCAGCAGTTGTAGTTTGCTTGCTATCAGACTTTTTTGCAGCAGTGGTTTCTTTACTATCGGATTTTTCAGCCTTTTTATTACTGCCGGAACCACTCTCATCATCGCCAAACGGGTCTTCCACAACATTATCATCCTTTTCCAACTGTTTTTCCATCTCCGCTCTTTGTTCGGGTGTTAACGGTTCAGTGGTTGAGACTTCTCTAACGGATGACTTTGTTGTTTCTGCCGCATCATCTTTCTTACAAGCGGTTAAGCCGACGCTCACACTACCCACAAGTATTAGAGACGCCAAAATACAAATAACGGTTTTTACATTTAAATGTTTCATAACCCCACATCCTTTCTCGATTTTCGCCGCTATTTCCTTATGGAAATAAGAACGGTGCAGATTATAAAATGATTGATTATCTGTAAGTGAAACATAAAAGTATATAATTTCCCTATTGTGCTTTAATTATATCATTTTAAATTTTTATAGTCAATCTAAGTACATTATTTAATTTTATTAATTAATTATATAAGAATATTGCACCCTCTGTACTCTTTATTTGTAAAACAAATGTAAATTATTTTAGATTGTATTTTTTTTCAATAGCAGTTATAATAAAATAGGAGTATTTTGTAAAAGAGGAAAATATGGAAGAAAAATTCACCTATGCCGTACGGCTGATAAAAAATATGTTCAAAGCAGAAACAATTCTCCGTTTATCATTGTCATGACGGGTCTTGTTGTTGCGATGATTATCTCCGTAATTATTTTAAGAAAGGTCAATAGAGAAAAGTTTAATGCCTTTATTGCACTTGTCAGAAAATTTGCCATTAGCAAATATTTCATGATACTGTGCTTGGGTATTGCCTGCCTGATTGTCACATTTAAATTTGAAGTGGGCGGCTCAGTCGTGTTCATTCTCATCGAGAGTATCCTATTACTGTTTTGTGAAGATATTCTTGTTACCACGCTTCCCTTCTTGCTCACCTGCCTTTTCTTATGCAAAATGTATGATTCGTTTGATACCTTTATCCGCCTGTGGCCGATTGCTGTCGGGCTGATTGCCGTTATCATAGTTCATTTTATCATTTACCGCAAGAAAATCGTTTTCGGTCAGCTGTTTTGGGGCATTCTTGCCGCGAGTATCGCCACCACCTTGGGCGGGCTGTTTTCCAAGGGTTCTTGGGTTAATATTGACGGTTCCGGCATCTTTTACATAGTCGGCTTAGGCTTCGGCATACTCTTCATTTACGTGCTTTTAAGCTCACATATTCACCGCAATACCGATTATGATATCGCCGAGAAAATCTCCTATATCATGATGCTCACCGGCATATTTGCCGTGTTTATGGTATTACAGCATTATATGACACTGTTCTCTGTTTTTGTGCGCAACCCGATGTCACTTGTGGAGGACCCGAATTTCTTCTATGTGCAGTGGAAAAACAACGTATCCACCTTCTTAATGATATGTATGCCGTTTCCGTTTTATCTGTCTTTCAAGAAGACCCATCGCTCCTCCACCTTCCACCGCTATTGGATGGGTGTGCTGATGTATGTGGCGCTGCTGATGATACAATCCAGAGGCGGTATGCTCTTCGGTACCATAGAGTTTATAATTTGTATTGTTACAATCATCTTTATTGATAAGCAAAGCCGCCGCAAGAATTTAATTGCCATGTTTGCCATGGTACTCTTTGCAGTTGTATTCCTCGTTTCCGCCAGTGATTTGGTAGCGGTGTATATGCAAAAAATGAGCGTGGATTCGGACGAGGTGCGCTGGCGCTTATACAAAGATGCGTGGGAAAACTTTAAGCATCACCCGATATTCGGTGTGGGATTATGCTATTCCGGCAACCACGCCGAGACATGGGAGCCGGTAACCGGTGCGATTAACTGGTATCAAAACTCGATTTTACAAATACTCGCTTCCTTCGGTATCGTTGGTGTGCTCTGCTACGGTTTCCAATTTTATTGCAGAATCCGCGTGCTCACCAGATGCCGCACAAAGTTTAATTACACCGTATTTCTTTCCTACCTGGGGCTTGGTATGATGAGCCTCGTCAACCCCGGCTTATTCAGCCCGATTCCGTATTTATTTATCCTAACAATGCTCTTAGTCATTGTAGAAAAGAAAAATGAAGAATTGCTCGATGAAAGCGATTTAATTGAACCGATTCGTTTTAACAAGGTGTTGCGCAATATGGAAGCTATTGTTGAAAAAAAGATAAAAAAATAGTTTGAAATAACACAAAAATGGATGTCTCGAAAATCGAGACATCCATTTTTTATAGTCATATTCTTATTATAATTTTTCAATTACATCTATAATATTATGTTGGCAATAATCCCTTGCCTGCTGCGTTTCAGCCGGATTGTTCACCACCTGCCTTGCGATATATTCCACACTGCGGGAAGAATACATCTCATCATATACCGTATAGCTTACGCCATTATAGGTATAGGTGATATACGCTCTGGCGCAATAGTCCTTTGTCCAGTTTTCAGGCTTAACACTGACAACCAAATTCATGGTGAAATAGGTGCCGTCCGCTTCCTCGTGCTTGGTGGCACCGCTCCAATTTGAGCCGTTAAAGGCAGTGTTGTTTTTGTCCTTCAAGCTCATCACATACACATTCTCTTTACCGATTTGCAGCTCATCCGCACCATGAATATAGTCGGTTTGTGAGTATACAATACCCATATCGGTAATCACATTGTCTGCTGCAACGCCGTTTGCCACATTTTCGGGAACCTTTACCGATTGTGCGAAGCGCAAAGGCTGATACTCCGGCATCGGCAAATCGATATACTTTAACGCTGCACCTCTGAGGCTGTAATCATACGCCGCGGTTTCATCCACAAAGGTATTGAAATACGGAGCAAAAAGCTTATCGGAAATCGCCAGAGCTTGCTCAAGTGTTTCAAGCGGTGTTTCATCGGGAATATCGTAATCTTTGCTGCTCTCATTGTAAACCGCACCCCAGTAACAGCCGCAAAGTGCGCACTGATAATATGCGCCGCCGTTATGTTTATCGAGCGGTGCGATGAATTTGAGCACCGGCTCATGTTCAAGCGCACTGGTGCGCTCGGTCTTGGTTTGCGCGCAGTTTTTACAGGTATAGGTTTTTACACCGTTTACACCGCAAGAAGGCGGAGTGGTAATTACACCGGCATCCCAATCATGATCGGTTTGCGCAATCTCCCGTGTCATAGTTTCACCGCAATCGGTACAGGTTTTAGTCAACACACCGGCGTGTGTACAGCTTGCAGGCGTGGTAATCACACCGGCATCCCACTGATGTGCCGCTTGCACGGCATAGCCGCACATACAAACATGATTGTGATAAGCGCTATCCCCTTCTATAGGCTCAAAGCTGCTCAATGTATGCTCCTCGGCAACATAATCCTGCATGTAAAAAGTATCTGCACTTGTCACCCTGTTCGGCGCAAAAGTACCGTTTTTATAATGGCACAGACCGGTGAAATACATCCTTGTGCTCTCATCACCGGGATAATCCGCATCTGTCGGTGTATTGCCGAATAAAACACTGTCTTGCACCTCGCGCCAGGAAGTGCTTGCGGATTCATAGGTGTTATCCAGATATTTCCACGAAACCGAAAAAGCGGTGTATTGTATAGTCTGCTCGCTTGTGAGCTTGGCTACTGCCGCAACGGTTGCGTTATCTTCTTTTTTACTGCCGAAGAAACAGGCAATCTCCACGCTGAGTGTATGCTGTGCCGCATTGCCGGCAATATAACTCTCACCGCTTTTGGATATCACACCGGTATCCATATCCATAACGATATCGGGTTGTTCTAAACCGTAGCTCTCATAATCATACTGTGTAATACCGTAAACCGTTTTGGTGGGAGAAGCGATTAACACACCGTATTGGTCATAGCACGCCACACTCTTCGGAGAAAAGGTATTGGTATTGCTTTGAATGAGCAAGGGCTGTGCTTCCGGCCATGTCTGTGCGCCCACGGAAGTGGTTTGCACGGAATCGGCATAGGGCATTTTATCACTCCAGCCGTATTTGGAATCGAGCTCAACATAGTTATCGTTATCGCCGCCGACACCGGAATCACCGGAAACAATGCGGTCCGCTGTGCTGGGGAATTCATCTGCATTCTTCAAGCCGTAATCCCAGCCATACACCTTGCCCTCTGCGGTAATCAGACCGCCAAAGCCTCTGCCGCCCGAGCCGCCACGGAAGGAAATGGTGCCGCTCCACAATTCATTAAAGTTTTCCGTAACATCCGTATCATCGGTGATTGCCGCACCCTGTGCGCCCCTGACTTCGATAGATTGGATTTGGAAGCCTCTGCCGGCACGACCGATACCGGCTTTGCAATAACCGGCTACCTTGTAAGGAAAGCCGCTGGTGCGTGCATACAAATAGTGTGTACCGGTACTTAAAGCATAGCCGTTACCATTTGAGGATGAGCCTAAATCGAACATAATCTCATCCATTTCATCACCGGCACCGTTGGTATCCTTGCACACGAGGCTGACACCGGAGGATAAACCGACTTTAGCGCCAATGCCGCCGTAAGCGCCGCTGATGTTCGGATTATTTGAGGCATCACAATAGATTTGAATCTTGATGTCATACTCTTCGGCAGGAGCATCCTCGGCAACGGTGGAAGGTGCCGCAAATACCAAGCACGAAAGCATCATCACAAGGCTTAATGTGAAAGCCAAAACTTTGCGCAAACTTTTTTTCATTACATAACTCCTTTTGCTCATGAAAAAATAAAATACTGTTTACAATAATTAACGCTGTTAATTATATCATAGTTTTCTAAAAATTTCTATAGTAAAATATAATTTTTAACAAATAAGGATTTTGAATGTTGAATTTTGAATTAAGGTGGTGCCGCTTGCGGCACATTATAATGCGTTGCTTTGCAACGCCGCCACCATTGAAAGTTGTCAAGTTTTTTGGACACATAGAAGAGTGAAAAATTCATTTGGAATCATATATCCGATACCTGAATGAAGTCTGTCAGAATTGTAGTAAAGTTCTATGTAACTTGCTATTG
>JAFWGH010000173.1 GCA_017512465.1 Clostridia bacterium
CGAGCGAAGCGAGCAAAACCACCGCAGTTGGTTCGTTGTTCAATTTAACCGCTTTATATCGCCCCTTGATGAGGGGAGATGTCACGAAGTGACAGAGGGGTAGACTTGTAACGAACACAACTTTGGTGGTTTCGAGCAAAGGCATCCACAAATCCTTATTTGTCAACCGGAGGTACCATGAACAGACATTTAAAGTCAATTGAATTAGATAAGGTTTTGGAAATGCTCGCACAGCAGTGCCAGTGTGAGGAAAATGCGCAGCGTGCGGCGGAGCTGACTCCTTCTGCCAATAAAGAGTTTGTACATATTCTTTTAAAGCAGACAGAGGATGCCTATTCGCTGATTGCGCAGTTTGGCGGCCCTTCCTTTCGCGGGATTAATGATGTGAATGCCTTTCTTTCCCGCGCCGTTGCCGGCGGTGCGCTCAATATGCGCGAGCTGTTAAAAACAGCGCAAATGTTGCGCGGCGTGCGTGTGCTCAAAGAGTGGCGCGCACATTGCGAAGGGGTTAAAACAAGTCTCGATAAGTATTTTGAAGGCTTGTATGCCAATCACTATTTAGAGGAGCGCATTTTTTCCTGCATTCTCTCCGAGGATGAAATGGCGGACAACGCTTCACCGGAGCTGCATGCGATTCGCCGCAAAATGCGTGAAGCATCCGCAAAAATCAGAAATAATTTAGACCACATGATTCGCTCGGGCGCCTATGCAAAATATTTGCAGGATAGCGTTGTTACCTTCCGCGGCGGCAGATTTGTGGTGCCGGTTAAGAGTGAATACCGCTCCGAAGTGCCCGGTATGGTACACGACACCTCCGCCACGGGTGCTACTCTTTTTATTGAGCCGGCAAGTGTGGTCAATCTCAATAATGACATTAAAGTTTTAGAGGGCAAAGAGCGTGATGAAATAGAGCGCATATTAATGGAGCTGTCGGCAGAAACTGCCGCTTTTGCGGAGATGATGCGCGCTTCTTTTAAAAATGCGCTGGAGCTTGACCTCATTTTTGCCAAAGCGCAGCTGGCGTTTCAAATGCGCGCTTCCATGCCGCTGGTCAATGACAGCGGTGTGATTGAGCTTAACAAGGCGCGCCATCCCCTGATTGAAAAAGAGCAGGTGGTGCCGATTGATGTTAAGCTCGGCAAGGAGTTCACCACATTGGTGATTACGGGACCTAACACAGGCGGCAAAACCGTATCGATTAAAACCATCGGTCTGTTTTGCGCCATGGCGATGTGCGGCTTAATGCTGCCGTGTGCGGATGAGAGTCAGGTTTCGGTTTTTGATAAAATTCTTGTGGATATCGGCGATGAGCAGTCCATTGAACAATCGCTTTCCACCTTCTCGGGGCATATGACAAACATCATAGAAATTATGAAGGCGGCGAATGATAAGAGCCTCATTCTCATTGATGAGCTCGGTGCCGGTACCGACCCGGTAGAGGGTGCGGCGCTGGCGGAGGCGATACTCGAAAGCCTGCGCTTAAAAGGAGCAAGGATTGCCGCCACCACGCACTATGCGGAGATTAAGCAGTATGCGCTTGAAACGGCAGGTGTGGAGAATGCAAGCTGTGAGTTTGATGTGGATTCGCTCAAACCCACCTACAAACTGATTTTGGGTATTCCCGGCAGAAGTAATGCATTTGCCATATCCCGGCGCTTGGGCATTGATGAGAGCGTTATCCAAAAAGCGGAAAGCCTTGTCAGCCAAGATAACCGCCGCTTTGAAAATGTGGTGGAAAAGGTGGAAAAAACACGCTTGGAGTTTGAGAACAAAACCAAAGAGGCGGCTGCTTTATCCGCTCGGGCAAAGCGTGATTCCGAACAGGCAAAGCAGCTCAAGGATGAAGTGCAGAATCTGCGCGATAAGGAGCTGGAAAAGGCGCGCAGCGAAGCGCGCCGCATCACCGAGCGCGCCAAGCGGGAATCGCAGGCGTTGCTGGATGAACTCAACCGCTTGAAAAAAGAAGAGCATTCCGCTCAAGAGAAAGCGCGCCTTGCCAAGCAGAAAATTAATAAGAGCATTGATGCGCTTGAGGATTTATCGGCAGATGATTTTGCCATGATTGATGATGAATATAAAGACTATACGCTCCCGCGTGATGTTAAGCCGGGCGATGCGGTCTTTTGCAAATCCTTCCGTCAGGCGGGCAATGTTTTGAGTGCCAAAAATGCGCAGGGCTTAGTAGAAGTGCAGATGGGATTTATGAAAACGCGTGTTAAGCAAGAGGATTTGGTGCTGCTCGATAAGCGGCAGGTACCCTCAAAGCCGAAAACCCGGCGCGTGAATCCCGCCAATTCCCGCTTTGAGCAAAAGGTATCCTCGGCGGTCAACAATCGCTGTGATTTGCGCGGAAAAACCGCTGAGGAAGCACGCGAGGAGCTGGATTTATTTATTGACAGAGCGATTTTGGACGGTTTGGCAGAAGCGACCATTATCCACGGCAAGGGTAGCGGTGTGCTGCGCAGTATGGTACAACAGTACCTGCGCGGGAATAAGCGCATTAAATCTTACCGCCTGGGTGTTTACGGCGAAGGGGAGGATGGCGTAACCATCGTAGAGTTTAAATAAGTATAAATATATAGAGAAGCGAGGATGGCAACATCCTTGCTTCCATTTAAATTTGTTTTTTATTATTTAGCATTTTAGCGCAATGTTTGAGCTTTTTGAAAAGCCCAAAACTTCTTTACAATGCGCTCAAAAAGTACTTTTTTTAACCGGCTTTTCGATTGACAAGCGAAAAAATCGGTGATATAATATTACTCGACAAATAAATAGAACTGTGGTGGCTTTGTAAAAAAAGCGTAAATCGGAAGCGAGTGAGAATCTCGCACAATCGCCATTACTGTATTTGAGTAAAGAGGGTTTGCCATTGCAAAAGAAGGCACCTCGGGAAATGAGCAGGTTTTGCCCATCCTTCATTAGTCAGGAGACGAGCCGCAGTATATAGAGTACAGTCAGTACTCCCGAGATGTGTATTCTTTAGGGCAATGATAAAGAATAGCAAACGCGATTTGATCGCTTTATTTGTATATTTACCTTGCTCTTATAGCAAGGCTTTTTATTTTTCATTTTTAAAAGGAGGACAAGAAAAATGAAAACTTTATTAAAAGTGCTTTCTGTCACAATGGTACTTTGCTTATTGTTTGCTCTTGCTGCCTGCTCCGGCAAAAAGACAGACGAAACCACTGCGGCAGAAACAAGCGCCGACCAAGCGGCATTAGACAAAGCGGCTGCAGATAAAGTTGCAAAGCTTATTGATGCCATCTATGTGCAAGAGCGCACCGATAAGACCGATGAGCAATGCGCGGCTGCAAAAGCGGCCTGGGATGCGCTGACGGATGCGCAAAAGGAGCTGGTTGAAGGTGAAAATGCCGATCCGGACTATTTCGGCAGAGATACCGGCGATGCTTCTAAAGATGACCCGCGCAATGCGGATGATATCGGCGAGAAGGAATTGCTTGTTGTCAGCTTCGGTACTTCCTTTAATGATAGCCGTGTGGCAGACATTAAAGGCGTTGAGGATGCCCTGCAGGCAAAATTCAAGGATTGGTCTGTCAGAAGAGCTTTCACCGCTCAAATCATCATCAACCACGTGCAGGCGCGCGATGGCGAAAAGATTGATAATATGGACCAGGCATTAGAGCGCGCTGTGAAAAACGGTGTTAAAACACTCGTTGTACAGCCCACACACTTAATGCACGGTGCAGAGTATGATGAGTTGACCGCGGCGCTCAAAAAGTACGAAGGCAAGATTGACAAAATTGTTGTTGCAGAGCCGCTTTTAGGCGAAGTCGGTAAAGATGCTTCCGCTATCAACGCCGATAAAGAAACTGTTGCCAAGGCAATTACCGCTTCTGCGCTTGAAGATGCTAAACTTGAGAGCATCGAAGCTGCCGACAAGGCAGGCACCGCCTTTGTCTTTATGGGTCACGGCACCTCTCACACCGCCAAGGTTTCCTACTCGCAAATGCAAACCCAAATGGATAAACTCGGCTACAAGAATGTCTTTATCGGCACAGTTGAGGGTGAACCCGAAGACACCGCTTGCGAAGCAGTGATTGAAAAAGCGGCAAAAGCCGGCTATAAAAATATTGTTTTGCGCCCGCTGATGGTGGTGGCAGGTGACCACGCCAACAATGACATGGCAGGTGCAGAGGATGATTCCTGGTTGAGCATGTTTAAGGCTTCCGGGAAGTTTGCGGATGTCGCAACCCAGATTGCAGGTCTTGGCAGAATTGCCGCTGTGCAAGAAATTTACTGCGCACATGCGCAAGCTGCGATTGATACCGTGAAATAAAACGGCATTTATCTTATAAAAATATCAATTTTATTGTGCCCGCAAACGCAAAATGTTTGCGGGCTGAAAGGCTATTTAAATATGAAAAAAAATAGTATTCTTATATTAGTAATTTGTTTAATCATTGCTTCTCTTGCCGGTTGCTCAAAATCGCAGCAGGAGACAACACAAGCAGAACAGACCACTACCGCTGCCGCCGCTGAAGAAGTCGCGGTACAAGATGGTACTTATTCCGCTACCTTTAAAACCGACAGCTCTATGTTTCATGTTAATGATGCTTACAACAATAAGGGCGTTTTGACAGTCAAAGACGGAAGCATGAGCATTCACATTGTGATGCCGAGCAAAAAAATTCTCAAGCTCTTTGCGGGAACAGCCGAGCAGGCAAAGGCAGAGGGCGCAGCGCTGATTGAGCCGACCACCGAAACGGTGAAATATGATGACGGTACTACCGAAGAAGTGTATGCATTTGACATTCCCGTGCCGTATCTCGATAAAGAGTTTGATTGTGCACTTATCGGCAAAAAAGGCATTTGGTATGATCACAAAGTAACGGTTTCGAATCCCGAATCCACTGTTGCGGATGGCGAATATACCATGGCTGTGACCATGACCGGCGGCACCGGCAAAGCCTCTATAGACTCTCCCGCAGAGATTACTATAAAAGACGGCAAGTACACCGCTAAAATTGTGTGGAGCAGTTCACACTATGAAGAAATGAAAGTTGGCGACACTTCATACAAGCCGGTGAACAAAGAGGGCAATTCCACCTTCCTTATTCCGATTGAAGCAGATAAGGATATCTCCATCAGTGCGCTGACCACGGCTATGAGCGAACCGCATTGGATTGACTATGTGCTGCATTTTGACAGCGCCACATTGATTCCGAAAGGATGAAAAAACGACTATTGAGTATCGCACTCATACCGGCACTGCTGTTAGGTATTTTCAGCGGCTGCAGTGCGCGGCAGAGTGCGGTAAAACTGGAAGCGCTTTCGCTGCAATCTCAAATGCAGCTTTCTTATGCTACACAGTTTTCCGTGGATTACTACGAGGGCGGCTACAAATTAATCTCTTTGGCAGACGGGAGCCGGTTTTTGACGATTCCCGAAAGTGCCGCGGTACCCGATGATTTAGATAGCTCTATTGTGCCTGTGAAACAGCCGCTGCAAAACATTTATCTTGCCGCTACGAGCGCTATGTGTTTGTTTGATGCTTTGGGAAGGCTGGATGCTATTCGCCTTTCCGGTACGAAGGCAGAGGGCTGGTATATCGATAATGCGCGCAAGGCAATGGAAGCCGGCGATATTCTGTATGCCGGCAAATACAGCGAGCCGGATTATGAGCTGTTGTTGAGCGAAAAAAGCTCCCTCGCTGTGGAATCCATGATGATAGGGCATGCCGCGGATGTTAAAGCGCAGCTGGAACAACTGGGAATACCCGTGTTTATTGACCAATCCAGTAACGAAACGCACCCGCTCGGGCGTGCGGAGTGGATTCGGCTTTACGGTGCATTGCTGGATGAAGAAGACAAAGCAAAGGCTCTTTTTGATGAGCAAGCCGAAAAAATGAACGAGATTGCCGGAGAAAGTGATACCGGCAAGAGCGTGGCATTTTTCTACATCAGCAGCTCGGGCAGTGTGATTACCCGCAAAAGCGGCGACTATGTGAGCAAAATGATAGAGCTTGCCGGCGGGCAATACATTTTTAAAAGCTTAGGGGATGACGGTAAAAAAACATCCTCCTACACATTGGAAATGGAAAGCTTTTATCAAACTGCCAAGGATGCCGATATTCTCATCTATAATGCCACCATTGCCGAAGAACTGCATAGTCTTTCGGAACTGCTCCAAAAAAACGAACTGCTCAAGGATTTTAAAGCAGTGAAAAGCGGGAATGTGTGGTGCACGGCGCGCAGCATGTATCAGGAAACCATGGTCTGCGGTGATTTGGTGCAGAGCTTTCACCGCATCTTTACAGATACGACCGGTGAACTTGACGAAGTGCCTTACCTTGTTCGCCTCAAATGAAAGGGGTTACTATGACTCTCAGCCGAAAAAACACGATACGCACTGTGCTGGTCTTTGCCGCAATGGCGGTATTATTTGTATGCGCCGCGGTTTGGAATATCAGCATCGGAAGTGTCAAAATCTCTTTCGGGCAGATTTTTCAAATTTTAACCCACCCCGATACCGTCGATATGACGGCTTACAACATTATTTTCAAAATACGTTTACCGCGCCTCTTACTTGCCGCTGTGCTGGGAGGCGCTTTGTCCCTTTCCGGCTTCTTGCTGCAGACTTTTTTTCGCAACCCGATTGCAGGGCCCTTTGTGCTGGGTATCTCCTCGGGTGCGAAAATGTTTCTGGCGATTGTTTTGATTGCGCTCAGTCAAAGAGTTTCGTCCGTATCCGTGGGCGTCACGGTTTTGACAGCCTTTCTCGGCTCCATGCTGTCGATGCTCGTGGTGCTCGCATTCGCCGGAAAAATCAAGAATATGTCCGTGCTGCTCGTTGTCGGCATTATGATTAGCTACATCTGCTCAGCAGTGACGGATTTCTTTATCAATTTTGCCAATGACTCCGACATTGTCAATTTGACCCATTGGTCTCACGGTAGCTTTTCGGCGGCTTCCTGGCAGGATGTTGCCGTTTCGGCAGCCATTGTGCTTACGACAGCGCTCGCGGTGTTTTGCCTGTCGAAGCCCATTTCGGTATATGCGCTCGGGGAAGGTTATGCCGGCAGCCTCGGTATTCGCATTAAACCGCTGCGCATTGCGTTAATTCTGTTTTCGAGCGTTCTTTCCGCTTGCGTCACGGCATTTGCAGGTCCCATTTCGTTTGTGGGCATTGCTGTGCCCCATATTGCGCGCACGGTTTTGAAAACCTCTAAACCGATTCTGCTCATTCCTGCCTGCTTTTTCGGCGGCGCAGTTTTTTGTATGCTGTGCGATTTGGCAGCGCGCACAATTTTTGCACCGGTAGAGCTTTCTATCAGCACGGTGACTGCCGCTATCGGCGCACCCATTGTCATTTGGCTGATGATGCAAAGGAGGGTGAAGCATAGTGAAAACTGAAAAACAGCGATTGTCAAAAATGGCACTCGACAACTTAAGTGTCGGCTATCACAAAAAAGCGCTGATTGAAGATATCTCCTTTTCTCTGCAACCCGGTGAAATCCTTACGCTCATAGGTCCCAACGGTGCCGGTAAAAGCACCATCCTAAAAAGTATTTCCAAACAGCTTGCCGCCATTTCCGGTGTTGTCATGATTGATGGGCATGATATGCAAGCGATGCGCTCTAAGGACATTGCCCGCAAAATGGCTGTGATGCTCACGAACCGCACACGGCCGGAGCTGATGAGCTGCACAGAGCTTGTGAGCGCAGGGCGTTATCCCTATACGGGTGGTTTCGGACTGCTCACCGAAAATGATAAGCGAATTGTTGAGCAGGCGATTGCCACGGTGCATGCGCAGTCATTTGCCGATGCACTTGTATCCGAAATCAGCGATGGGCAGCTGCAACGTATTTTACTGGCACGCGCTTTGTGCCAGGAGCCGGAAATAATTGTTTTAGATGAACCGACCTCGTATTTGGATGTGAAGTATAAAATCGAGTTGTTGGAAATCTTGCGTTCCATGGCAAAAACCAAGCACATCACTGTGGTGATGAGTTTGCATGAAATTGACCTTGCCGAAAAGGTTTCGGATAAAATTGTTTGTGTAAAAGGGGATCACATAGCCGATTACGGCGCACCGCATGAAATTTTTACCGATGAAAAAATCAGCGCCTTGTATGATTTGGAAACCGGCGCATTCAGTGCACTTTTCGGCAGCGTGGAGCTGGCGAAGCCGCAGGGAAAGGCGCGCTGCTTTGTGATTGGCGGAAATGGTTACGGTATTCCATTTTACCGTGTGCTGCAAAAAGAGGGAATCGCTTTTTCGGCGGGCATTTTGGCTGAAAATGATGTGGATTATTCGGTCGCCCGCGCCCTTGCGCAAACAGTTATTGCCGCTGCGGCCTTTTCTGTTTTCGGCGAGGAGCAAATAAAAGCGGCAAAAGCGCAAATTGATGCTGTCGAGGTTATCGTTCATGCCGGCTGCCCTGTCGCCGACATTAACCGTGCCAATACATTGCTTTTAGAGTATGCCCAAAAAAGCGGCAAGACCATTTTATCTAATTTAGAGGAACTGACGGAGATGAGATTATGAAAATTCCACGCATTCTTTTTGCCGGTACTGCCAGCGGCTGCGGCAAAACCACCGCTGTGTGCACGGTACTGCGCTTATTACAGCGCCGCGCCGCGGACATTCGCGCCTATAAATGCGGACCGGATTACATCGACCCGATGTTTCACCGCGATGTATCGGGTATTCCGACTACAAACTTAGACCCGTTTTTTTGTAATAAAGAGCAGCTTTGCCACCTGCTTTGCCAAAACGCCGGAGCATCTATTCATGTCATAGAAGGCGTGATGGGATATTATGACGGTACCGGAAAAACCGGAACCGACAACAGCACCTTTTCGGTTGCCGATAAGACCGAGACTCCCGTGGTTCTTGTCGTTGACGGAGAGGGCGCTGCCGCGTCGCTTTTAGCGACAATAGAAGGCTTTTCGAATTTTGTACCGAACAGCCGTATTTGCGGCGTGTTATTCAATCGTATGCGTGCCGGCACCTATCAAATACTTTGCCGTTTAATGCACGAGCGCTTTGGCGAGAGCATTGTGCCGGTCGGTTATATTCCCATATTTGATGAAGCGTATCGGCTGCCTTCCAGACATTTGGGGCTGGTCACCAGTCGTGAAATAGCGGATTTGCAACAGCGCATGGATGCGCTTGCCGATATGTGTGCGGAAACGATTGACACCGAGCGCATAATCGCCTTGGCCGATAGTGCAGCGCAAATCGAAAACCGACCTGTTGCCGTGCCCCGCTTTGCACCCATTCATTTGGCGTATGCTTATGATGCGGCATTTTGCTTTTATTATCACGATACACTCTCGCTTTTTGAAAAGATGGGTGCAGTTTTATTACCGTTTTCGCCGCTTAAAAATGAGCCGATTCCCGCTGAAGCGGACGGGCTGCTTTTGGGCGGCGGTTATCCCGAACTGTATGCACGGCGACTGGCAGAAAACCGCGACAGTGCCGAGAGCGTGTGCACAGCGATAAAAAGCGGCATGCCTGCCATTGCCGAGTGCGGCGGCTTTCAATACCTCGGTAAAGCGCTGGATGCACAGCCGATGTGCGGTGTTCTGGAACATGAAAGCACCGCCGCGGGCAAATTGGTGCGCTTCGGTTATGTGACACTCACAGCCCGAAAAGGCGGTGTGTTCGGCGAAGCGGGAACGCGCTTAAAAGGGCATGAATTTCATTATTGGGACAGCACACAAAACGGCGCGGACTTTGTAGCGGAAAATCTGCGTGGTGCACAGTATCCTGCCGCTGTTACCACTGAAACGCTGTATGCCGGCTTCCCGCATTTATATTTATATGCCTGCATTCCCGCAGCAGAGAGTTTTTACCGAAAATGCTTGGAATATCAAAAAATGCGTAACAGCAGCGTAGGCGCTGAATGAAGACACTTTGTTAATGAAGACGTTTGAGTAATGATGTCGCTAATGCTAATGAAGACACACCGGCGGTGCTAATGGTGGGCGAGACACTCGCGCTCGCTCCGCTTCACTCTAATATAAAGAGAGGCAAACGCCACACGAAGTAAGTTACACTATTATTTGTGTTAGAATCAGGAGAAAAAATGATTATCAATGACCCTTCCAAAATCGAAGCACGCAGCATGGAACTGATTGAGAGTGAACTTGCCATGCCGATTGCCGACGATATTAAAGATATTGTTAAGCGTGTCATTCACTGCACGGCGGATTTTGATTACGCCGAAAATTTGGCGTTTTCGCCCGGTGCGGTTGAAAAAGCGCTTGCGGCGCTGCGCGATGGCTGTGCCATTGTCACCGACACCCAAATGGCAAAGGCGGGCATTAATAAAAAAGCCGCCGCGGCACTCGGTTGTGAAGTGCACTGCTATATGAGTGATGCCGATGTGGCGCAAACAGCGTTGAATAACGGCAGCACCCGCGCCGTGGCTTCTATGGACAAGGCGGCGGCACTCAAAAAGCCGACGATTTTTGTTATCGGCAACGCGCCCACGGCACTGCTGCGACTGCGTGAGCTGATTGACAGCGGCAAGGTTGCACCCGCACTTGTGATTGGCGTGCCTGTCGGGTTTGTTAATATTTTAGAAGCAAAGCAGGCGATTATGAGCGCCGATGTGCCCTATATTGTTGCGCAAGGGCGCAAGGGCGGCAGCAATGTGGCGGCAGCGATTGTCAATGCGCTGCTGTATCGACTGACAAGATGATGGATAGTTTTATTACGAAAAACGGTAAAAAAATGCGCCGTGGTTTTACCACCGGCTCTTGTGCTGCTGCGGCAGCCGGTGCGGCGGCATTCATGCTGCTTGAAAAAACGGAACTTCAAAGCATTTATTTAAAAACACCTGCCGGCATGGAACTCACGCTCCCCGTGCAGGATATTGTGCGTGCGGAAGATTTTGTCAGCTGTGCTGTTGTTAAAGACAGCGGGGATGACCCCGATGTTACCAACGGCATTGCCATTTATGCAAAGGTTGAGAAAATGCCGGACAGACAGAACATTTTTATTGATGGCGGCATCGGTATCGGGCGCGTGACAAAGCCGGGGCTTGACCAGCCGGTCGGCAATGCTGCGATTAATTCCACCCCGCGCCGGATGATAAAAGCGAGACTGCAAAACATTTGCGAGGACTGCGGCTATACAGGCGGTTTAAATGTAACAATTTTTACCCCGCAGGGAGAAGAAATTGCCAAAAAGACCTTTAATTCCCGCTTGGGGATTGAAGGGGGTATTTCCATTCTCGGCACCACTGGTATAGTGGAGCCGATGAGCGATGCGGCAGTGATAGAAACCATTCGCGCCGAGCTTTCCGTGCGCGCCGCAGAGGGTAAAAAAGCAGTTTTATTTACTCCCGGAAACTACGGCAGCAGTTTTGTGCAAAACACTTTAGAACTGCCGCCTGAAGTGGCGGTGATTTGCTCCAACTTTATCGGCGATGCATTTTCACTCGCCGAAGAAGCAGGCTTTGAATATGCTCTCTTGGCGGGGCATATCGGCAAAGTGGTTAAGCTCTCCGCCGGGATGTTTAATACCCATTCAAGTTGGGGTGACGGGCGCGCCGAAATTTTTGCCGCCCACGCCGGCGCTTGCGGCGCAGATGCCGCATGTGTGCAAGCGATTATGGGGAGCGCCACGACGGATGATATGTTACATATTTTAGAAAAAGCGCATTTTAAAGAAGCTGTAATGCAAAGTATCCTCGGGAGAATCGAAGAACAGCTCGAAAGAAAAACCGGTGAAAAACTGCAAACCGGCGTTATTACCTTTTCCAATATCTGCGGCACTTTGGGTAGTACCCGCAGTGCCGCACACATATTAAAAATCATTCAACAGGAGTACTACTCATGATTCATATTGTCGGCGCCGGCTGCGGCGCACCGGATTTGATTACCCTGCGCGGGAAACAATATTTGGAAGAAGCGGATGTGATTATCTATGCCGGCTCTTTGGTTAACCCCGCACTCTTAGCATTTGCCAAAAAAGATTGCGCGGTATATGACAGCGCCAAAATGACACTTGAAGAAGTCTTGACGGTTATTGAAAGCGCCGAAAAAGAGGGAAAAACCACGGTCCGTTTGCATACCGGTGACCCTTCGCTCTACGGTGCAATCGGAGAGCAAATGCGCGCATTTGATACATGCGGCTTTGCCTATGACATCACGCCCGGTGTGAGCGCGTTTTCCGGTGCGGCGGCATCACTGCGTGCGGAATACACGCTTCCCGATGTCACGCAAACGCTGATTATCACCCGCATGGTGGGCAAGACAGCGGTCCCCGAAAAAGAACGCCTGCGCAAACTTGCATCTCATGGCACATCTTTAGCGTTGTATCTGAGCACCGGGCTTTTAAAAGAAGTGACAGAAGAACTGCTTGCCGCGGGACTGGCGGAAAACACCCCTGCCGCAATAGTGTATAAAGCGACGTGGGAGGAAGAAAAGATTTGCCGCTGTACCGTGGCTGCATTGGAGCAAACCGCGCGTGAAAATAATATTAAAAAAACCGCTTTGATTGTTTTAGGCGATTTTTTAAAGAGTGATTTTTCCCGCTCACGGCTGTATGCCCCTGATTTCGAGACAGAGTACAGAAAGGTGAAGCATGAAGAGAATTGATATTATCTGTTTTTCGGATGCCGGTGCAGCGCTTGCCGAAAAGCTGCAAGCATATTTGTCTCGGGCGCAAGTAAGTATTCACTCTACACCGCATACCGCGCGACAATATGCTTTTGAGGCACATGAAAATATGAAAGAAGCGATGGGAGAAATGTTCGCTCACAGCGATGCGGTCATTTTTATTTGCGCCGTCGGCATTGCCGTGCGCACGATAGCGCCGTTTATTCAGAGCAAAACCACCGACCCCGCCGTAGTGGTCATGGACGACCAGGGTCGCTTTGCGATTTCTCTGCTTTCCGGACACATCGGCGGTGCGAATACACTTGCAAAAGAGCTTGCTGCCGCAATCGGTGCGCAGGCGGTAATTACCACCGCAACGGACGGTGCCGGAAAATTCTCTTGTGATGCCTGGGCGGCAGAGCATGATTGTGCCGTTTCTTCCATGGCGCTTGCCAAAAAGGTATCGGCGGAGATTTTAAAACAAGACATTCCCGTAGCGACAGAATTTCCGCTACCCGAAACCCTGCCCGGCGGCTTGAGCGCCGGTGACAGCGGTACATCGGGTATTTATATAGGCGTGCATACCGAGGAACCCTTTATAGAAACATTGCGGCTGATACCCCGTATTCTCACGCTGGGTATCGGCTGCCGCAGAGGTGCAACGAAAGAGCAAATTGTATCGGCGGTCGAAACGGTACTGCAAGCAAACCAAATTGATGCGCGTGCGATTGCGCAAATTTGCTCCATTGATGTTAAAAAAGATGAAGTCGGTCTATTGGAAGCGGCGAAGCATTTAAATGTGCCGATACATTTTTACAGCGCTGCCGAACTGCTCGCCGTCCCGGGCAACTTTGAAGAATCCGCTTTTGTATATGAGCAGGTAGGTGTGGGCAATGTGTGCGAACGCGCCGCCGTGATAAGCGGTGAAACGCCGGTTATTCCCAAAACCGCTGCAGACGGTGTAACCATTGCCGCGGCAATCAAGAAATGGAGTATTGTATTTTGAAAGAACTATGTGTGATTGGCATCGGTGCCGGAAGCTATGAAGGAATGACCATTGCGGCAGAGAGGGCACTCGAAGCGGCGGATGTGATTGTCGGCTATACGGTTTACTGTGAGCTTTTAGAGCCGCATTTTCCCGACAAAGAGTTTTTAGCCACTCCGATGATGCGCGAAACCGAGCGCTGTCAAATGGCGTTAGAACTTGCTCAAAGCGGTAAAGCAGTTGCCATGGTCTGCTCGGGCGATGCCGGTATCTACGGTATGGCATCACCCTTACTTGAAATGGCACAGGGTAGCGGTGTGCGTGTCAAGGTTATTCCGGGCGTGACAGCCGCCAGCTCCGGTGCGGCGCTGTTGGGCGCACCGCTTTCGTGCGATTTTGCGGTTATCAGCCTGTCGGATTTACTGATGCCCGCACAGCAGATTGCCGATAGGCTTGAAAAAGTTGCACAGGCAGACCTTTGCCTGGTGCTTTATAATCCTGCAAGTAAAAAGCGCAAAGAGCATTTGCGGCGTGCTTGCGAAATCCTGCTGCGCTACCGCTCCGAGAAAACCGTTTGCGCTATCGCGCGCAACATCGGGCGTGCGCAAGAGAGCAGGCAGTTAATGACTTTACAAGAATTAAAGGATTGGGATGCCGATATGTTTACAACCGTGTTTATCGGCAACTCTGCAACCCGTGAAATAGATGGAAATATGGTAACACCGAGAGGATACCGCTATGAAGCATAAATTATGTATTTTTGCCGGCACCACGGAAGGCAGACAATTGGCTTCGCTATTAAAGGATGCGGCGGATTTGACCGCCTGCGTTGCCACGGAATATGGTGAAGCACCCTTGGATGGGATTGAGAATATTCATATCAAAACCGGGCGCATGGACACAGAGCAAATGAAAGCCTTTTTTACAGCCGAAGGCTTCGCCCGCATTATAGATGCCACACATCCTTATGCTACCGAAGTGACAGGGAACATCGCTGCCGCGGCAAAGCACTGCGGCATTCGCGTAATGCGCATTTTGCGCGAAGCGCAGGGTGCGGTACCCGGAGCCGTATATGTTGATTCGGCAAAGCAAGCGGGTGAATATTTAAATGATAAAGACGGTACTGTTTTTTTAACCACAGGCGCCAAAGAGCTTGCCGATTACGGCGTAGACCCTGCAAGGCTCTGGGCGCGGGTGCTGCCCTCTACAGCTTCCATAGAAGCCTGTCAGGCAGCGGGTATTCCGCTCTCACAAGTCATTGCCGCACAAGGTCCTTTCAGTGATGAAATGAATCTTGCACAGCTTCACATGAGCGGTGCCAAATACCTGGTCACCAAAGCTTCCGGAAAAAACGGCGGTTTTGAAGAAAAAATTGCTGCGGCAAGGAGTGCCGGTGCGCAAATCATTATCATCGGTGTACCGCCCCAAACAGAGGGCTATACTCTCGATGAAGCGATTGGCGTTTTAGAAAAGGAGTATACCCTGCAAACACAGCACATTGATATTATCGGCATCGGTCCCGGCGATGTGCAGTATCTCGTACCGGAAGCCAAAAAAGCATTGCTTTCGTGCGATGCCGTTATTGGAGCCAAAGCGGTAACCGATACGCTGGATTTTGTAAGTGTACCGGTCTATCATGAATATAAAGGCGCGCAAATTGCCGCTATTCTTGCCGCGCATCCGTCTATTCGGCGGGCAGCGATAGTTATGCGCGGAGATATCGGCTTTTTCAGCGGTGCTAAAAATCTTCTCAGCGCGTTGGAAGGCAAGCAGATGTCTCTCATTCCGGGGATTTCTTCTGCGGTATTTCTTGCTGCACGCCTTGGTATCAGTTGGGAGGATGCTGCTTTTTTGAGTCTGCACGGGCGTGAAGAAAACATGGTGTTGCGCGCGGCAACCACCCGAAAGCTCTTTGTGCTCACCGACAGCAAAAACACACCGCAGGCGATTCTCCAAAAACTTTGTGCTTATGGCTGCGGCGCTATAGAGGTCGCCGTGGGCGAGCAGCTTTCCTATCCGCAGGAGCGCATCACACGCGGCACGGCAGCAGCGCTTGCCGCAGAAAACTTTGCCGCTTTAAGTGTACTCTATCTTGAAAACCGAAGTGCCGTAACATCCTGCACTTCAGGTGTGAAGGATGAATCCTTTACGCGTGGTAAGGTCCCGATGACCAAAGCAGAAGTGCGTGCTGTGACACTCTCAAAGCTCGCACCCTGTAAAGATGCTGTTATTTGGGATGTCGGTGCCGGTACCGGCTCCGTTTCGATAGAGTGTGCGTATGCCGCACCGGAGGGGCAGGTCTATGCTGTTGAAAAAAATGAAGAAGCCATTGCGCTTATACAAAAAAATAAAGTGAAATTTAAAACAGATAATGTTCATATCATAGAGGGCACCGCACCACAGGCGCTCGCATCACTTCCCGCACCCACGCATGTTTTTATCGGCGGCAGCAGCGGCAATTTGAAAGAGATTATTGCTGCGGTACTGCGCAAAAATGCTGCGGCGCGTATTGTCATTAATACAGTTACCTTAGAAACACAGGTGCAGGTGCAGGCATGTGCGAAAGAATTTCACTTTTCGCAGTTTGAAGGCGTTCATGTAAGTGTGCAGCGCTCGCGGGAAGCGGGAAATGTGCACTTGATGCAGGCACTCAATCCTGTTTGGGTTTTCACCTTGAGCGGAGGAACACTTCCATGCTGAAGTTTTTGAGTTTGCAATCAGCAGCGCTGTTGGTCGGCTTCCTAATTGATTTTGTGCTCGGTGATCCGCACTGTTTGCCGCACCCGGTTGCGGCAATCGGAAAACTGATTGCCCTTTTCGATAAGAAGCTGCGCCGCGGCGAGAGCAACCCGCACGATGTCGGGCGCGGTGTGTTCACCGTTATTTGTGTGAGTGTACTTTCCGCTGTAATTCCCGCATTATTACTGTGGGGTGCATGGGTAATCAACCCATGGGTATATTTTGCACTCGAAAGCGTGATGTGCTGGCAGCTATTGGCGGCACGGCAGCTTGCACGCGAAGCCGGCAAAGTGGAACAGGCACTCGAGCAGAAGGACACGGAAAAAGCGCGACATGCCGTTTCCATGATAGTCGGGCGTGATACCGCTGTTTTAGATGCAAGCGGCATTTGCCGCGCCGCTGTGGAAACGGTTGCGGAAAACGCTTCGGATGGCGTGATTGCACCCTTGCTGTGGATGCTCTTTGGCGGTGCTGCCGGCGGCTTTTTCTATAAATCCGTCAATACCATGGATTCTATGTTAGGATATAAAAATAAAAAATATTATTACTTCGGTAAAGCGGCGGCAAAGACAGATGATGTGTGCAACTTTTTACCGGCGCGCATGGCTGCGCTGTTAATGATAGGCGTGTGCCCGCTGTGCCGCTTAGACAGAAAAAATGCGTGGCGCATCTGGCGCCGCGATAGAAACAAACACGCAAGTCCGAATGCCGCACAGACCGAATCTGTTTGCGCCGGTGCCTTGGGTGTGCGCTTGGCAGGCGATGCGGTTTACGGCGGCGAAGTGTATAAAAAGGCGTTTATCGGCGATGCGCTGCGTGAAATCGAGCTGCAAGATATTCGCAGAACAAATCGGTTGATGTATGCGGCGAGTGCGCTGATGCTTCTTTTGTGTGTTGTGTTCAGATTGGCGGTGATACTTTGCTTATAAATCAAAAAAATCCCCATGGCGGCGATATTTATACACATCCTGTTGACTTGGATTTTTCTGCCAATCTCAACCCTTACGGGATGCCGCAAAGTATTAAAACAGCGCTTGCAAAAGCGGCAGATGACAGCAGTGCTTATCCCGACCCCTATTGCCGCAAGCTTAAAGAGCGCATTGCTGCCTATGAGGACGTAGAGGATGCGGCAGTACTGTGCGGAAACGGTGCGGCGGAACTTATTTACTCGTTTTGCTATGCGCTCGATAAGGAAAAACCCGCACTGGTCATAGAGCCGACTTTTTGTGCGTACAGTGCCGCTTTGCGCGCGGCAAATGTGACAGTGCAACCGTATTATTTGCGCAAAGAGGATGGGTTTCGACTAACAAAGGATATTTTACAATTAAATTTTTCCGCATACAGTGCAGTGTTTTTATGTGCGCCGAATAACCCGACCGGCTTTTTGGCGGATAAAGACATTCTTTGCGCCATTGCCGCAAGCAGTGTGCGGATGTTATTAGATGTCAGTTTTTTGGAGCTGACTTTTACACCTCAGTGTTATGATATTCCCGCTTTAGTGCGTGAGTTTCCCAATATTTGCATTTTGCGCTCCATGACAAAATCCTTTGCCATGGCAGGTGTGCGCCTGGGCTACGCGCTGAGCAGTGATACCGCATTTTTGGAAGCAATGGCGCAAAAGGTACCGTGCTGGAATGTTTCTACTCCCGCACAGCTTGCGGGAATGGCAGCGCTGGAAGAAAGACAGTGGCTGCGCGAAAGTGCTGCAAAAATACGGAGCGAAAAAGAAGAACTTTTGCGCGCGCTCAAAGCTCTCGGCGTGTATGTGTTTCCCGGAGAAGCGAATTATCTTTTGCTTTACTCTCAAAAACCGCTTGCGAAGGCTTTATTGCAAAAAGGTATTTTGGTGCGCGATTGCTCCAATTTTGCAGGTTTGGGTGAGGGTTATGTGCGCATTGCCGTGCGTACCCCCGGGGAAAATCGGCAATTACTTGCAGCAATAGGAGCAGCACTACGCACTGAATGAACAGTGAAAAATGAATGATGAATCATTGAGGGAGGGCTCCGCCCTCCCCCGAAAAAAATATAATAAGTTCGTTTTAACGAACTTCCCTTAAAATGCGAAGCAACTCTTCGCCACCTTTCATTGCGCATTGCGCATTCCGAATTTTAAAAACCGGAGGTTTTGAAATGAAACAGGCAAAACCGATTATGATACAGGGCACGATGTCCAACGCGGGCAAAAGCATTCTCTGTGCCGCTTTGTGCCGCATTTTCAAGCAAGACGGCTACCGCGTGGCACCCTTTAAATCGCAGAATATGGCTCTCAACTCCTTTATTACCGAGGAGGGTTTGGAGATGGGGCGCGCCCAGGTCGTGCAGGCAGAAGCTGCCGGGGTGGAGCCTTCGGTGTTAATGAACCCGATTTTGTTAAAACCGACCACCGATGTCGGCTCTCAGGTCATTGTCGGCGGTAAGGTGCGCGGGAATATGAGCGCGGCAGAGTATTTTCGCTACAAACAAAAATTGGTTCCCGACATCCTCAACGCCTATCACTCTCTTGCAGCGCAAAATGATATTATTGTTATAGAGGGTGCAGGCAGCCCTGCGGAAATAAACCTGAAAAGTGAAGACATTGTCAATATGGGCATGGCAAAAATGGCAAAGGCACCGGTGCTGCTTGTCGGCGATATCGACCGCGGCGGTGTGTTTGCGCAGCTCTACGGCACCATAGAGCTTTTGGAGGCGGAGGAGCGCGCCATGGTCAAGGCGACCGTGATTAATAAGTTTCGCGGTGACCCCGCGATTTTGGCACCGGGCTTGGAAATGCTCGAGCGCTTGGTCAAAGTGCCCTGCGCCGGTGTGGTGCCCTACATCACCGCGGATATTGATGATGAGGACAGCCTCAGCGAAAGACTCGGTGCAACGGCGAGCAAGGAAATCGACATTGCCGTTATCCGCTTGCCGCGTATTTCCAACTTTACGGATTTTAGTGCCTTCGAGCACTTTGCGGGTGTTTCACTGCGCTATGTGCGCGAGCGTGCGCAGTTCGGCAATCCCGATATGGTGATTTTGCCCGGCAGTAAATCCACCATTGCCGATTTGAAATGGCTGCGCCAGAGCGGCTTGGAAGGCGAAATCCTCCGCTTTGCCGCAAAGGGAAATCCCGTGTTTGGCATTTGCGGCGGATTGCAGATGTTGGGCATGCGTATTAGCGACCCGCTTGGCAGCGAAGGCGGCGGCAGTATCGAAGGGATGGGATTGCTGCCTTTTGAAACGGTTTTTAATGCTCAAAAAACACGCAAGCAAACCACGGGCACTTTTGCCGGTGTGAAGGGTATGTTCTCTTCCTTAAACGGACTGTGCTTTAAGGGATATGAAATCCACATGGGGCAGAGCGGCGCGGGGAAGGATGTGCTGCAAAGCGGCAATGTATACGGCTCTTACATACACGGCATTTTTGATGAAAACGGCATTGCCGAAACCATTGTGCGTGCGCTTTATGAAAGAAAAGGGCTTTCTTTTTCGCCCGATGCGCCGTTTGATTTACATGCATATAAAGAAAGCCAATACGACCAATTAGCCGCCGCCGTGCGCGCGGCGCTCGATATGGAATTTATCTATAAAATCTTAGAGGAAGGCATATGATTCACATTTATTACGGCGACGGAAAAGGCAAGTCCACTGCCGCCTGCGGTTTGGCGGTGCGCGCCGCCGGCAGCGGGATGCGCGTACTCTTTGTGCAGTTTTTGAAAGCGGGCACTTCTGCGGAGATGGAGGTGCTGCATACGCTCAACAATTTGGATTTCCTCGTTCCGCCCCGGCATTTCGGCTGGTATAAAACATTGAGTGAAGAGCAGCGCGCCGCGCTCAAAGCCGACTACGGCGCCATGCTGTCGGAAGTGCTCGCGCGCGCCGCACAGTGCGAGCTCATTGTGCTCGATGAAGCGCTGTGGGCATACAAATTTGAAATGCTCGACAGGCAAGCCCTGCTTGACTTTTTGAAAGCGCAGGGGCAGCAGCGAGAAATTGTTTTGACCGGCAGAGAAGCGCCGCCGGAACTCTTGGCGCTTACCGATTATGCTACCAACATGCATAAAGTACACCACCCCTTTGATAAGGGCATAGGTGCCAGAAAAGGAATCGAGTATTAATGATGCAAACAAGTCAGTTTGAAAATAGAACAAGAGAAAGCTTACAGCAGCTTATCGCTTCTGTGGGCAGTTTGGATGCGCACGCCATGCAGCAGGCGCGGCAGCGCCAGGCAATCCTTGCTAAGCCGCCGGGCAGTCTCGGAAAATTAGAGGATTTGTCCGTGCAGCTTGCCGGTATAACCGGGAAAGTGTGTAACACGCTTGAACGGAAAGTGCTGCTGGTCTTTTGCGCCGATAACGGCGTGGTAACAGAGGGCGTGAGCAGCTGTCCGCAGAGTGTTACGGCGGCGCAAACCATCAATTTGGCGCGCGGCAAAACCGGTGCGGCAGTGCTTGCAAAGCACTTTGATTGTACACTGCAAGTGTATGATGTCGGTGTGGCAGTTCCGATTGAGCAACCCGGTGTCAGATCTTGCAAAGTTGCCTGCGGCACCAAAAATATTGCTTGTGAACCAGCCATGACCGAGGCACAGGCACTGCAAGCTGTTTTTAGCGGTGCGCAAGCGGTAAGCGAAGCGGTACAGAGTGGTGCACAGGTGATTGGTATCGGCGAAATGGGTATCGGAAACACCACCACTTCCGCTGCGGTTCTTTGCGCCTTAACAGGAAAAGCGGTTAAAGCCGTTGCGGGGAAAGGCGCCGGACTGACACCGCAAGCGTATGAAAATAAGTGCGCCGTTATTGAGCGCGCTTTGCAAAAAAACCATACCGATACAAACGATACTTTAGGAATATTGGCGGCACTCGGCGGATTTGATATTGCGGCGATGACCGGCGCATGTATTGCTGCCGCCGCACAGCGTGTACCGGTTGTGATAGATGGCTTCATCAGCGCTGTGGCGGCACTGTGTGCGTACCGTCTTTGTCCGCTTGCAAGGGAGTATATGATAGCATCTCATGATTCTCTCGAAATCGGTTATCGCGTTGCTGTAAACGAATTGAAACTGCAACCGCTTTTGCAGTTGGATATGCGTTTGGGTGAGGGCAGCGGCTGTCCGCCGGCAATGATGCTTTTACAAGCCGCATGTGCGCTTATCAATGATATGGCAAGTTTTGAAGAAGCTGCCATTGATGACAGCTATTTGGAAGTGTTGCGCGGCACAGATGCATTTACATTGCCCGAAACAGGAGTAAAGAGATGAACATTTTTATTTGCGGCGGCTGTAAAAACGGAAAATCCTCTTTGGCGCAAGAGCTTGCCGTGAAGCTTGCGCAAGGTGAAAAGCACTATTACGTTGCCACCATGATTGCCGGTGATGAGGAGGATCATCTGCGCATTAAAAGGCATGTCAAAGACCGTGAAGGCATGGGATTTGAGACTTTGGAAATCGGACGCGGTATCGCCGCCTGCCTTACGGAGGATGCGGCAGAATCCACCTTTCTCATTGACAGTGTGACCGCATTGCTTGCCAACGAAATGTTTCATGATAATATAACAGATGCCGGCGCTTTAGAGCGCTGCACAAAAGGACTTTTGCAAGTGCTTGAACACAGCGAAAACTGTGTGATTGTCAGCGATTATCTTTTTGCGGATGCCGTGCGCTTTGATGCTCTTACCGAGCAGTATCGATGCGCTCTCGCAGCGCTGCACCGCACATTGGCAAATGTCTGTGATACGGTGGCGGAGCTATGCGCCGATACCGTGGTCATACACAAAGGAGAATTGCCCCAATGAAAAAATATTTGCGCGCACTGGTGATGTGCTTTTCCATGTTTTGCGCTATTCCATGTCCCATTCATAGTTGGGCAGAAGAAAGCGTTCCGTATATCTCGCTGTTTTTGCCGCTTGTCGGTGCGTTTGTCGGCGGGTTATGGACACTTTGTGCCTATGTATTGCGATTGCTTGCTTTGCCGAATTTGGTGAATGCGGCAATCCTTTGCGCCTTTCCGTTTCTCATAACCGGCGGTATGCATATGGATGGCTTTTTGGATGTAACGGATGCGGTGAAATCCCGCCGACCGTTGGAAGAACGCCGCAAAATACTCAAAGACCCGCATGTCGGCTCCTTTGCGGTGCTTTCGGCAATATTGCTTATCATGGGGCAATTTGCGCTCTTTGCTTCGGCAAAGGAAGAGGCGAATATATTGGCACTGTTAATCATTTGTGTGTGCTCTCGCTGTATGGCAGCAGCGGCAGTAATACTCTTAAAACCGATGAAAACGAGCCAATACGCCACAGCAAAGACACGCTCTAAAGTGCGTGCGCTTGTGCCGCTGCTTGTGTTAGCAGCAGTTGTCGCCTGCGGTTTTGTGTTTTTCGGAAAATACGGTTTTGTTTCGTTAGCGGTTATAGCAGGCTACAGCGTGTTTGCCGCCTGCGGCTATCGCTCGCTGCAGGGCATGAGCGGCGATATTTCGGGCTATGCGCTCACGCTCGCAGAACTGTGCGGCGTGGCGGTTTATGCACTTATATAAGCTGATTGGCTGTTAGCAGTCAGCAGTTAGCGAGAGGTGGCGTGGCAAAGCTTCGCATAAAAAACAGGTTCGCGCAGCGAACCATAAGGAGAAAAAATGGATTTGATTATCGGCGGCGCTTTTCAAGGTAAGCGTGATTTCGCAAAAAGGAAATACCATTTAACAAACGAACAGGTATTCACTTGTACCGCGCAGGGAGAACCGGATTTTTCCGTGCCCTGCATTGCGGGACTGGAGGAATTTGTGTTCTACTGTGTCGAGAGTGGGAAAGATGCCGTTGCAATTATTAAAGCACATCATGCTGCATGGGAAAACAGCGTTTTGATTTGTAATGATATTTTCTGCGGCGTGGTACCCATGGAAGCAGAGAACCGCGCATGGCGTGAAGAAACAGGGCGCCTGTGCGCTTACCTTGCGGGTGAAGCGAAAGAAGTGTATCGCCTGTTTTGCGGATTGGAGCAGCGATTAAAATGAAACTGATATTATTGCGGCACGGTATCACCGCCGCTAACGAAGAAAAACGCTATTGCGGCGTAACGGATATTCCCTTATCCGCGGCGGGAAAAGAAAAACTCCGACAGCGCAAAAATGAATTGTGCTACCCCGATGTGAGCGGATATACCGTTATTACAAGCGGACTTTTGCGCTGTGAGCAAACGCTTGAAATAGTTTATGGAGCAGTGCCGCATACAAAAGAGAGCGCCCTGCAGGAAATGCATTTCGGCGATTTTGAAATGCATAGCTTTGAGGAACTCAAAACCGACCCGCGCTATTTAGAGTGGATTAGCGGTGAGAACGAGCAAAAGCCGACACCCGGCGGCGAAAGCGGAGTGCAGATGGCGGCGCGTGTTCTGGAAGCGCTTGCGCGCGTGATGGAAAGAAATGAGAATACCCTCATCGTTACCCACGGCGGTGTGATTGCCGCTATGATGGCGCACTTGTTCCAAAATGAGAGCAAAAGCCGCTACGAATGGCAACCGGAGCCGGGCGGCGGGTATGTGATTGATTTGAAAGAAAAAAAGTATCAAGCGTTTTAGCGCAAAAAAAGACTGTCACAGGAGCGTGGCAGTCCTTTTTATATAACGAGAACCACACGATAGTCGTGTGGTTCTAAAATGGTTAACCGGTAAACAAATCCTCTGAAAACTATATAACGGAAAAGACCTGCCAGTCAAAAACAACATAATAATTGGAGGTAAAGAATGAAAGAAAATAATATTGGCACAAAAAGCTTAACACACGTAAAGTGAAGTTGCAAGTATTATATAAGCATTGTACCACAGTATCGAAGGAAACTGTATTCTGATGGATAAACTATACAATTTCAATAAAATTCTTAAATGTTTCCACAAAATATAACCCCGGCTCTAATTTTGAAAGGTCAACAGTAAAATAACCGTTTTTTGTTTTTTGCGGCTCAATTTCAAACTTGCTATCATTCGGAACTTTATAAAATTCTATATCGGCATATAAAGTCGCTTCTTCCCATTGCGTTCCCTCATACCCTCCGAAAACAACCTCTTCATTTTTTTTGCAAATCAACAGCTTATGTGCAAGTATAACGGTTAAAGCTGATTGCGCAAAATCGTAACAAGAATTTTTAATATAATTCTCCATCGGTTGACCATTGATTTCATCGATCGAAAGCTTGTGAACATCGGTATTTTCAGTATTTTGATGATTTACATATACATTATTACCAAAGTACCGTGGCACTTTGGTAATGGAATCTACTTCATCCTTCTCTACGTCACGAAAACTTAATGGAACTGTGTACTTTGGTTGAGAATCAATTTTCCAGAAAGTAATGGATTTTTCAGATGTATAAATGGCTGCTGTATCATTTTGCCTAAGTTTGATAATCCTTTCATTTGCATTTTTTAAAATGATATTAAACCATAAGTTATCTTCATCATAACCGGGCGGAATAATATACCCACCGTCTATTCTATCATAACAGGAGTCATAAATATATACATTTGCAGTATACTTGCCGTCTAACGGTGCCACACCATCTTCATTTAACTCAATATATTCAGGAGACTGTTCTTTTTGCTCTTGTGCGATTTCTTCAGCACTCGTTTCAACAGCGTTTTTGGTGTTGTTGTTTTGGCTTTTATTAATAGTACAAGCAGTAAAGTTAAAAACTATTGCAGCACACAAAAACACGCTAATAATATTCTTTATACTTCTCATTTTTTCATTTTCCTTTCATTAAGTGTTTTTTTAAAATAACAATCTTCATAATGCCTTTTATTGCATTCTTAAATACAGCAGATGAATGCTTCTAACAAATATTAGCAAAATAAAAAATGTTTGATTATATGCCAAGAGCATATAATCAAACGAAAAACAAGTACCGGTCCCTTGATTGATAAGCATACTACCGTGAAGAAGGTTGTTGCGAAAAAAGACTGACTAAGCAAGGCTTAACCAGTCTTTAAAATGATTATCAAATAATTATGTTGTTCGTTTTAAAACTAAACTGCCGGTGTCGCACAGCGACACGGTAGATTGGCGGCTACATTCGAGATTTGTGTTTACCACAAATCAATATAGATTTTCATAATATCTTCTTTAGTCGGTGTGCGGGGATTGGTGGCGGTACAGGAATCCTCCATTGCCGCCTCCGCCATTTCGGGAATTGCCGCAAAGTATTCTTCTCGCGAGCATACATTCATCGTGGAAACACACAGCGGCATATCCATTTCTTTCATCATAAATTCCACCCAGTTGACCAGTGCTCTGACAGTGGTGATGGTGTTGAAATTCTGGATCAATCAGGGGACGGTTCCTTGATTGATATGAATTAAAACGCAAAAACTATTATTTTTGAGAAAAAACAAACAGCGGCACACGCTCCTTTTTGAGTGTGTGCCGCTGTTGCTTTTTATACTTTCTTTTATTTACTGCTTTTTCCTTTTTCGCAGGCTTAGTGCTGCCGCAGCGACTGCCGCTGTCATCACGCCTGCCGCGGCAAATACCGCAATGGTTTCCCCGGTTTGCGGGGTAAGTAAGGCAGGCTGCTCGGCTTGTGTTTCGGCTTGTGCGGCAGGCTGCTCCTCACCGCGCGGCGGGAGAGTAACGCTGTTTTTTTCGGCTATCGGCTGTTGCCCTGCGGCATCGGCGAAGTATTCGCCGCACTGTGTGCAAACCCAATATTCCCGATTGCCGGGAGCGGTGGCAGTAGGTTCCACCGCCGCGATATGCTTGAGCGTATGCTCCACAATGACCTCGCAGGTGGCGCTTTTGCGGTTTGCGTCATCATCATCCCACTGTTCGCCGGTGTACACGGTGACGGTGGTCTTGCCGCATTTTACACCGGTTACGACACCGACCTCCTCATCCACGGTTGCCACATCCTCATCTGCCGAGGAGAAGTAGTAGTGTATTTCCAGCGGTGTATCCTTCGGCTGCGGGGAAACCTGCAGCTGCTCACTTTGTCCCGCTTTCAGGCGCAGGGTTGCCGGGTTTATCTGTATGGCGCTGATTTCCTGCAGCGGCGTCGCCTCTGCATCATACACATGCAGCTTGTAAGCATTGCTCACCCCGTTTTGCAAGCGCAAGGTGATGGTGGTTTCGCCCACGGCTTTCGGGAGAACCGCCCCATCTGCACTGACTGTGGCAACAGACTCATCCGAGGAAGTCCACTCCATATTGCCGGGAAGCGCATCTGCGGGAAAAATCTTGTAAGAATTGGTCGCTATCTCATCGCCTAAGGCTCTCCAATCCTCATAGTGGTGGAAGTAAACGGCTGTGGCAGGTATGATTTCGCTCTCCTCCAGATACTGCGCGACAAAGACCGTATCTCCTGCGATATGGTAATCATCGAGCGGCGCTTCGGAGGTTTTTTCCTGCCAGCCGTTAAAGTAGCGGTGCTCCGCAAGCGGCGCCTGCGGCACTTCGCTTACAGTGGAACCGATGCGCAGCCTTTGGGTGGCGCACACTTCACCGTTCGCTTCAAAAGTGACGAGCGCATACACATTATCAATCTCATCCAAATGTGCGTTAATCCATGTGCGGCGCGCTTCAATCCACTCGCGCATTTCTTCCATGCATTGTTCAAATTCAATAGGCTCGCCCTCTTCGCCGAGCGGCACAATCACATTGTCGCGGTTATCCTGCCAACTTGCGCGCATTTGCACTTTGTATTGGTCAAGTTTGCCGCCGGGCTGAGTGATTTCGGCTAACTTTGCATTCATGCCGTTTGCCGGGTCAAGCCAGCGCTCTTTGAGCAGTGCAACAAACTGCGGGTCCTTCTCGCGCAGCCGGTCAAACCAATTCATTTGTGTGTTATTAAAGCCTTTTTTAGAGGGAAAGCCATCGGTCTCTTTCACATACCAGGCAGCATCAAAATCCCACAGCGGTCCCCACTGCAGTTTGCCGCCGCGATCCTTCATCAGGTAGGTGCTGTCGGTCACATAGGCATCCGTATTGGCGCTAAACTCCTGCACCCACCAATAATCGGCAGCGGAAAGCATATCCATTTTTTCGGCTATCGCTTCGTGCCAAGCGGTGTCGGTTTGCGCGGTATTCATAATTAAATCATCTAAGCTGTTCACATAGTTTTGCAGGTAGCTGCGCTGCTTTTGCTGCCCGGCAGTCAAATCCTCGCTTGTAAATTCCGGCGTGTGGTGAATAAAGGTGTTGCCGGAGGGCGTGGTGAAGCGATTGCTTTGCGGCTCATCTCCATTTTGCCCCTGCGCATACATGGAGAACAAATATCCGCCGGTAATGTTTGGGTTGACTTCCGGGTTTTCTTCGGTAACCTTTTTGCCGAGTTTTTGAATTTCCACACGGTTATCGCCTACTGCGGTCAGTTCGCTCAAGTAATAGCTGCCTAAATACTTTGTGCCGAAGGAACTGCCTTGCATCACCACATCTACCGGGATGAGGCGCGGGGTATAGGGAATGCCGATTTGCTCGCCCAGCCAATAAGTTATGCGGTTTTTGAGTAAGGTATCATCCATACTGTTGGCAATCAAGCCCCACTCGGTATTTGCCCCCATACCGAAGAAATCAACCGGCTCATTAAACTCGATTTTGTAGGGCTTTTTGGCAAACATTTCCCAGGTGGAATTGCCCCTGCCGCGGATATATTTCAGCGGCACGGAACCTGCCGGCACGGCGGCAGAACCGTATTCACTCTCAAACCCTTCCGGCACGGAAATGCGTACCGCGCCCACGCATCTGACCGAGTGGTCGGGGCTGGCGTTCATTTGCGCAATGGTGCCGTATGTGTGCTTTTGGTCGCTTTGGGCTGCGGCTTGAATGGCAGCATCGCTTTCATCCACCTCAATGACCACCAGCGGGAGTCCGTTAGGCGGTGAATCGGGTGCTTGTGCCGCAGCGGTAAACGGCACGGCACAGAATGAACCCGCTGCCAATAGCAGCGCTAACAAAATTGCAGTGAATTTTTTCATAACCCTACTCCTATATGAAAGTGTCCTTGTTTTTATCATAGCACAAACGGTGCGGCTTGTAAATCGGGAGAGGCAATTTATAGTGTATAAGGGAATAAGACACAAAAGTTCGCTATGCGAACAATGAATACATGTTCTCAAAGTTGAGGAGGGACAGCAGTGACTTTGCCGCTGAATGATGTTTTCCTGTCGGCAAGAGATATCGCTTTGCTAATGATGTCGCTAACGCTAATGAAGCTTTGGCTTCACAAAAGAATGAATCAGGCAAAGAAAAAATCCGCACAATCGTGCGGATAAAAATCAGGTTATATTAAGGTACTTATGCCGAAATCATTTCCTCTTTGCGCATTACCACAAATCAATATAAATTTTCATAATATCCTCTTTGGTCGGCGTGCGCGGATTGGTGGCGGTGCAGGAGTCCTCCATCGCCGCTTCCGCCATTTCGGGAATTGCCGCAAAGTATTCTTCACGAGAGCACACATTCATCGTGGAAACACACAGCGGCATATCCATTTCTTTCATCATAAATTCCACCCAGTTGACCAGTGCTCTGACAGTGGTGATGGTGTTAAAATTCTGCAATCCGAGCAGTCTTGCCAGCGTGGCATATTTGCGCACCTGGTTCGGATACTCCGCTTTTGATTTAGAGTGCTTATTGATATCGCTGTTAAACTGAATGACCAGCGGTAAGAGCATGGCGTTTGCCCTGCCGTGCGGAATGTGGAATTTTGCGCCCAACTGATGCGCCATGCCGTGGTTTAAGCCTAAGGAGGCATGGTTAAATGCAATACCGGCAAGGCAGGAGGCATTCATCATTTTGCGGCGCGCATGGGTATCATTATTATCCAGATAACTTCTGAGCAGGAAGGAGCCGACAATTTCCACCGCTTTTTCCGCCAGTGCTGCCGAAAACTCATCGTTTTCCGTGCTCACATATGCCTCAATCGCGTGCGTGAGCACATCCATGCCGGTATCGGCGGTAATGCCGGGGGGAACGGTTTTGACCAAATCCACATCCAAAATCGCTTCATCCGGCAAAATCGAATCATCCACAAGCGGAATCTTTGTGCCGTGTTCGGGGTCGGAAACAACCGAAAAGGCAGTCACTTCGCTGCCGGTGCCGCTTGTGGTCGGGATGGCAATTAAGCGGATGTGTGCTTCGTGTCCGGGCATTTTTGCCACAACCTCGCGCATGGCTTTTGCCGAATCAATCGCAGAGCCGCCGCCGATGGTAACAATGGTATCCGCACCGCTTTCCACAAGTGCTTTTACACCAACGGAAATTTTGGTAATAGGCGGGTCGGGCACAACATCGGAAAAAATGTCATACTTTTTTTCTGCACGCTCTAAGCGGGAGGTGACATGGTCAATCAACCCGCTTTTGATGACAAAGGGGTCCGCCACCACGAGGATTTTATTACTTTCAAGTGTTTCAAGCCTGTCGAGCGCGCTTTCACCGAAATTGATTTTTGTTTTGATATCAAATGTTTTCATGTATGTACATTCCTGTTACAAGATATTGATTAGTATTAATATTATTATACTATATATATTGTTCTTTTTCAATATCTATTCGCAAATCGGAATAGAAAAATGAGGTGAAAACCGTGAAAAAGGTCCACCTCATTTTTTTCATTTAGTTTTTTGTGCTTTCCGTTTTTGTCGTTTTATCTGTCTTTTCGGCATCTCTTTTTGCCGTATCGTCTTTCACATCATCACTAATATCGGTAATTACCTCGGAAACATCTTCGCTGATATCCGTTACCTTTTCACTGACATTTTGGCTCATGTCGGTTGTCTGCCTAAGCGTTTGGTCGCTGGTGGTTGTCGTGTCCGAAGTATCCTTCGAACAGGCGCTCAAAGCGGTGGCGACAACGAAAACGGAACACAGAACAATGAGTATTTTCTTCATGCTTTCACTCCTTTATGATTTCTTACAAGCTTCTTTCCCGTGGGAAAGCGGCGTGAGCCGTCATCAATAGTATTGCCGCAAAAATGCGGTTTATACCATTTTATTTTGTGAGCACACTGTTTTCACCGATTTGTAAAATCAATAAGTCCGCTTGCTTGCCGGTGGCGGCATCTATATAGACCAACAATTCGTTTCCTTCGGGACTCAGACAGCGAAATTCATAGCAGGCGATTTCCTTTTCCGCGGCATTGGGGATGAGTGCTTTTTTAACACTTTTTATCTTTAAATACCGGCTGACACCTTTTTTCGCTTCTCCTTCACTCAATGTGAAGCGGATGCTTCGCTGCCGGTGGTGGGTGAGATAGGAGGCGGCATCAAACCCGCAAACCTTGCCGCTTTGCGTATCAACTTTAACTTTGATTAAATCGGTATAACAATTAATCTGTTTTTGTATATAGTGATAATTCATGATGAAGATACCGTTTGAGAGCTCATAATAATCGCATTTCATATTTTCATATCCCAGCGCTTTCAGGTATGCTTGCGCCGTATCAAAGCAGTGGGCGGCATCATAAGCGGATTTTTCGGGAGCCGTATCCACATTCAGCGTGACCGGCTTGCCGCCGTAGAGAGATATCTCCGCATAGGCATTACCTTTTGTAAAGCAGTAGCAGGGAATATTTCCCTCTTTTGTAGTTGTATATTTTAAAACGCCCTTTTCATCCTTCAAAAAATTCTCGGCGATTTCGGTCGCTTTTTTTAAATCAATTTTTTGTGCATCTTTTAGCATCTGCGGCTCCGCCTTATTTATGGAATCGGAAAACGGGCCGTCATAAATCAGCTTCGGGGAATCGGATAAGTTTTTATTGAGCGATTTTAAGCTGTCGCTCGTTGAAGCAGCGGTAGCAATCGTTTTGGGAATCGCCAGTGAAAAATCGATACCGCCTGCAATATTTTCGCCGGTATTTAAATAGATTTTTTGCAGCTTTTCCACCTCTGCGGCAAGCAAAGCTGTTTTTTTCTTAATGCTTAAAAAGGTATCGTGCGCCTGCTTATCCAGCTTTTTGCCGGAAGCGATGCTTTTTTCACAAGAGCGGGCATATTCCGCAATTTTCGAGAGAAAGGCATAGCATTTTTCCATATTGAGCTCTGCAATTGGCAGGGAAGAAAAGGCGTTTTTGGCTTCATAGGCATTCATCCAAACATCGGCACACATGCTGTTTTGGTCTGCGGCGCTTTCGGAATAAATGCCTTTGACAATTACATCGCCGATATCGTTGAGATACTCTCCGGCGGCGGCGAGGTTTTGTTGATACATCGCTTCGTTTTTTCTTTCATATTTTAGTGCTTTACTGACCGCTACGCCGCAAAAAACGGCGACTACGGCAATAGCTGCCGTGATAAAGACAATAATACGCGTGAGGCTTCTTTTGGATAACTTTTTCATACAGACTCCTTCTTTTTGTTTGATTCAGTACTTATTTTTCACACAAAAGCGCTTTTTATGAATACAAAATCATTTTCAGGCATACATTATCAGTGATAGGAAGGTGAAAATATGTTTATTTATTCATTTAAAGCAAACAGGAAAGTAATCATTGGTGTGGGATTGGTGCTGCTCGCATTGCTTATATTGGCATTTGTCATACCGGGACGAGCCAAGCAAAGCAATTCCGTGTTGGGCGTATCCTTAAAAGCGGAGAGTAATGAACAACGGCTTGCATTTATTCGCCATTTCGGTTATGATGTAATAAGTGAGCCTGTGGAAATAAAAGATATTGTCATTCCCGAGCAATTTAACGATACATATATCTCTTACAATGAAATACAGGTATCACAGGGATTTGATTTGAGCAAATACAAGGGCAAGTCTGCCAAAAGCTATTCTTACGCGGTAACGAACTATCCCGGCGTAAGCGATAGCGAAAAAACAGTGCGCGCCAATTTAATTGTATATGATTCAAGAATAATAGCAGGAGATGTATGTTCCGTGAAGTTAGACGGATTTATGCATGCATTGAATTATGGAAAGACTGGATAAGATTATCTCACACGCCTTTTCTCTCAGCCGCAAGCAGGCTAAACAGGCAATACAAAGCGGTGCGGTTAAGATAGATGGTATCGTGGTGAAGGCGAGCGATGCGAAAGCCGAGCCGTCTCAGGTGACACTGGATGAGAAAATCGCGGATTATAAAGAGCATATCTATATCATGATGAATAAGCCGCAGGGCGTTATCAGCGCAAGCGAAGGCGGCACACAAAAAACCGTGGTGGATTTGGTACCGCAGGCGCTTAGAAGAAAAGGCTTGTTTCCCGCCGGAAGATTGGATAAGGATACGGTCGGCTTTGTGCTTATTACGGATGACGGTGCATTTGCCCACGACATTTTGAGTCCGAAAAAGCATGTGGAAAAAACCTATTTTGTCCAAACGGACAAGCCCATTCCCGCTGAGCTTCCGGACAGGTTTCGACAGGGTGTTGTGCTGTATGACGGCAGTGTATGCATGAGCGCGGTGCTGGAAACCGATAGCGCATGTACCTGCACGGTGAAAATTAAAGAGGGCAAGTATCACCAAATCAAGCGCATGTTTCGGGTAAACGGCTTATCGGTAGTCTATTTAAAGCGCACGGCAATCGGCGGTTTGGCGCTCGATGCTTCTCTGAAAGAGGGAGAGTGTCGGGAAATCGGTGCGCAAGAGCTTGCACTAATACGGGATGAACAGGGATAAAAAGGAGTTTGCGGATTATAAACTGTTTAAAACTTTTAGGAAATAATGCATTGAAAGGATGTTAACATGGAAAGAACAAGAGACGGTGTATTTTCAGCGTTTGGCAAAATCAAAGAGGTTTTTGCCAAGGATTATGTGGAAGTATACCCGCAAAAAAAAGGCAAAAAAATTGCAATCAGTATCATAATAACGCTGGTGATAACGGCGATTCGCTATTATGTTTCTCACCCGCCCATTAATATTAAGAGCCAGCAGTTTTGGACTTTCTTAATCGTGACCGCCATTATTTATGCTGTTGTGTTATTTGTACTTTGCGTATTCGGCAGGCGCACGGAGAATGTAAAATTTGCCGTAAAACACGGGGTCAAGACTTCCGGTGTGGTGATAGCAGTATGCGTTTTGGCGCTCGTTGTCGGCTTCATTATTTCCAGCACATTTTTCAATGCAAAAAAATATGCCGATCTTATCGGTATTGATGAGGGTAATTTCACGGAAGATATTGAAGATATCGGCTTTGATGAGATACCGATGCTCGATTATGACAGTGCCGTTAAGCTCGGCAATGCCAAGCTCGGTGAGCTCTCCGATATGGTCAGCCAGTTTGAAGTGGATGAAACCTATTACACACAAATTAACTATAAAGGTACACCGTACCGCATTACAGTACTGCGTTACGGAGATGTATTCAAATGGTTTAAGCACACCTCGGAAGGATTGCCGGCATATGTTTCCATTAATATGGTAACCCAAGAGGCACAGGTCGTCAGAACCGAAACGGGGATTAAATATTCCGAGAGCGAATATTTTAACCACAAGCTTTCACGCTATGTTCAGTTCCATTATCCGACTAAAATGATTTATTCGTATAATATCGAAATCGATGATGAAGGCATACCGTATTGGATCGCTTCGTGCTATGACAATACAATCGGCCTGTTTGGCGGTAAGGACATTAAAGAGGTCATTATGCTCAATGCGCTGACCGGCGAGAGCGAAATCATGCCTTTAGATCAGGTGCCGAATTGGGTGGACAGAGCCATTCCCGCCGATTTGATTGTCGAGCAGTATAACTATCACGGCACCTATGCTTACGGCTTTTGGAACTCTTTAATTGGACAAAAGGATGTAAAAAATACAACCGATGGCTATAATTACATCGCGCAAAATGATGATGTGTATATGTATACCGGCGTTACGAGTGTAAACGGAGATACCGGTAATATCGGTTTCCTGCTTTCCAATCAGCGCACCAAGCAAACCAAGTTTTATGCGCTCTCGGGTGCGATTGAATCCGTGGCAATGGGTTCCGCCGAGGGTGAAGCGCAAAACTATAAGTATACCGCTACTTTCCCGCTACTCTTAAATGTCAACGGGCAGCCGACCTATTTTATGGCGATGAAGGATACCTCGGAGCTGGTAAAGGGCTATGCGATGGTTAATGTAAAACAATACCAAATTGTATCCTTTGCCAATAATACCGACCCGGAGGTGTGCAAATCGAAATATGTGGCGCTGTTGAGCAATAAAAAGCTGACCGAGGACAAGCCTGTCGCCACAACGCAAGTGGAGGGTGTGATAGAGGACATCCGCTCCGCGGTTATTGAGGGGAATACCTATTACTATATCAAGCTCAAAGAGGCTGAGAATTATTTCAAATTATCGGCAGCGGAAAATGATATTGCCGCCATAATGAAGGCGGGCGATAGCGTGATTATTAAGTATGATGAGCAAGCAGATTTGAAGGAACGCATTGTTATTTCAAACGCGATTGCTTATAAATAAGAGGTAAAAAAAATGATGAAGAAATTAATAGCTATACTTTTGGCGAGTGTTATGCTCCTTTCCTTTGCGGCATGTTCTAAAGATAAGCAAGAACAGACAACACAGGCAACCACAAAAGGAGCAACTACACAAGAGCAAACCACTGCGGCACCGGAGCCGAGCGAGGTGTATGATTTTGATGTTCTCGAGCAGGAACTCAAAGCACATGCATTTGCCTATTTAGGCGGGTTCATGAGCTTTGTTACCGATGAAAATAAGATGTATTATTGCGATTCGGATTATAATACCAAAGAAGTTATGTATTATGATTTTACAACCGGAAAAGCCGAGAGCCTTGTGCAGGATGCGGCGAATCCCTTATCCGGACCATTCCGCATGTCTAACAAGAGTGTTGTGGTGCTTGCGGCAACCGAGCAGACCGACCCGCTGCAATATGACTGGACAAAGGGACAAAACCATATTTATGATTATCAAAGCGGAAAAATTATCCAAATTCCGAATAATTTGGAATTTGTTGTTTGCGCATATAATGGCGCAAAGCTGTATGGTTATAACGCGCAAAAGAACTTTGTAATAGCCGATGAAACCGGTAAGGTGGAAAAGACTGTTGCGTTTGATGCGGCGGGTGATAATAGCAGCTCCATCGGTAATTTCTACTTTGTCGGTGGTAAGGTGTATGTCGATGTCGCAAAACAGAGTGGGCATGAATTATATGCGATTGGCGAGGATAGTGCCGAGAGCGTTGTGGAAAACGCCGGTAATTTCTATTTTAACGGCAGTGCATTTTGCTATATGGTAAATAAAGGCGGCAGCAGTGAATTGATGCAGTATTTACCCGAGAGCGGCGAGACAACATCTGTTGCTAAAATTGAAGAAGAGGTTTACCATCTTTTCTTTGTCGCAGGGGATAGATTCTATTATAGTGTCAATAATACTTCGGAAGATGCGGGCAATCAAATCTCCTTGAAGTATTTTGATATAAAAAAGCAACAGGATAGTACCTTTGCAAGCGACACCCCTGTTTTAGGCGGTTGGTAATCCGATGGCTCAAGTTTATTGGATGAATGTGCAAGAGATAAAAATGCTGCCCGAATCATTTTTCGAGCAGCATTTTCCCCGACGCTACCACGCGGCTCAGCGCTACCGCTTTGAGGCGGACAGGCTGCGTGCCTATGCCGCAGGGGCGTTGCTTTGGGAACGCTTTGGCGATGTAGAGGAGCAAATCCTTTTCGGCGATTACGGTAAGCCGTACTTTGCACACGAAAGTACACAGTTTAATCTTTCTCACAGCGGCGATATTGCGCTTTTGGCAACGAGTGCGTGCATGGTTGGTGCCGATGTGGAAAAATGTACACGGGAGAATCTGCCGCTTGCAAAAAAAGTGTTTACAACGCGTGAGCGAGAGTGGATGGAGCAAGACCCGGTAGTGCGTTTTACCCGCTTGTGGACATTAAAGGAGAGCGTGATGAAAGCACTCGGCAAGGGATTGCAATTAGCGCCGGAGAGCTTTGAGGTTTTGCCTCTCACACAAGGCGGCAGTATAGAAATAGATAGTGTAAAGCTATTCGCCTTTACAGATGTTTTACAAGGATATACTGTAAGCGTGTGTGAAAATAATCCGGTACTTGCGCTTAATATGCATCAGGTAAAAGCACAGGATCTTTTAAACAAGTAATTAAATGTACAAAAAAAGCTGTCTCAACAATTTGTTGAGACAGCTTTTTTTGTACAAGATTTGATTTAATTGACGCCGAGGCGCTGTTCGCGGAAGAAGGTCTGAACGCCGTCTTTTAACCCGCTGTATTTTTGTGCCTGTAAGAGCGGGTCAGCCGTAAGTATACGGCGGGCGGCATCACCGGTTTCTTTTAAAGTGTCCATATCGGTTAACAAATTGGCAATTTTTAAATTCACAAGGCCGTGCTGTCGTTCGCCGAAGAAATCGCCCGGACCGCGCAGTTTTAAGTCTTCATCGGCAATATAAAAGCCGTCATGAGAGTGCTTCATTACACTTAAACGCTGCATGCTCTTTTCGCTTTCATTATCACTCAATAAGATGCAATAGGAGCGATGTGCGCCTCTGCCGATGCGCCAGCGCAGCTGGTGGAGCGCGGAAAGTCCGAAGCGCTCGGCATTTTCTATAAGCATTACGGTGGCATTCGGTACATCAATGCCCACTTCTATGACCGTGGTGGCAACGAGTATATCTATCTCACCGTCTTTAAAGCGGCGCATCACCGCTTCTTTTTCGCTGCCTTTCATTTTGCCGTGTAAAATACCGATGCGATAGCCTTTGAGCGCACCTTCTTTGAGTTTTTGCGCATATTCCGTGGCACCGATTAATTCACTTTCGCCCTCTTCTATTAAAGGGCAAACAATATAAGCTTGTCTGCCGGCATCCACTTCTTTTTTAATAAAACTGTAGATGCGCTGGCGATAGGCGGAGGTGACAACATAGGTATCAATGCTTTGTCTGCCTTGCGGCATTTCATCAAGCACACTGATATCCAGTTCTCCGTACATAAACAGTGCGAGAGTTCTCGGAATCGGTGTGGCAGACATGACCAAAAGGTTGACATTTTCACCTTTCTTAGCAAGCTCTGTGCGCTGCTTAACACCAAAGCGGTGCTGTTCATCGGCAATAACGAGCGCGAGGTTTTGAAAGTCGACATCGCCTTGCAGGAGCGCATGGGTGCCGATAATGATTTGTGCGCTACCGTCTTGAATACTCTGCTTCACTTTGCGCTTTGCCGCGGCACTCATGGAGCCGGTCAAAAGCACGGTGGTGATACCCGCTTTATCCAATGTGGCACAGATGCTTTCGTAATGCTGCTGTGCCAGTATCTCCGTGGGTGCCATCATGGCGCTTTGCATGCCGTTTTTGGCAAGGGTATACATCAAGCTCATCGCCACGGCAGTTTTGCCGGAGCCGACATCGCCTTGTACGAGGCGGCTCATCGGTGTGCGCGCCATTAAATCGGCGGTTGCTTCGGAAATAACCTTCTTTTGTGCATTGGTTAATGTGTAGGGAAGATAGCCTTCAAATTCAAGGCTGTAATCCGTTTTGATTTGCGGGCTTTGAGAGATAGCGGTGTGCGCTTTCATGCTCAACAGTCCCAATTGCAAATACAGCAGTTCATCAAAAATCAGCCGTCGCTTTGCCGCGGCAAGCTTGGCGGCATTTTCCGGAAAGTGAATGTTGCAAATTGCCTGCCACTCATCCATGAGCGCATATGTATCTATAAGTCCTTGCGGAAAGGGCTCGACAACAGGCTCCATGGACTCCAGGGCATTTTTCATTACCTTCGCAACTATGTTTGAACTTAACCCTCCCGTGAGCGGATAAATCGGTTTGATGGCACTGTCCGGATGATATGCTTCAATTTCCGGATTGACCATCTTTTTTTCATATAAATTGCCGTCTACTTTTCCATAAAACAAATAGTCCTCTCCGAACTTTAGCTTCGAGGCGGCAAAAGCATTATTAAAAATGGTGATTTCCATGATTTGCTCATTATCGCTGACTCGCGTGGAAAACACTTTAATGCCGCTTTTGGCAGAAGTGAAATCGTGTATTTCCTGAATACAGGTCGCTTTGATACAGGCAGTTTCACCCGGTAAAACCTCCGAAATTTTTTGCACCCGGCTCCAATCTTTATACGCGCGCGGATAAAAGTGAATCAAATCGTCTACTGTTTCCACGCCCAAGCGCGCAAAAAGAGCCGCGCGCTTTTCGCCGACTCCTTTAACGTATTGGATTTTCCGTGTGCCCTGACTCATTTACTCCACTCCTCAATATGCGGGAAATAGCAGTTTTCCGTAATATTGTCTGCACTCTGTAAATCGGCACTCATGCGCACTGCCGCGCATTTATAGCAAATCGGAATCAAGGGATTTTGCTCGCAAAATGCGCTCACAAAATCCTGTATGCTTGCCTTACCGGTTTTAAAATCGGCATAGGTTTGCCACAGCGGTGTGCTTTGAATACCGAAATCGGCACCCCCGCCGTTGACAAAAAAGCAATCGAAATTAAAATCATTGGGAATTTTCACTTCTCCGATATACATGTCAAAACTCTCATTTTCAATCGCTATATTATATTCATCAAGCGGCATTTTTTTGACTTCTACGGCAATACCGCAATTGATCAATTCGGTTTTAATTTGCTCTGCAAGAGCGATTTTTATATTGCTTGCACTGTTGACAATCAGGCTCAGTGTTATCGGCTTATCTTTAAAGAGCAGGCTGATTCCCATTTTATCGTATTTGCAGCCGGAAGCCGCAAAGGCGCGCTTTGCCTGCTTGGTGTTGGATAATACGGAATTGGCAACTATGGAGCCGATTTCACTCCAATCGGGGTCAAACGGTGTAGCAGTAGCAATGCCATAGCCGTTCATAGCGCTTTGGCACAGCTCGCTTTGATTTATGCATAAACTCACGGCGTTGCGAAATGCTTTGTTTTTTAACAAACCTTTTTTGGAATTTAAGCCTAAAAAGACAAGATTGTTTAGCTTTGCGGATTTGGTTTGAGTGGCGTTGGTTCCGCTGATAATATCCTGCGCATCCTGAAACAGCACATCAATCTGCTCCGCATCAAAAAGCTTGTCCGCTTCGGCATAGTCGGTACATTCCACCAAAGAAATATCCGTATTTTTCGGCTTGTTACCTTCGTGATTTTTATTGTAGAGCAGGGTGTATGCGCCATCTTTTTGCTCTAAAGCATAGTAGCCCGTACCAATGTTATTATTCTTTTGGCTAAGAATGGGAAAAGTGAGCAAATTGAGTGCGTACACATTTTGATTTATTAGTGTGAACCTGACAACAGAGGAGCCTTTGCGCTGTGCAGATGTGATACAGGAAAGCGCAGTTTGATATCTCTCGCACTGCTTAGCCTGATTAAAAGAATGAATAACATCATCGCTCGTCAGCTCGCTGCCGTCCGAGAATAAAGTTTGTTTTAAAGTGACCGTAATGGTATTGTCTTCCGAAATGTAGCCTTCCGCTAAATTTGCCTCCGGCTCATGCTGCGTATTTATGGTGAAAAGTGAGTCGTAGATTAATTCGCTCAAATACAAGTTACAGCTGTCACACGAATAGGGATTGATTGAATCCTCCGAAGAATAGGGCAGCACGAAAGAATCGGCGCTGACACTGCTGTCCGCCTTCTTTTTGCTGCAGCCTGCAAAGGGCAGCACCAGTGAAAGAACACATAATGAGATGATGATTTTTTGTTTTAACATGTTTAGCTGACCTCAATTCTGTCAATGGAAAGTGCTTTTCCGTTGGAGTCATCCGTTTCGATTATAACTGCCTGCATGGAGCAGGGAAAGTCGGGATTTTCAAAACGAACCGGCAGCAGTGTTTTCATCTTTTCGATTGCCAGCTCTTTTTTTACACCGATACAAGAATCCATCGGCCCCGTCATGCCGACATCGGTAATATAAGCCGTGCCCCCTGCGAGTATTTGTTCATCGGCAGTCGGCACATGGGTATGGGTGCCGAGCACCGCGCTTACCCTTCCGTCTAAATAAAACCCCATGGCGCGCTTCTCTGCGGTTGCCTCTGCATGAAAGTCTACCAATATAATGCGGCAGCCTTCTTCTTTTAGTGTATCTATGGCTTTATCAATCGTGTTGAAGGGATTATCGACACTTTCCATACCGACCATTCCCATCATATTGAGAACACCAATGGTAACGGCACCCTTGTGAATGACGGTATAGCCTCTTCCGGGCGCACTTGCGTGTAAATTATACGGGCGAATAATCGGATTATTTTCATTTTCCAAATATTCATAGATTTCCCTGCGGCGTAAGCCATGGTTGCCGAGTGTGAGTACATCCGCACCGATATCTAAGAGTAAATCGGCGGAATACGGTGTAACGCCGTTACCCACAGCCGAGTTTTCCGCATTGACTACGGTAAAATCAATGGCATAATGTGTTTTCACGGCATGCAGCTTTTTTCTTAAAAACTCACAGCCGCCTTGTCCGACAACATCGCCGATAAAAAGTATATGCATACTTTTCTCCATTCTATGACAGGTTTGCTCTGTCTGCATTTCTCATATAATAATATATTATTTAAAAAAAATCAAGTTTGCCCGCAAAAGAGCCGCTTTAGAAATGAAAATCCGCGTCTAAAGACGCGGATTACAGCTTGTAGAAAACTTGTTTTTCTACAAGCCGGCAGAGGTTGAAAGAGTGAGGCAAAAGCACAAAATCGCCGTAGATACGGCGATTTTTCTTTTATTTTTTTAGAATAAGATACATAATTTCATTTCAACACTAAGCTGCTAAATTGCTTTAGTTTTAACAAAAAGAAATTGTCGTGTGGTTTTATCCACTTTGTTGACACTCTGAATTCGCGTCTGAAGATGCGGATTCATGTTTGGATTACAATGCATTATTCTCCGAGCGGAACACCGTTTGCATCGGTTGTATAGCCATCGTGACCTGTCAAATAGAAGATACCTTCTATCAGTGCCCAAACTGCCATCGCCGGAGCGAAAATACCAAAGGAGAGCAGGGAAACGAGCAGTTGAATGAGCGCTTTTTTTGTATAACCGAGATAGAAATTGTGAACACCGATTGACCCCAGAAAAATAGCTAAAAGACCTGCTGCAATTTTGCTCTTCTGCGCACTGGTCGGCACCTGCGGGTTGGGTTGTTGATAAGGCTGTTGATAGGGTTGCTGATAAGGCTGCCGGTAAGCCGAATTGTAAGGCTGCTGCGCGCCTTGGTCAGCAGGCTGTTGATAAGCAGCATTATAAGGCTGTTGCACATAGCCGGCATTTGTTACAGGCTCGGCCGGAGCGGCTACTGTGTTACCGCAAACAGGGCAAACAGTGGCATTATTGTCAATTTCATTACCGCAATTCTCACAATACATAAGAATAACCTCCAAAATTAATATACATCTTGAAATTAACATAGATATTGAAAAAAGTCAATTATTTTGGTAAAAAAACAATAACTTAGAAAGATAGTATTGACTATAATTAAAAATTTAGATATAATAGAACAGAACTTGTGCATTTTTTTGTGCAAATTACAAATGTTAAAAATCAACAGTTCCAACTGACTCTTTTTTGGTGCAAACCAAGTAAAAATGATGAATGATGATGAATCAAATTTAAAGACGAAGGAGGTGCTGCTCTATGAATTTCGATATTACGACTTTTATTCTCGGTATAGCAATCGGTGGCGTTGTATTCGGTGCAGTTTGTTTTGTACTCGGCAGAGTATTGCTTAAGAAAACAAGCGAGAAAACCATCGGCGATGCAAAAACACAAGCTGCAAATATTATTAACAACGCTATGGCGGAAGCCGAAACCAAGCGCAAAGAAACTCTGATTGAAGCGAAGGACGAAATACACAAATTGCGTTCCGATGCGGATAAGGAAATCAGGGAAAGAAGAAGCGAAGTACAGCGAAGCGAAAGACGACTTGTTCAAAAAGAAGAGCATCTTGACAAGAAAGTCGAGATGATGGAAAAGAAAGAAGAATTACTTCAAAACAAGTTAAAACAAGCTGATGCGAAAATGGAAGAAATAGAGAGCATCAAGAAAAGCCAGTTTGAAATGCTTGAGCGTGTTTCCGGTTTTACCAAGGAGCAGGCAAAAGAGTATTTGTTGAAAGCACTCGATGAAGAACTCACACACGAAAAAGCGGTTAAGATTCTTGATTATGAGCAAAGGCTGAAGGATGAAAGCGACAAGCTCGCGCATGAGATTGTCGGCAGAGCCATTCAGCGCTGTGCGGCGGATCACGCAACCGAAGCGACTGTCAGCGTAGTCAGCTTGCCCAATGATGAAATGAAGGGCAGAATCATCGGTAGAGAGGGTAGAAATATCCGCACAATCGAAACCATGACCGGTTGTGATTTGATTATTGATGACACGCCCGAAGCGATTACACTTTCCTGCTTTGACCCGGTGAGAAGAGAAAAGGCAAGAGTTGCTTTAGAAAAACTGATTACCGATGGCAGAATCCATCCTGCGAGAATAGAGGATGTGGTGGAAAAAGCCGGCAGAGAGGTTGACAGAACCATTAAGCAAGAAGGCGAAAAGGCCGCTTTAGATGCCGGTGTCAATGGTATCCATCCCGAGCTGATTAAGCTGATGGGTAAGTTAAAATACCGTACCAGCTATGGTCAAAATGTGTTGCAGCACTCCTTGGAGGTTTCTTATATTTCCGGCTTGCTGGCAACCGAATTGGGACTTTCCGAAAACCAAATTAAATTGGCAAAGCGCGCCGGCTTCTTACATGATGTCGGTAAGGCACTCGACCATGAGTTTGAGGGTACCCATATTGCTTTGGGCGTTGAGTATGCAAAGCGTTATAAAGAAAGTCAGGCTGTGATTCATGCGATTGAAGCACATCATGGTGATGTAGAGGCGAAAACCGTTGTGGCGTGTTTGGTGCAGGCGGCAGATGCAATCAGTGCCGCAAGACCGGGCGCAAGGCGTGAGAACATTCAAAACTACATTAAGAGACTGGAAAAATTGGAAGGCATTGCCAATTCCTTTAACGGCGTTGAAAATTCCTTTGCTATCCAAGCGGGTAGAGAGGTGCGCATTATGGTCAAACCCGAAATCATTAATGATGAGGGCATGGCAATCGTAGCGCGCGAAATTGTTAAAAAGATTGAAGCGGAGTGCGAATATCCCGGTCAGATTAAGGTAAATGTGATTCGTGAGAGCCGCGCTACAGACTATGCAAAATAAAAAAATCGGCGAGTTTCTCGCCGGTTTTTTATCAAATAAGGATTTGTCGCGCTCCCCAAGCGCGCAAATCCTTATTTGTGCAGTCAGCGGTCAGCGGTCAGCAGTTAGCGATTGGTGGCGTTGCTACGCAACGCATTTA
>JAFWGH010000174.1 GCA_017512465.1 Clostridia bacterium
CAAGGTGGCAAAAACAATAAGGCTTGAACAAAGTGAAAGCCCGCGCCTTGAGACGCGGGTTAGTAACGGGGCTTATAGCCCCTGAGCAAACCACCCGTTTGACGGGTGGTATTGATTATTCGCTTTGTAAATATATGGACAAAACACCGTATTTTTGATATGATAGTTTTAAACATTCGAATCCTCAAACCCGCAAAGGAGAATTATGGAATACGCACTTACATTATCAAAACTCTTTAATATTAAAGAGGTATATGCACAAAACATTATCACACTGCTTGATGACGGTAACACCATTCCGTTTATCGCGCGCTATCGTAAGGAAATGCATGGCTCCATGGATGACCAAGTGCTGCGTGCATTCAGCGAAAAGTTAGAGTATTTGCGCGGTTTGGATAAGCGCAGAGAAGAAATTCGCGAACTCATTCGCGGGCAGGAACAGCTCACAGAGGATATCGGCGCGGCGCTCGATAAGGCGCAAACACTGAGCGAATTAGAGGATATTTACCGCCCGTTTAAACCTAAGCGCAAAACCAGAGCTTCGGTGGCAAAGGCGCGCGGTTTAGAGCCGCTTGCGCTTGCCATTTTGGAGCAGGAAAAGGGCTTTGTGCCTTTGGACTATGCGGCGCAGTTTATCAGTGAGCAAAACGAAGTTCCAACAGCGGAAGATGCCGTTGGCGGGGCGATGGATATTATTGCCGAAACCCTTTCCGACAGTGCCGACATCCGCAAAAAGCTCAGAGCTTATTTGCGCGGCAACGCTATGCTGAAATCTGTCGCTACAGATAAGGAGCAGGACAGTGTGTATACCAACTATTATGATTTTTGCGCACCGGTTAAAAAGCTCGCGGGGCACCGCATCCTCGCTATCAATCGCGGGGAGAAAGAGGGCTTTTTAAAAGTCGGTTTGAGTGTCGAGAGCGAGGCACCCCTGCGCATGATTATTTCTTCTATCGATAAACACACCAACGAGAAGTGCTCACGGCTTTTGAGTGCAGCCGGTGAGGATGCTTATACAAGGTTGATTTTCCCCTCTATCGAGCGTGAGTTGCGCGCGGAGTTGACGGATACGGCAGCCGAAAACGCCATGAAGGTTTTTGCAACCAACTTGAAACAGCTGTTAATGCAGCCGCCGGTCAAGGGCAAAACTGTGCTCGGGCTGGACCCCGGCTACCGCACCGGGTGCAAGGTGGCTGTGGTGGATGATACCGGCAAGGTGTTGGATACAGCGGTGATTTATCCCACTCATTCCGCGGCGAAAATCGCTCAGTCCAAACAAATCCTGCTGGCATTAATTAAAAAACACAAGGTGGATATTATCGCCATAGGAAACGGCACTGCAAGCAAAGAAACAGAGATGTTTGCCGCCGATGCCATCAAAGAAGCGGACCATACGGTTTATTATATGGTCGTTAGCGAAGCGGGCGCTTCCGTTTACTCCGCTTCCAAGTTAGCCGCGACAGAGTTGCCGGAATTGGATTTAACCCTTAGAAGTGCGGTTTCCATAGCCAGGCGTTTGCAAGACCCGCTTGCGGAGCTTGTGAAGATTGAGCCGAAGGCAATCGGTGTCGGGCAATATCAGCACGACATGCCGCAAAAACGGCTCGGGGAAACGCTTGATGGTGTGGTGGAGGATTGTGTAAACTCTGTCGGCGCGGATTTGAATACCGCTTCTCCCGCACTGCTGCTGCGCGTTGCGGGACTGAATGCAAGCGTGTGCCAAAATATTGTGGCATATAGGGAAGAAAACGGTGCATTTACTGCGCGCACACAACTAAAGAAAGTGCCCAAACTCGGACCGAAGGCATTTGAGCAGTGCGCGGGTTTCCTGCGTGTGCCGGAGAGCAGCAATCCTTTCGATCATACAGCGGTGCACCCCGAAAGCTATGCTGTCGCAAAGGAGCTGTTGAAGCTTGTCGGCTACACGGAAGCCGAAATCAAGTCCTCTAAGTTCGCAGACCTGCCCGAAAAGGTAGAGCATTTTGGTGAAAACAGCCTTGCCGAAAAGTTGGGTATCGGTCTGCCGACACTCGGCGATATTGTGCGCGAGCTGGCAAAGCCCGGCAGAGACCCGCGTGATGAGTTACCGCAGCCGGTGTTGCGCTCGGATGTGCTGGATATCAGTGACCTTAAAGAAGGAATGGAGCTGACCGGAACGGTGCGCAATGTCATCGACTTCGGTGCGTTTGTGGATATCGGCGTGCATCAAGACGGGCTCGTGCATATCTCCGAAATTTGCGAGAGATACATCAAGCATCCTTCCGAGGTGCTGAAGGTGGGGGATATTATAAAAGTGCGGATTCTGTCCATCGATGTAAAGAAACAGAGAATCTCGCTGACAATGCGCTTTAAATAATACAAATGCTACTCTTTCTCACTTGATTTTTTCGGGCTGAAATGCTATGATATATGAGTAATTGTCACACGCGTGCAAACAGCTTTTCTTTGTAAGTGTCCCGAGCAAAAAAGTGTATTTTTTCGGCTTGTGCGGTGTGAAAATACTTTAGAAAGACCAGGTAAAAGATGATAATATATTTTTCCGGCACGGGAAACAGTCGCTTTGTCGCCGAGCGCCTTGCCGCTTCACTTAAGGATGAGATGTTTAATGCGGCACCCGCAATGCGGGCAAAAAAAGGTGTTCATTTCAAAAACGGCGGCACTTTCATTTTTGTATCGCCGGTTTATGCCGCCGCCCCGCCGCTTGTTTTTATGGACTTTTTGCGCCATTGCCGCTTTCCCGAGGGCAGTCGCGCCTATTTTGTGATGACTTGCGCGAGCGGTATGGGCGCTGCACCCGATTATTGCGAAAAATGTGCTTTGGAAAAAGGCTTAATCTACTGCGGCACGGCAAAAATTGACATGCCGCAGAATATATTGTGTATTTTAAAATTGGCACGCCGGCAGACAATCGGGATAAGATTGCCGCGGCTCTGCCTGCGATAGATACCGTTGCGGATGCAGTGCTTGCCTGCAGCGACCTGCCGCCATCCGGCACAAAAGCCTGGGAAAGACGCTCGACTCCCGTGATTTTAAAACCCTATTACAAGCTGATGATTCATGCAAAAGCTTTTTATGCAACGGATGTTTGCATCGGTTGCGGGAAATGCGAGAAGCTTTGCCCGCTCGGCAATATTTCCTTGAAGGATAATAAGCCGGTTTGGGGAGAGCGCTGTACCCACTGTATGGCATGTATCAACCTTTGCCCGAAAGAAGCGGTTGAATACGGCAAACTGACTCGCGGCAAGCCGCGCTATCACGGAGCGCACAGTGTTTGGGGAAAGTGAAGCAGGCGAAGAATGTGTATATCCGGAACTGTTTTTAGATACACAGAGCAGGGAATTAAAACATAAATAATTGAACAGTTTTGTTCAATAGTATAGAGCAAAAAATAAAGAAGGAGATTCAAAAATGTTAGACATCAAAAAAACCATCGAAGGCGAAAAAGCATTTTTTGCACTTTCGGGAAGAGTTGACTCCGTCACCGCACCGGAGCTGGAGAAGGAAGTTAAGGCATCCATCAATGATATCACGGAACTTACCATAGATATGAAAGAGCTTGACTACATTTCTTCTGCCGGGCTCAGAGTGCTGCTTGCCGCGCAAAAGCAGATGAACAAGCAGGGCAAAATGACGATTTTAAATGTGAACGAAACCATTATGGAAATTTTTGAGGTTACCGGTTTTTCGGAAATTCTTACAATAGAATAAGAGGTTAAGATTATGAAGACTATTATTGAACTATTAGAGCAATATACTGCCGAGAATCCCGGTGCAGCTATTTTGTTTGATGAAGCCCATTCCAAGGGCATTACCTATGCACAGTTAGATGATATGAGCGCGCGTGTATACGCATATCTTAAGCAAAACGGCATTGGTCGTGAGGATTTTGTGCTGATTGATTTGCCACGCGGCGTGATTCCGATTATTGCAATGATCGGTATTTGGAAAGCCGGTGCTGCATGGGCACTTGTAGAGGATACCTATGCACCGGAGCGTATTAACTTTATCCGTGAGGACTGCGGCTGTAAGCTGGAGCTTTGTGCCGATAATTGGGATGAGATTATGCGCACCGAGCCGCTCTCCGGTCATGAAACACCGGATGCGCACGATGCCGCTTATGCGATTTATACTTCCGGCACCACCGGAAACCCCAAGGGTGTTTTGCATGAATACGGCAACCTCACGCGCGCCATTGAATCCATCAAGGTAAACGGCGTTGTTCCCTTCGAGAGCTCCGACCGCCTTGCGCTGCTCGCACCGCTGAATTTCGTTGCCTCCGTCATCGTCATTCTCACAGCGCTGAGCATTCCCTGCGGCAAGACCTATGTTGTCTCCTATGCGACCATCAAAAACACCGGGGCGCTTGCCAAGTTCTTTATCACCAAGCGCATCACAATTACATTCTTAACACCTTCCTATGTCCGCAAGATTGGCAACAATACAGGTCCCTTCCTCAGAATGCTCTTTGTCGGCAGTGAGCCTGCCAACAATTTATATAATGAAAATGTTGAGCTTATCAACATTTATGCCGCGAGCGAAAGCGGCTTTGCCATTGGCGTATTTCCGATTGACCGCTCTTATGAGACTTGTCCTATCGGAAAACCCGAGGTGGAAACAGAAATTTATCTCATCGGTGAGGATGGCAACGAGGTTGCCGATGGCGAGACCGGTGAGCTGTGCTTCAAAAACCCCTATGTGCGCGGCTACATCAACCTGCCCGAGGAAACCAAAAAGGCGTTTGTGGATGGCATTTATCATACCAGCGACCTTGCTAAAAAGGATGAAAACGGCAATTATGTGTTACTCGGCCGCAGCGGCGATATGATTAAAATTAACGGCAATCGCATAGAGCCCGCCGAGATTGAGGCGGCGGTCAAGCAGGTTCTCGGTATCAGCTGGGCTGCTGCGCGCGGCTTTGAGGATGAGGGCAAAAGCTACCTTTGCGCTTACTATACCGATGATGTTGAGGTGGACAGTGAAGTGATGCGCCAAGAGCTGATGAAGCGCCTGCCCTACTACATGATTCCCGCCTACTATATCAAAATTGATAAGGTACCGTTAAAGGCAAACGGCAAGCTCGACAGAAAAGCATTGCCGCAACCGGATGCATCCGACTTTAAGAGCGATTATGTTGCCCCGACAAACGAAGTGGAAGAAAAGCTTTGCCACGCAATGGAAAAGGTGCTCAAACTCTCTCAAGTCGGCATCAATGATGATTTTTATGAGATGGGCGGCGACTCGCTCGCTTCTATCGAACTCGTTACCGCAGCCGCACTGCCCGGTTTGAATGCCTCCGAGGTATTCCGCGGCAGAACACCGGCTAAGATTGCCGCGCTCTATGAAAAGGCACTTGAAGAGGATGACGGCATCAGCCCGGATGAAAAGAATAACGAGTCTCTCAAAGAGGCGCATCCGCTCACAACCGAGCAGCTGTATATGGTAGACTATCAGCTCTATACACCGAATTCCACCATGTATAACCTCTTCTCGATGATGCAGGTGGACACCGAGATGTTTGAAATGGAAAAAATGGCGGCGGCTTTAAAGAAAGCAGTCGCAAACCATCCCGCGCTGTTAACCACCTTCTCATGGAATGAGGATGGTGAGCTTGTTCAAAAATATTCGCCCGAAAATCTCACGGATATCCATGTGGAAAAACTCAGCGAGTTTGAAATGAGATTTGTTAAGGATACACTGGTCTATCCTTTCAAGATTGTCGGCGGTAAGCTGTTCCGCTGCCGTGTATTTGAAACCGAAAAAGCCGGTTATGTTTTCTTTGATGTGCACCACTCACTCTTTGATGGTACATCCTTAAATGTATTCCTCGGCGATGTCGGCAAGGCATACATGGAAATGGATATGGATAAGGATTATTATTATCTGATGCTCCGCCGCCGTGAAGAAGCGGTCAATACCGAGTTCTATGAAGTGAGCAAAAAGTACTTTGAGGACAGATACGACAATATCGAGTGGTCCTGCTATCCCAAGACCGACCATGAATCTCGCGATAACGAGATGGGTGAGCTCTTCGGAGACCTCGGCATCGAGCAACCGCAGTTGAAGGCAATCGAGCGCGCCTATAAGATTAGCCGCAATGAATTCTTCATTACCGTGGCGGCGCTTGCAATCTCGGTTTATAACGATGCACCCGATATCAAACTCTCGTGGATTTATAACGGCCGTGAGGATGAGCAGATGCTCAGCTCTGTCGGTTTGATGTTCCGCGATTTGCCGGTCGGTATCCGCTTTAAAGACAGTGATACACTGCGCAATGTGTTTGCCGATGTGCACGAGCAGGTACAAAAAGGTATCGAGCACAGCTGTTATCCGTATGTGGAGCTCAACGGCGGTGTCGGCGATGAAGCAGCGTATTTGCTCTACCAGCAGGATATCCGCGATATGGGCGGCTTGGAGAGCTTTAATATCAAGAGTATTGATGTGCGCCAAAATCAGGCAGCATCTCAAACCATTTTGGATATTGAGGTGCTCGATGGCTCCGAAGGTCTGGAGTTGATGATTGACTTTGCCGGCAGCCGTTATGAAGAAGCGAGTATCGAGAAGTTTAAGGATATTTATGTAAAGATTGCGCAAACACTGGTAACCCATAATTCACAAGCGGATGTTACTATCGGCGAAATCAAGGATAAGATTGCAGATAAGCAAAACATCTTCACAATATTTGCGAGCATTTTCAGAAAGAAACAATAACGATGTTAAAAAACGAACAAAAAATGAATATCAAACAAATGATTGCGGCACGGTATGGCGAAAACAAGCGCTTGTCGGGCGATTTTGACCCTGCGCTTGCAGTCAAATGTGTCAACGGAACTTTTGTAGCAAAAGCCGAGGAAGATGTCAGTATCTTCCTTGGCATCCCCTTTGCACAACCTCCTGTAGGTGCGCTGCGCTGGAAACGCCCGGTGCCGGTACAGCCGGATGGCGGTGTGTATGAGGCGTATTATAACGGCAAAACACCCATCCAAACCGAGTGGAAAACCGAACAGGCATCCTATTATCCTCAGGGAGAGGACTGCTTATATTTGAATATTTGGTGTAACCGCGCGTGCAGCGATAGCAAAAAGCCGGTTATGGTATTCTTCCACGGCGGCTCCTACGGCTGGGGCGGTACCGCTGACCCGCTGTATGACGGGAAGAACTTCGTTTGTGCGCATCCCGATATTATTTTGGTCACCGTGGGCTATCGCACGGGTATGATGGGCTTTGTTGATTTTTCGACTGTTGCGGGCGGTGAAGACTTTCCCGATGCGCCGAATCTCGGCATCCTTGACCAAATCGAAGCGCTCCGATGGGTAAAACAAAATATCGGCGGCTTTGCGGGTGATGCGGATAATATCACGATTTTCGGTGAATCCGCAGGCGGCGGCAGTGTATCGCTGTTGCCGATTATCGCTGAAGCGAAGGGACTGTTTCGGCGCGTGATTGCCGAGAGCGGCTCGGTAGCGCTGACCTTTTCAAAGGAAGAATGTGCGGATTTCACCGAGCGCCTGCTGAAGGAATCCGGCGCACGGAATATGGATGAGTTGATGGCGCTTTCCGAGGATGAGCTGAAAAAAATCAATGAAGAGCTCAATCAGTACAATAACTTCCCGCAGCGCGACGGTAAGCTGATTCCTCTCGACCCTTACACTCCGTATATGGATGGTACGACGGTCGGCATCGATATGCTCATTGGTACCAATGCAAATGAGAGCAACTATTGGATTGGCGAGCTCGGCGGCATTATCCCGTACCGCTTCGGTGTTCCGATTAAATATGAGAACGATATACGCCTGCTCACCCCTTCAGACAAAAAGCGTGTTAAGAAATTCATGTCGCTTTTGAAGGGTCATGAAATTTGGCGCTTGTCGGAGTTCTTTAATGAAATCAAGTTCCGCTTACCTGCCATCAGGCAGGCGGAAGGGCATACAAGAAACGGCGGCAGAGCCTATATGTATTATTGGACACAGCCGTCCTCCGTGCTTTTTCGCGGCGCATGCCATGCGGTAGAGCTTTCCTATGTGTTCCAAAATCCGCAAGAGACCATTTTTATCGGCAAACCCGCAGACCCCAAACTGACAAAGCAGGTCGGTGAAATGTGGGCAAACTTTGCGCGCACGGGTGACCCTTCCATACCCGGATTTGTTTGGCCGGAGTATGATGAAAAGCGGAGATTGACCGCAATCATCAGCCTGTCGCCTCATATAGAAAGCGATCCTCTTAAAGAACAGCGCAAATTGCTCAACCCAATATTGCGCTACAAGATTAATCCTTCTTATGCGACACTCGATTATAATGTTCCCTTTGTGCGCAAGCTTGCAGCAATTGCAGCGGGAACAGTGGCATCCGTTGCCGCGGCAGGGGTGCTGTTATGGAAGGCTTCTAAGAAATAGCTGCCGAACAGACAGAAAAAAGGTTGGTAAAAAACCAACCTTTTTTGGGGGGTAAAGAAGGTTTGGTTTTTGCGTTGTTCTTTCATCCGCCTAAGCGATAAAATATTTCATCCATACACAAAGTATGCAAGAAAGATTTTATCACTTATTCGAATAAAATTACTTAGCAAAAACTGCAACGCACTGAAAATC
>JAFWGH010000175.1 GCA_017512465.1 Clostridia bacterium
AATATGGTAATGAAATCCAAAATATAGATATTGATGATTCGGAAGGCTTTAAAATTACCATTCCCGTATTTAAATTAGCAAAGCTTCCTGTTGATGTGGAAATTACCAATATTCCCGATGGTATTAAGAAAGAGGAAATGAATATCACTTACTCGGTCAAAGAGCTGAGTATCGCCGGTGAAGCGAAAACGGTGGATAATCTAAGTGCACTGAGTATTGGCACTATTGATTTTTCCGAACTCAAAAATACCAAGAATGTATTCCGCTTTGATCCCGGAACGATTGCCGGTATCAAACTGAAAAGTGACGTAGAAGTCATTGAAGTTACAATAGACTTATCTTCTTTTAAATCTAAAGAAGTGACAATTCCCACATCGGCTATAGAAATTAATAATGCGACCGATTTGAAAGCAACGATTACGGATAAGAATGTTTCCGTTACAATAGCCGGCAACAGCGAATCTTTAGAGTCTCTTTCCGCTTCTGACTTTTCCGCGAGCGTAAAAATTGATGAAAAAATGACTGCCGGTGAAGGGAAAAAAGCGGAATTAACGGTTGTTATGCCAGAAGTTTCCGGCATTTGGGTAATTGGCAGCTATACCGTTACGGTAAGTTTAGCATAAAAACGAATTATATTTGAGAGGTACATTAATTGTACCTCTTTTATTTATATTTAATATCTTGATTTTTATTTCTATTATGCTATAATATATATTAATAATATATAATAGGAGAAATTTGTTTGAAACTGAGAATTAGACAAGCGTTTTATATTTTATTGGCGATTGCAGCTTTTTCGCTATTGATACTCGTTATCGTCAATTCTCAATCTCCCGAGAGCTTAATGAATCCTCCGGAAGCATCCGGTGATTATAAAGAGATACAAAAAGTTATCGAAAAAGATGTAAAAAACGGTATTATTCTCAAAGCGCCAAACGAGGGAATGTTTTCAACTGCAATTACCTTTGCCGATTTTAACGGGGATAATGAAAACGATGCAGTTGCTTTTTACAGAGTGAAAAATGATGACACGTCTTCCATCTATATGAGTGTATTGCTTAAGATGGACAACAAATGGCAGGCAAGCGAGCCGGTTAAAGGTCAAGGAAATGACATCCTTGAATTCTCTTACGGCGATTTAGATTATGATTCCATACCCGAAATAGTTGTCGGCTGGCAAATGTTTGATTCTAAAGATAACAATACGCTTTCTGTTTATTCCGCTTCGGATAAGGAAGGTGCAACGCTTGTGAGCGAACTGGATTCTATTATCTATACAAAAATGTATGTGGCGGATGTATGTGATGAAGGAAGAGAAGAAATTCTTTTAATCAAAAACACATTCAATGATGAAACGGTTCCGGCTCAGGCAAATGTTTATGTGCTTGAAGATGATGCACTGAAATCTGTCGGTTCTTCAAATCTGCTCGCGAGTGTTAGCGAATATAAACAATTCCAAATCCAGCAGGTGAATAACATTAATGTTTTCTTTTTGGATGGCATTGTCGATAAAACCGATATGGTTACCGAAATCCTATATTGGGATAAGAAAACGGCTTCTTTAACCAATCCGACCGGCGGCACGACAGCACGGGATTTGATGACTTATAGAAAAGGCACAGTGCCTGCAAGCGATATCAATGCTGATGGTATTATAGAGATACCTTTCAGTGTTTCGGATTCGGATGAAGAATATATTGGAATCACCGAATGGAAACAGTTTTCTTTCCAAAAATATACAACTGTGGCGCAAGGCATTTGTACGGATGAATTGATTTTCAACTATCCCGATAAATGGGTGAATCAAGTTGCAGCAGTACAAAAGGGTAATGTGTGGACATTTTATGATATGAGCGGCGAGCAACCCCAAATGCTGTTTGATTTAATTGTTTCGGATATTTCACAGTGGAACTCACACAGTGATAAGTATGACAAATTAACCATTCACTACGGTACGATTTACGGCGTTAAGCTCGGTTCAACAAGCTCAAAATTGGCTCTAAATAAAAGTGAAATTGAAAAATGTATTATAAATATTCGTTAGGAGGTTAGCATGAAAAGAGTTTTAGTGGCAGAAGATGAAGCAACCATTCGCGATTTTATAGTTATTAATTTAAAAAGAGGCGGTTATCAAACTGCAGAAGCCTCCAACGGCAAAGAAGCACTTGCTTTATATGAAGATGCTGATGGCGATTTCGATGTGGCTATTTTAGATATTATGATGCCCGAAATGGATGGCTTGGCACTTTGTAAAGAATTGCGCAAGCGCTCTCCGGGTATCGGCATTATCTTTTTAACTGCCAAAACACAGGAAATAGACAAAGTTACCGGTTTAATGGTGGGTGCGGATGATTATGTCACCAAACCGTTTTCACCTGCGGAATTGATGGCGCGTGTAGATGTATTGTATCGTCGCGTGAGCATGAATGCTTCACCCGTATCGGCAGAGGACGAAATCACCCTGGGCAGGTTTACGCTTAACACCAAAAACAGAACCTTTACTAAAGACGGGAACCCCATTGTCTTAACACAGGTTGAATTTCAAATGATGGAGTATTTCTTTAAAAACCCCGATGCGGCGCTTGATAGAGATGATATTCTTGAAAAAATCTGGGGACACGGTTTTTACGGTGATAAGATAGTAGATGTAAATATCAGAAGATTACGCATGAAAGTGGAAGATGACCCCTCCAACCCGCAGCATTTAATGACCGTTTGGGGTTTGGGATATAAATGGATTAAGTGAGATAGGAATTGAAATCGGTTAGTTTATCAAAAAAACTGAATGAAAAGCTTCACGCTTCATCCTTGGAAGCGCGTTGGGAAAAGACTGCGTTGATAGCGGTGGTCGTGTTCATTGTGATTTTTTCGGTGGCACTGACCGTTATCATCAATATGTTTTATACCAATGCGGTAAGAGAAAGAATTAATTCTTTACATACCGACACAGTGGATATTTACTTTCAGTCCTATTCCGATTCCGAAAGTTCTTTTACAAACGGAGCGATTGATTTTACCAATAATTTTCGCTATTCCGATAAAATGGAGGTTTGGATTATCTCCGCTTCCGGAAAGCCTTTGGTTTCTTCAAGCGGATTGCTGATTGACAATTCCGTGAAAATGCCGGATTATGAATCGGCACTCAATTCCGAAAACGGCAGAGGCGAGTGGAAAGGCAAGTGGAACGGTTCCGAATCCGTTATGGCGGTTACCAATGTGATTAATAACGATAATGGAGAAAGAATCGGTGCCATTCGCTATATCACTTCTCTCAATAAACTCAACACGCAAGTGTTTTTAATCATGCTTTCCGTTATCTTTTTGATTATTGCGGTTGCGGCGCTGCTGTTCTCGTTTAATAAGATGTTTATTCGTTCCGTAGCATCTCCGATTAAAGAATTAAAGAATACGGCGGCTGCCATTGCAAAGGGTGATTTCAGTGTACATCCCGAGTATTCACGGCAAGACGAAATCGGTGAGTTATATGATTCTATGGGATACATGGCAACGGAATTGGGAAGAATCGATAAAATGAAAAGCGATTTCATTACTACCGTTTCCCATGAGCTGCGCACACCGCTTACAGCGATTGAAGGCTGGGGAGAAACACTTATCAGTATGGATGATACAGATCCGGAGCTAAACCGCAAAGGATTGCAGGTGATTGTCAGTGAATCCAACAGACTTTCGGGTTTGGTAGAAGAATTGTTAGATTTCTCGCGCATTCAAAAAGATACCTTTATCATGAAACAGGAGCCGATTGATTTACTGGCGGAGTTAGATGAAACAGCGCTTGTATTTAGCGAAACCGCGAAGCGAGACGGTAAGGAGTTTATCTATGATGCGCCGGAGATTCCCGCTATGGCAAAAGGGGATGCCGACAGAATTAAACAGGCGTTTGTGAATATTATCGGCAATGCAATTAAGTATACGGAGCCCGGTGGCTTAATCGAAATTCACGCGAATATTGTTGATGATGAATTAATCATTTTTGTTAAAGACAACGGCTGCGGTATTTCCGAGGAAGATTTGCCGCGTGTAAAAGAAAAATTCTTTAAAGCAAATGATAGGGTACACGGCAATGGTATCGGTCTTGCCGTTTCGGATGAAATCATTACCCGCCACGGCGGCACACTCGATATTAAAAGCACCCTCGGTGAGGGAACTATTGTTAAAATCACATTGCCTCTCGGTTTAGATTGAGGCAATATATAGGAGAAATATATGTCAGAAAAACAATGTGATATCATCAGAAAAACTTCTGTTGGCGGCGAAGCGCTGATAGAAGGTATTATGATGAGAGGGCCGAAAGGCTCGGCAGCGGCTTGCCGCCTGCCAAATGGTGAGATAGAAACCGAGTTTATTGAATATAAACCGATTTCTTCTAAAGCAAAAATCTTTAAAGTTCCGATTATTAGAGGGTTTATCGGTTTTATCGATTCCATGATACTCGGCTATAAGTCTCTTATGCTCAGTGCCGAAAAGCAGGGAATTGATGAAAATGAAATCAATGAGGAAGAGTTATCCAAATTCGATAAGTGGGTATACAATCATTTTGGCGACAAGGTGATGAGTATTGTTTCCTCTATCGGCATGGTGCTCGGCTTACTGCTTGCTTTCTTGCTCTTCTTTTGGATGCCGACATTTTTATTTCAATCCATCAGTGTCGGCGCTGCAAAAGGCTTCGGCTGGATGTTTCAGCATTTTGGTCTGTTGTTCTCCAAGGGCGAAGATATTACTCTGATTTTGGATGAATCCGTGTTAAGACCCTTTAAAGCCCTTTTTGAAGGTCTTTTGAGAATGATTATTTTTATTTTGTATATTTTACTCATTTCTCGCATGAAAGACATTCAAAGAGTATTTCAGTATCACGGTGCCGAGCATAAAACCATCTTCTGTTACGAAAAGGGTTTGCCTCTAACCGTGGAAAATGTCAAAAAGCAAACAAGATTTCATCCGCGCTGCGGTACAAGCTTTATCTTTATGATACTCATTGTGAGTATTCTTTTCTCAACCGCTCTTTCCTATATCTTGCCCGATGTTATTGTGAATACACGGATGCTGTGGATTGCAATTAAAGTGCTGCTTTTGCCGTTTATGATGGGTGTCGGGTACGAGTTAATCAAATATGCGGGCAAACATGATAATGTATTTGTCAAGATTGTTTCAGCTCCCGGTCTTTGGATGCAGCGCCTGACAACAAGAGAACCGAGTGAGGATGCTATTATTGAAATCGGCATAGCTTCATTAAACGCCGTAATTACCGATAATCCCGAGGATGACACGCTATGAGGGCAAATCTTCTCGCAAGGGATGTGGCAAGAGAATTATCCTGTGTCAGTGCGTGCGCCGCATTTGAAGCGCGATGTATGCTAAAGGAATACTGCGGTGTCACGCTTGAGGACATTTATTTACAAAAAGAGATTGGCGATATTTCCCTGGAGCCGTTAAAGGCTGCTGTTAAAAAGAGATTAGAGCATATTCCATTGCAGTATATTCTCGGAAAATGGGAGTTTATGGGCAATGATTTTTATGTTGATGAAAATGTCTTGATTCCCAGACCCGAAACGGAACTGCTGTGTGAATGCCTTGCCGATAAGATGGGTGAGGACAGTATCGTGTATGATTTGTGCGCCGGTAGCGGCTGTATTGCCGTGAGTATCGCAAAAATGACCGATGCGCATGTATATGCATTTGAAAAATATACAAATACTTTTGCGCTCTTAAAAAAGAATATCGCATATCATAATGCAGAGCAAGTGATACCGATATTATGCGATATTACCGAAGCACCGCCAAAGGATTTGCCGCAAGCCGATTTCATTCTTTCCAATCCTCCCTATATTGAAAGCGCGCTCATTCCTGACTTACAAAGTGAAGTGCTGGCAGAACCGAAGGCAGCGCTTGACGGCGGAGAAAACGGTTTGCTCTTTTATGAAGCGATAGCACATAATTATGTGCCGTTATTAAAACCGGGCGGTTGGCTCGCTTTGGAAATGGGAGAAGGGCAGGAAGCTGCACTATTAGAAATATTTAACTCCCTACAGCATATACAAACGTTGAAAGACTACAGCGGTATAGACCGCGTTATGGTTTTTAGAAAGGAATACCCATGATTTTATCTTATTTACTTTCCGGCAATTTTACTGCAGCTCTTATCAATTTATTTGTTTTGGCATTTGTTGTATTTGCAATCAATCCCGTGCATGAATTTGCGCATGCATTTGCCGCCTACAAGCTTGGCGATAATACAGCAAAAAATGCGGGAAGGCTCACGCTTAATCCGCTTGCTTCTTTTGATTTATTCGGAACACTGATGTTTTTACTTGTCGGTATCGGTTGGGCAAAGCCGGTTCCGATTAATCCGAGAAATTTCACAAAGACATCTTTTAAGACCGGTACGGTTATCACCGCTGCTGCGGGACCGCTTTCCAATCTGATTGTTGCTCTTATTAGTGCGTTTGCTGCGGTGGCTGTGTATAAGTTTGGCGGCGTGAACACCACGACTGAATACATTATTCTTGCTTTTAAGTTATTAATGCAGATTAATATCATGCTTGCCGTATTTAATCTGATTCCGATTCCGCCGCTTGACGGCTCGCGTATTGCAGCCGGCTTGCTGCCGGACAGAATCTATATGAAAATTTTCCGGTATGACGGCATGATTCGTAACGGTTTAATGGGCTTCATGCTTTTAGCGATGATTTTAAACCGATTCGGTATTGATTTATTCTATCCGATTCGCTGGGTTGAAGGTTGGGTTGCAACCGGTTTTATTGATCTTGCAAAACTTGTATTTGCTGTTAATTAGAGGTAAAAATGGAAATATCATACAAAGTTGCCGATTTTGAAGGACCTTTGGATTTACTCCTTCATTTAATCAACAGACATAAATTAAATATTCATGATATTCCGATTTTTGATTTGGTAGAGCAGTATATTGCCGCCGTGCGCGAGATGCAGAAAAATGATGAAATGGAGCTGGCAAGTGAGTTTGTCGATATGGCTTCAAGACTCATTTATATTAAAACCGTTTCGCTGTTGCCGGTGCATGAGGAAGCGGATGAATTAAAGCGAGAGCTCGAAGGTGAGCTTATCGAGTATCGCGATTGTAAGCTCATAGCCGAAAAATTCTCTCATATGACCGATGGCTTTTTATACTTTGTCAAGCCCATGGAAGATATTGAGGTGGATAAAGTCTATCACGGTTCTCATGAGAGCTTTGAAATTGCCGGTGCATATATGTATGCGGTCGGTAAAGGCAAAAGGCGCCTACCGCCGCCGGAGGATTCCTTCCAACCGATTGTGCGCCGCAAAATTGTGCCGGTGCATGCACGTATTTCTTATGTGATGCGCAAGCTCTTCCAAAAAGGCAAAATGAAGCTGAACACACTTTTCTATGCTTCTAATGACCGCTCGGAATTGGTTGCCACATTTTTGGCAGTGCTGCAATTGGCGCGTGATAAAAAGATTCATATCGACGGTGAAGGCAACGATATGCAAATTAAAGTATTAGTTGGAGAAAATGACTATGGCGAAAGCGAATAAAGCAGCTGTGGAAGCTATGCTCTTTGCGGCGGGTGAGCCGGTGGAGTATGAAAAAATGGCACAGGTGCTTGAAATCGACAATGAAGAAGTACTTTCTTTAATTGCAGTATTACAAAAAGAATATAGCGATAGAGGCAGCGGACTGCGTATATTAAAGCTCGGCGAGTGCTATCAGCTTTGCTCTGCCAAAGAATATATTGAGCCGATTAGGGCATTGCTGGAACTCAAAAAGAACACACCGCTCTCGCAGGCAGCGCTCGAGGTGTTGGCGATTGTGGCTTATAACCAACCGGTGACAAAAGCATTTATCGAGCAAGTCAGAGGTGTGGATTGTTCCGGTGTGTTGCGTTCATTAAGCGAAAAAGAGCTCATTGCTGAAGCCGGCAGATTGGATTTACCGGGCAGACCGTTATTATATGGCACTACGGAAAACTTTTTGCGCTGCTTTAATTTGGAAAGCTTGGAGCAATTGCCCGAGCTTCCCGAAAAAGAGCAGGTGCATGACGGAAGCGAAAATCAGATTACACTAAACGAGGCTATAGAATCAGAAAAGACCGAGGAGTAAATTATGTGGTGGAAAATCCTTTTAATCATTTTTGCACTGATAATGCTTTTCTTATGCTCGAGTATTCATATTATTATTTCTTATGATGGCGAGTTTAAATTAATTGCCGGTTTGGGTTTGATACGCTTAAATGTATTAAAGCTTGTGAGTAAATTTACAGGCAAACCCAAAAAAGAAAAACCGAAAAAAGAAGAAACCAAAGAAGAGCAAAAAGAGGAAGAACCCAAAAAAGAAGAAGAAAAAGAAGATGCAAAACCGAAGTCTAATGTGTTTAAAGAGGTCATTGAATTGCGCGGGTTTGACGGTGCGATTGACTTATTAAGTGAATTTGCTTCTTTACTTGCAAAATTCGGTCATGGACTGTTTAAGCATTTCATCATTCGTAAAATAGCGGTGGAATATGCCGTTTGCGGTAAAGATGCAGCGAACACGGCGCTGAAATTCGGTGCGGTTAATGCGTCTATCTATCCGTTAATCGGGAAGATTTCGACACATTCTCCCGTGAAGAAAACAAATATTAATATATATGCGGATTATCTCGGTCAAATCGAGAAACAAAGCGTATATATTCATATGTCATACAGGCTTATTTCTTTAATTGCCGTTGCACTCGGCGCTCTCGGAGACTTCTTAAAGATTATGAAGCGCGAGAAGAGCATCAATGCGCGCATTAAAGCGCGCTCGGCGGCTAAAAGGCAGCGTGCGCAAGCACAAGCTACCGAACAAGCTTAATAAAACAGTAAATGAACTTGGGCAACATAAGCGGTTACCTGAGTAAAAATAAATTTAGAACAGGCGGTGTAAATTATGTCTAATGCAGCAAGTGCAAAACTCGAAGCAACCATTAACCAAATTAAAAATGTGGTCGATGTGAACACAGTCATCGGCGAACCCATCGTAGTGGGCGATGTAACCATTCTTCCGGTGTCTAAGGTAACTTACGGCTTCGCTAGCGGCGGTTCCGATTTGCCGAATAAAACCAATAAGGATTTATTTGCCGGCGGCGGCGGTGCAGGCGTCACATTACAGCCTTTGGCATTTTTGATTGTTTCCGAAGCAGGCGTACGCATTATGGAAATCTCTTCTAAGTACAATGATGGTATTGACAGAGCGCTTACCATGGCTCCGGATATCATTGACAAAGTAAAAGATACGATTGCTTCCTTAAAAGGCGGCAAAGAAGAATCAGAAGAATCCCGGGAATCACAAGAGGTAAGTGAATAAGCGTTGCTTTTCTGATGAATACGGATAAGCATTTCTCACATATATAACTATCGGGTGATATATGTGAAAAGACTGTTGGCTGTATTGCTTTGTTGTGCTCTTGTTTTACCGGCTTTTGTATATGCGCGCGCACTCGAAACCTCTGCTGCATCCGCGGCAGTGCTCGATGCGGCAACGGGTGCGCTGATGTATGCAAAAAACGAAAATATGCGCCGTTCTATGGCAAGCACAACAAAAATCATGACTGCTTTGGTTGTACTCGAAAACGGTGATTTGGATGCCGTTTATCGGGTGAAAAAAGAAGATGCGTCGATAGAAGGCTCCTCTCTCGGTTTGTGCGAAGCAGACCGAATAAGTGTGCGCGCTTTATTATATGGTTTAATGCTTGTTAGCGGTAATGATGCGGCTCATGCACTTGCCGTGGCTGTTTGCGGCAGTGAGAAATCCTTTGTGGATTTAATGAATCAAAAAGCCGCCGGACTCGGTTTAAACGATACGCATTTTATGAATCCTGCGGGATTAACGCATAAGGAGCATTATTCCACGGCAAAGGATATGGCATATTTAACCGCTTATGCTTTGTCAAATAAGACCTTTCGCAAGATTTGTGCGTTAAGTGATGCGCAGATTACCTTTGTGCAACCGAAAAAAACAGTGTATCTCCATAACCACAATAAACTGTTGGGTACATACAAGGGTTGTATCGGCGTTAAAACCGGTTATACGCTGGATGCCGGCAGATGCTTAGTCTCTGCGGCTGAACGGCACGGACAAACCATTATTGCCGTAACGCTCGATGATGGTGATGATTGGAGCGACCATGAGGCTATGCTCGATGATGCGTTTCGCGCATCAAAGCGATATAGCTTTGATTTGCGCAATATCCGCATTCCGGTTGTCGGCAGCGAAGTGCAAAATATCAAGCTAAGCACATCGGAAATTTCCTTTTATTTACCGCGTGCGCTCTGCAATAAAGTGGAGGTTTCTATCTATGCACCTCACTTTTTATATGCGCCGGTGAAAGAAAAGCAACCGGTTGCCAAGTTAGTCTTTCGTATCGGGGATAAAGTGATAAAAACATATCCGCTTTACAGTGCGCTTGATGCCGCACGGCAACAAACGGTTCAAACTGAGAGTATTTGGTATAAATTATTTCATTATGGCTAATTCACAAGTAAGACTTCAAAAATATATGGCAGACAACGGTATTGCCTCTCGCCGCAAAAGTGAGGAGTTAATTATGCTCGGCAAAGTAAAGGTAAACGGGCATAAAGCTGTTATCGGACAAAAAATTAATCCGAAAACGGATATCGTTGCCGTGCAGGGAAAAAAGATTGTTAAAAAAGAAGGCCTTTATTACATCCTTCTTAATAAGCCGCGCGGTTATGTAACCACAACAAAGGATGAGCGCGGCAGAAAATGTGTGAGTGAGCTGGTAAAGGATATCGATGCCAGGCTCTATCCTGTCGGCAGACTCGACAAAGAGAGTGAAGGCTTGCTGTTTATGACGAATGACGGTGAGTTTACAAACGCCTTAACACATCCTTCCCATGGAGTGAGAAAAACATACCGTGTTACCGTGAAACCGGTTGTAGAGGATTATTTGATTGAGAATCTTGCAAACGGTGTGGTGATTGACGGTAAAAAAACCGCTCCCTGTACGGTTAAGGTTTTAGAAAAACAAGATGATAGAATGTTTTTGGAATTCATCATTGCAGAAGGCAGAAATCGACAAATCAGAAAAATGTGTGAAAGTGTCGGGACAAAGGTTATTCGCTTAAAGCGTATTGCCGAGGGAGATGTAAAACTGGGAGGATTGCCCGCCGGACAGTGGCGGCACCTTGAAACCAAGGAAATCAAAAAGCTTGCCGGACCCGCAATAGCACAAAAAGCTCAAATGAAGCAGGTGAGAAAATGATAAAATTAATCCCGCTTGAGGATACCCAAGCGCTAAATACCTTATGTGCCGCGTATGATATAGAGTGCGATAAAAATACGCATGCATATATCAGTGCATCGGAAGACTTGAAGGCACAGTGTATTTTTACATTAAATGAGTATAATGTGCAGCTTTTAGTAATGGATTTTGATGATACCGACCCATTAATAGCGGAAATGCTCATACGTGCCGTCGGCGCTTTCGCGGCAAATAGAAG
>JAFWGH010000176.1 GCA_017512465.1 Clostridia bacterium
CAGCACCGATGCGGCAGCATCGGTGCTGTTTTTTTGAAACGTTTCATAAAAAATGCAGGCGGCATCGTGCGCATATTAAGCTTGTCATGATTGCAATACCTCTCTCATCTTTATGAGAGATATTTTTTATTCAATACATTTAAATATATAAATATTATAGTTTTAAATTTTGAAATTTATATATTGAAATATGTAAAAATAATTATTTTTAAATCATTTGATAATTACAATAAATATTGTTTCAATAAATTTTAAAATTTATATTGACAAATTCATAATAATCAATATATAATAGTAGAGTATTATTGGATTATAATGAGCAAAAGGGCGCTGTCGGTGCCCGGGGGAATCTATGAATAGAAGCACCAAGCAGCTGCGGGCGGCAGAGGTAAAAAAAGCTGTCGGCGCGGCAAAGGTGTTTAAAGCATTATCGGATGAAAGCAGGGTAAAAATTGTATTAATGCTCTCATCCGGTGCTACAAACGCCTGCGACTTTATGGATGAATTAAATATTTCGCAACCTACCTTGTCGCATCATTTGAAAATTCTCAGTGAGGCAGGCATTGTGCAAATGCAAAAAGAAGGCAAGTGGAGAATCTATTCGCTCAGCGAAAGCGGCACGAGAGCAGCTGCATACATTATTAACGGGTGAGAGTATGAAAAAGAGATTTAAAAAACCGACCGGACAAGATTTTATTGTGCTGTTGTTGGCGTTTGTCACCAGCAGTGTTCATTGGATTGCAAATGTAGGAGAATAGTAGGGCGCACTATCTTCTGCAAGCAGAGAAAAAGGACTGTGAAATCACAGTCCTTTTTCTCTGCTAATATGAAATAGGATTGATATTTTTCGGGGAATACTTTATAATGTTTTCTGGAAAATGCATGCGGACTGTATGCTTAAAATAAGTATTTTTTTAGCGTTATGGTTGCATAACACGAATATATAAGTGGTGATACCTATGCAAAAAAAGAAAAAGGCAACAAGTTGCCTTTCGTGTGAAAATTATGAATATGATGAACAAATCGGCGCAGAGGTCTGTATGATGGATATGGATGAGGATGAACTCTATCGCCTTTCCGACAGGGAATCCGGCGGTTGTCCGTTTTATCATTATCGGGATGAATATCGGATTGTGAGGAAACAAAATTGAGCTGCAGCGTATGCCCGAGAAACTGTAAGAGCAGGCAAAGCGGCTTTTGCGGTGTGGGTGAAAACATCATTGTGGGCAGAATCGCGCCGCACATGTGGGAGGAACCGGTTATCAGCGGAAAAAACGGCTCCGGCACCGTGTTTTTTTCGGGATGCAACCTGCGCTGTGTTTTCTGTCAAAATCGTGTCATCTCAAAAGAGTTGGTCGGCAAAGCCGTCTCCCCGGAGGAGCTTAATGATAAAATTTGCCACATGATTGAGAGCGGAGTGCACAACATCAATTTTGTTACGCCGACACACTATGCGTCATTTTTAGCGGATTTTTTAAGCCGCTATCATTATCCCGTGCCGATTGTGTATAACTGCTCCGGTTATGAAAGTGTATCATCACTGGAAGCACTGCGCGGAAAAGTCGATATCTTTTTGCCGGATTTTAAATACAGTGATGATGCTCCGGCAGTGCGTTACAGCAGTGCGCCGCATTATGTGCATACCGCGCGCATGGCTTTGGAAAAAATGTATGAATTGGTCGGGGATACGGTCTTTGATAGTAACGGAATGCTCACAAAGGGTATCATTGTGCGCCATCTGATGCTGCCCGGGCATATAGAAAACACACTGGGTGTAATAGATATGTTTGAGGAATTTTCCCGGCATAAAAAAGTGCTGTTTTCTCTCATGAGCCAATATACCCCCTGCGGTGATATGTCTGCATTTGACACATTGAATAGAAAATTGACGGCACAAGAATATGATAAGGCGCTGGGTTATTTGGAACTGTTGGGGATAGACGGTTTTTGCCAAGAGCTTTCGAGCGCCGCTCAAATCTATATTCCGCCGTTTGGCAATCAACTATAAGAAGGAGTTATATATGAAAAAAATCATGTGTTTTGCGCTTGCGCTGTTATGCGTTCTTTCCTTTAGCGCGTGTACAAAGAAAAATGAAGATGTGAAGCAAGAGCTGCACGAGGACATCCCGAAAGCTTATGTTGGGGATATTGATGTAGAGCAAAGCATCAAAATTGCCGATTTAAACATTGTTATCAAGGATTCCATTTTTTATGTCAATGATATTCTTTTTAAGTTTAGTGAGTTTGAAAAAACAAACAAACTGAGCACACAGTTTGGCGACGGCATGCTCGATGTTTATGTGGAGGATAATACCTTACAAAAATGTGTGGTATATGCAGAGGATGATACCAGTGTGACTACCTATAATATTGATGGAAAAAGCTCCTCTTGCCAAAAATGCCGGTTTGATGAATACGGTAATAAAGTTTATGAAGCGGAGTATGATGGTGAGGGTGTACTGCAAAGCTTCTATACGGCGACATATGAGAATATGAAGATAAGCGAAAAGCATGAGTATAATCCCAAAATGGAATTGACGGCTGTGGTGAAATATGAATATGATGAGGATGGCAATTTGCTCAAAGAAATTGTCTATGATGCCGAACTGCATTTAAAAGAAGTCAAGGAAAGCTAAGCTTTTTATATGCGCGAAGAATAAGTAAGCAAAAAAATAAGCCGAAGGAATCAAATCCTTCGGTTTTTTGCTTTTTTTAGTCCAATAAGGTGTATTTAATGGACCATTGCTTACACAACTTTTTTAAATCCTCCATGGAATGGGTTTTAAAATATACCGTGAAATTGTCAATCGCATAGTTTCCGCCAACCTGCGCCTTCATCACATCTTCTAATTTTTCCATGTTCGGATAGTCAAACTGCATGTGTGTAGCATCTTCACCGTTTGAAGAGAAAATATACAGTTTTTCAATCTCATACCGATCCATAGCATACTGCTTTTTCAGGTTTAAGGTAAAGTGTCTGTGCTCCATGATAACAACTCCTTTCGGTTTTGGGGTGCAATAAAAGAATCCCTATATTTTATTTAATAATAGCACACAAAAAGCGGATATACAATATTTTTTTAAAATTGTTTTCACGGCGCATATTATTTCCCTGTTTTGGTACAATAATAAAAAGGAGGAAAAAAATGAAAGCTACAGGAATTGTCAGAAGAATTGATGATTTGGGAAGAGTGGTCATTCCCAAAGAAATCAGGAAAACTTTACGCCTGCGTGATGGAGATGCTTTGGAGATTTTTACCGATGTAAACGGTGAGGTTATTTTTAAAAAATATTCCCCCATCGGAGAGCTGTCGGTTTTTGCCGCGCAGTATGCGGAAGCGATGACTATGCATGCGGATATGCCGGTGATTATCAGTGATAATGATAAGGTGGTTGCTTCCAGCGGCATTGCAAAACGAGAGGTTGCGGAAAAGCCTATTTCCAAGGAAGTGGAAGAGCTGCTCGAGCAGCGCAGAACTTTTACATCCGAAAATGCTGAACATATGATATATCCGATAGACGGCTTGGAACGCAAGGCGAGTATTGTCTGTCCCATTATTGCGGCAGGGGATGCGGTCGGCAGTGTGATTGTTTTGGATAATGGTGAAAAGCCGACACAAACACAAATAAAACTTACCGGTGTTGCCGCTTCCTTTTTGGGCAAGCAAATGGAGGAATAACCGAAGAGCATAAGGGCATCCTTGTGCTCTTCGGTTCTTTTAGACAAATAAGGATTTGGCGAGGTCTTTGCTCGAAACCACCAAAGTTGTGTTCGTTACAAGTCTACCCCTCTGTCACTTCGTGACATCTCCCCTCATCAAGGGGCGATATAAAGCGGTTAAATTGAACAACGAACCAACTGCGGTGGTTTTGCTCGCTTCGCTCG
>JAFWGH010000177.1 GCA_017512465.1 Clostridia bacterium
CAAAAACAAGCGTTTTCCGCGCTCTCCAACGCCGGAATTTATATGATAAATAAAGCGGCGATAAATGCGGTTGCGGCAAAGCCTTTCATGATGCTCGATGATGATGTGGTGGTGCCGTTAATCGCGCAAAAAAAGGTGTTTGCGTATCGTTGTGCGGAATATGTAAAGGATGCCGGTACAGCGCAAAGAATCCTTGAAATTGAGCGCGATATTGCCGGCGGATTACCCCAATCACAAATAATCGGCAGTCCGAAAAAAGCCGTTTTTTTGGATAGAGACGGTACGCTGAATGTGTATAAAGGATATATCGCCGACAGCAATGAGATTGAGCTGCTGCCGGGCGTAGCGGAAGCGGTTTCTATCTTTCATCGCTTAGGATATTTGGTGATTGTTGTAACCAATCAACCGGTTATTGCACGAGGAGAGTGCACACCGGAGCAGCTGGATGCTATTCATCATACATTGGAATACTATCTTGCACGGGAAGGCAGCTATCTTGATGCGATTTATTACTGCCCGCATCATCCCGAGAGCGGTTTTGCGGGGGAAAGAAAGGAATACAAAATCGAGTGTGATTGCCGCAAACCGAAACCCGGCATGATTTTGAAAGCGCAACAAGATTTTAACATTGATTTGCAGCGCTCATACATGGCAGGCGACAGCCAAACAGATATAGGAGCAGCGCTGGCTGCCGGCTGTAAGCCTGTTTTAATCGGAAATCCGAGCGCCGACGAAAGCGTTAAAAGCTTTGATGCGCTGTTGGAATTTGCGCGCTCACTTGAAGGAAAATAAAGCGTGAATTAACCAATTAAAGCCAAGAAAAACTATATCTATATATTATGAGAAAAAAACGCCCTTGTTTTCGACAGGGCGTTTTTCATAATTATTATAATAAAAAAGTAGAAATTTACTAAGATTAGTGTTATAATGTATTATGTATAGGCATGTAAAGATGTAGGAATCATTTCATAAAATTGCGAAAAGGTTTTGATTTTCACCGCTGCGGCAAGGGTTTATCCCGAAAGAAAAAACCTGCTCGTAAAAGCAGGCTTTAAACTATTTTTGAAGCAGTCGGCGCATATCGCGACACACCTTTTCTTTGTCAATACTCAGGTATTCACCGTTTTCGTAAAGAATCTTACCGTCCACCATTGTCATGCATACATCGCTGCTTTGCGCGCTGTAAGTCAGTAGCGAGCGCTCGTCATACCCGCTGAGCAAGTGCGGTTTATCTAAATCCAGTGCGGCAATATCCGCCTTGTAACCGACTTTGAGTTCACCGCAGTTTTCTCTGCCCTGTGCTTTGGCAGCGCCGGCAGTCGCCATTTGCATCACGCTTTGCGTGTTCATGATTGTAGAATCTTTAAGCCTGCCGTTATGAAGAATCGCCGCCAAGTGCATTTCTTCAAAGAGGTTTAAGTTGTTATTGCTCGCAGCACCATCGGTACCCAAAGCGACATTAACACCTTCTTCGAGCAACTCGGGTACGGGGGCAAAGCCGCTGCCGAGTTTGAGATTAGAAGTAGGGCAGTGAACCACATTAACTTTGTTTTGCGCCAACAGTGCGCGGTCGCTCTCGCTGAGCACCACACAGTGCGCTGCGGCTGTGCGTGCGTGAAGCGCGCCGATGTCGGCGAACCATGCGGCGGGTGAGACACCGTATTGCGCCATACAGTCATGATATTCCTTTTCGGTTTCCGACAGGTGAATATGTAATCTTCCGCCGGCTTCATTACAAAGTGCTGTATATTGTGCGGCAGCATCTTTTTCACAGGTGTAGCAGGAATGAATACCAAAATCAGCCAAAATCCTGCCATCTGCCGCGCCGTTATAATCGCGCACAAACGCTAAAGAGCTCTGTATTACCTCCGGGTTTTGGGCGGTAAACTGAATGTGCTTGGTCAGGTTGGCTTTTATGCCGCTCTCGGCAACAGCGCGGGCAGTCATTTCCGGAAAGAAATACATATCCGTAAAACTGACAATGCCGCCTGCAAGCATTTCCATGATGGCAAATTCACTTGCCGTTTTTACAGCCTCGGAAGTTAAGCGGCTCTCTAACGGGAAGATGTATTGCGTTAACCACTCCTCAAGCGGTTTGTCGTTACCGGCACCGCGAAAGAGCACCATCGGGCTGTGGGTGTGGCAGTTATAAAGTCCCGGTATTAACAGCTTGCCGGAATAATCGCGGGTAAGCTCATACGCTTCGCGCGGCGGCTTTTCGCCAATGTAGCAAATCGTATCACCGTTTACCCCTAAGCAGGCGTTTTCAAGGATTTGAAACTGTGCTTGCTGTCGAACAAGTATTTTACAATTTTGAAATAAAGTTTTCATATAATAAATACACCTCAAAACGATTGTAGCATAACCGCTAAGAATATGCAACACAAAGGAACACTATGATAGGAATTATTTTAGCTGCCGGTATGGGCAGAAGATTAATGAAAGATACGGGCATCGACCGCTCGAAGGCGCTGGTTGAAGTGGGCGGTAAAAGGCTCATTGACTATGCGCTGGAAAATCTGCATTTCATGCAGGTGGATAAAATATATATCGTTGTGGGCGAACACAAAAATGATATTGTCGATGCAGTCGGTGACAGCTTTCGCAGTATCCCGATAGCCTATGTTATTCAAAGCGAACCGATTGGGCTTATCAATGCCATCAGCAAAGTGCTTCCGTTTTGCGATACAGGCGCGGTGGTGCAGTTGAGTGATGAAATCTTTATCAATGTCAATGCAGACTTTTTAAAAAGCTTTCATAACCAAACGGCGGATTTCCTTTGCGGCATTATTAAAGAAAAAGAGCCGGAGCGTATTAAAGAAAACTATTCGGTGATAACAGATGATAACGACGTATTAATCCGCACGCATGAAAAACCGACAGAGATTGTCAATGATTTAAAGGGAACAGGCTTTTGTATTTTTAGCAAAGACTGTATGGATTTGCTCAAAAGCGCTTATTCCGATGAGAAGAATTTGCCCTGTGACCTGTGCGATTTTATGAATTTGCTCATTTGGGAAGGTAAGAAGGGTAAGTGCTTCGAAGTCGCCGATACGGAAATTAATATTAACACTAAAGCGGATTTGGATTACGCCATAGAGCGCATTGAGGAATATAAAGCATGAAAAATAAAGTGATGTTACTCTACCCGCCCGGAAAACTGTATCAGCGCAGTGAAGACAGGGCGCAGTGCAATATCAGCGAATCGGCAACCGGTGCGGTGCATGCGTGCAACGACCTCGGTTACTGTGCCGCCGTGCTGTTGGAAAAAGGCTATGAAGTCTTTTTGCGCGACTACCAAACCGAAGGCGCTTCATTTAAAGATGTGGTGCAGGATGTGAGAGATTTTCAGCCGGATATGATTGCGCTGAGCACCACCAACAGCTCGGTACTCGATGATTTGGCATTTCTGCGCCGCATTTGCAGGCTGCATCCTTGTATTTGTGTAATCAAAGGCGCTGTGTTTTATGATTTGGAGCCGGAGCGGCTCGGTGATTTGGATTTATCTGCCGTTTCCTGCTTAATCGGTTGCGAAATGGAGTTTGTTATCGGCGCGTTGGCAGATTATTACCTGCGCGCTGAGGGGGATATCGGCGCTGTCAACGGCGTTTTTTATAAAGAAAACGAAGCTTTTATCAAAAATGCCTTTGTGAGCGGATTAAATGATTTGGATGCTCTGCCGTTCCCGGCGCGGCAACTGATGAAGAATGAACTTTATGTGCGCCCCGATAACGGTGAGCCGATGGCGACAATTCAAACCGGCTTGGGATGTCCCTCACGCTGTATTTATTGCTTAACACCGCTTATCTCCGGCGCAAAGGTGCGCAAAAGAGATGTGGAGAGCATTTACCGCGAAATAGAGGAGTGTTACACGCGCTATGGTATCAAAAACTTTTTCTTTAAAGCAGATACATTCACGATTGATGCAGCGTATGCCGCTGCCGTGTGTGACAGAATCATTGCTTCACCGCTTTGCGGCAAGATTGCTTTCACAGTCAATTCCAGAGTTAAACCGCTCGGCATGCCGCTGTTGCGCAAATTAAAGCAGGCAGGCTGCTTTATGATAGCGGTAAGCTTTGAGAGCGGAAATAATGAAACGCTTAAAAAAATAAAAAAGGGGACTACCGTTGCAGATAATCTGCGTGCGGCAAAGCTTATTAAAAAAGCGGGTATTCCGCTGTTCGGTTTCTTTATGATTGGTTTCCCGTGGGAAGATAAAGAAATGATTTTGCAGACCAATCGCTTTATTCACAAAATCAATCCGGATTTTATTGAGTTGCACATTGCCATGCCGTATTACAAAACCGGTTTATATGAGCAGTGTAAAGCCTATGGTGTTCTTGCCGACAGCGGCTTCGGGCATGATTACTACGCGCCCAATACCACCGGCACGCGGTATTTGAGTGCGGCACAGGTAGAGCAGTTAAAGCGCCGCATATTGCTCGGCTTTTATTTAAGACCGGAGTATGTGCTCAAAAAAATGGGCGCTGCCGCAAAACAACCCAAGGTAATCGGCAGCTATATGCGTTACGGTTTCTCGCTTTGGCAAAAAAATCTGCTGCGCAAATAATTACTAAAATAAAAATGAGCGGCAAAGCTGCCGCAGCTTGCATAAATCATAAAGAGCCGAATGTGTACACTTGCACTTTTGAATGCATCACATATTCAGAAGAAAGGATTATATTTTGATTAGAGTCAGAGCGCCGTTTCGAATATCGTTTTTTGGCGGCGGAATAGATTTTGAAGAATATTATAAGGAATATGGCGGAGCAGTATTATCGACTACAATTGATAAATACTGTTATATTACTTTGCGTGATTTGCCGCCGTTTTATGAATATAAAAGTCAATTTAGCTATTCAAGAATTGAGCGTTTTAACGACCCGGATGAGTTAAAACATCCGCTTGTGCGCAATGCGCTCAAGATATTACCGCATGACCATATTCAAATTTCCTATGATGCCGACTTACCGGCGTGTTCGGGGTTAGGAACCAGCTCGGCGTTTGCTGTGGCACTTTTGCAAGGGCTGCATGCCAAGCGCGGTGAATACCCCGATAAAGCCCATTTGGCGGCTGAGGCTGTGAGCTTGGAAAGAGAATTATGCGGGGAAGCCGGCGGTGTGCAAGACCAATATGCTGCCGCCTTTGGCGGATTTAATAAAATCACTTTTTCAAAAGAATCGGTGAATGTGAACCCGCTTTCCATGCAAGAAGTGCAGCTGCAGCGCTTAGAGGAAAACCTCTTGCTGGTTTTTACCGGCTTTACCAGGTTTTCGGATTTGATTTCGGATGAAACAAAGCAGAATATTCCCCATAATATTCAAGCTCTAAAGCGTATGCATCAAATGGTTGCGGAAGGTGAGAAACTTTTGGCGGAGGGCAGTTTGGATGATTTCGGCAGGCTGCTCGGTGAGGGGTGGAAACTCAAACAAAGCCTCTCAAAGAATATTACAAATTCCGTGATTGATGAAGTGTATGAGGTAGCACTCAATAACGGCGCGTTAGGCGGAAAGCTTTTAGGCTCCGGTGGCGGCGGGTTTTTGCTGCTTTATGCACCAAAAAATACACACGCTGCAATTCGCGGCGCGCTGAGCGAACACCAATTTGTTCCATTTCATTTTGAGTGTAGCGGCGCCAAATTAATCTATGCTAACTAAAGCGGCGGGTATATACAAAACTTTAAAGTTATACTTACATTAGGAGCAAACGAATGAGTCAATCAAAAGAAAGCCGGCAAGAAATGTTGAATAATGATGAACGGCAAAAAGAGAAAAAGAAAAGCACGAAAAAAAAGCGCACGGAAAAGGAAATGCAACTCTTATTGCGGCGCATTTTCATCATCCTCGGTGCAGTGCTGTTATTTGTTGCTGTGCCCTGTTTTCTGTTGGCAACCGATTACGGGAGACTGATCAACAATCAAGACTCATATACTGAAATGCAGTCTGTCTCGTTTGGTTCATACCCGCAGAGTATGGTTTCGGATAAAAAAACCCTCGATGCCCTAAGTGAGCTTGAACTCGAGTGGAACTATTTTGATGATTGTTTTTCAGGTGATGATTATTACGGCACCATGGAGCGCACGGATTGTATGAAATATGCGGATGTGGAGTATAACGGAAGCCGCTACCGTGCCGTTGTGATTGATAAATATCGCCCGGATTGTGTGCTTTCATCGGCTACTGCGGAGCAGTCTCGGCAGGATGATAACGGTTTTGAGTTAAACAATGTCTACTGGTTTCTCTATGAGCCTATCCGCTGGACAATTGTCAATTCTGCGGAAGGGTTTATGTTAAGCCAAAGCGTGCTGGATGCAATGCCTTTTAATAACTCTGTCTATTGGGTAGACAGGGATTTAGACAAAACTGTGTTTAATGACAAAGAGCTTTCATCAACAAAATATCTCTTCACACCGGCAAATCTTTACAAGACAAGCTCTGTGCGCAAATGGCTTAACAATGAGTTTTTTAACTTTGCGTTCAACAGTGAAGAAAAAAAGGATATTAAAGATACATGGCATCTGACTAATGAGTCGTCGGAATATACAAAGTACGGACTGATGGGAATGAACCATGACAAGGTATTCTTGCCCTCGTGGAAAGATATTACAAGACTTACGCAGGATAAGCTTGACACTTTAGCGCGTTTTGTTCCTGTCACGGATTATGCGCGCTGCAGGGGTGTGGATGCCGTTCTTCGGGATGGCAACTATTACACTTGGTATTGGCTTTCCACACCGGGAGATGGTTGTGGCGATGTTATTTTCGCCTATATCAGTGAGGAGATAGTCAATTTTGACAGACAATTCTTTTATGCGTATTCCGTAGGGGGTATCAGGTGTGCCGCCTGCCTCAATCAAAGTGCACTTGAGCAATTGTCGGTGGGAGGTGCGGCACAATGAGCGTGAAAAAAAGAGTGCGCATTGTTATTTTTGTGTTTGTGTTTTTGGTATTGGGCATTGTCGGTTTCATTCTGTTGCGTGCCGGCTTGTCGGCAAAGGTCCCCGCTGTCGAAAAAACAGCAGAGCACCGCAGTGTGTATTTCGGGCAATACCCGCAGTCAATGCTCAAGGATGAGGCGCTGATTGCCAAACTGAATAAACTTGAAGCAAAATGGCAGTCCTACGGCTATTATAATGGAAACGGAGCGATGGGTTCCGCGAAACAGTCGGATTATGCGCAGTATGCGGATGTTGTTTTTGCGGGTAAAAAATACCGGGCGGTGAGATTATCTCAATACCGTTCTCATCATACGCATGGGGTACCGCAGGTGAATTGGCAGTCCGAGCGCTTTGAACTGAATAAAACCTATTGGTTTAAATATGAACCGATTGAGTGGATTGTTTTAAGTGAAGAAGAGCATTTGCTGATGAGCAAAATGTTGCTGGACTCACAGCCCATCAATAATGTCATTTATTCCAAAACACCGGAACTTGACTTGTTTTCTGAATGTTACTACAAGGACCCCGACTTTCGGACTTTCGCAACCGATTATGCAAGCAGCGATATCAGGCAATGGTTAAATGATGATTTTTATAAGACCGCTTTTTCACAAGAGGAAGCACAGCGTATCGTGGAAAGCAATTTAGATAATTCTGCCTGGAGTCGCCGTGATTCAAAATTCAATTCTGCGGATACAGTCGATAAAGTATTTCTGCTTTCTTATGACGAGGCAAAAAACCCTGCATACGGGTTTTATGCACTTGCAGAAAAAGAGCAGGAAGTTCGCACGGGTTTTGGTACGGATTATGCATTCTCGCAGGGTATGCTTGGTGTTACGGATTCTTATCATAATGGTACCATGTGGTGGTGGCTGCGCTCGGCTGCTGCATACGGTCGCTTGAATGTCGCCGTGAATTTTCAAGGTTCAATTCGGCTGACCTTTGATTTGCCATACGCTCCGGATTGTACCGACTCCGGTATACGACCGGCGTTGCGACTCGACAGCCTTGACAAATAATTAAAAAAACCCGTTGAAAGGCGGTGAAAAGCACAAGTGAACAAGGCACCAAAAAAAGAAAGCATAGGCAGGCGGCACCGGTATTTTCTGCTGTTTTTCGGCTATTTGCTCGTTTACCACATTGTAGTGGTAAATCATTTGCAATCCTGGCAACTCAATCCGGTTACTTATTCCTTGTATTGCGTTGATTTCAGCTTTGGCTTTGCCTCAAAACTCTTACCCGGCGCGGTGTTTCACCTGTTGTTCGGAAAATTTGCTTCTCAGACGGCGGCGAACATCTATGCGGTAGTGCTGATTTTGCTTTTCTTCCTCGGGTTGTCATTGCTACTCGAAAAGTTTATGCTGCGCATGCCCGAACAGCATCGCGGCAAGGCGCTGTTTTTGCTGCTGTTTTTGCTTTCGGGCGCTTATACCTTTGCCATTTACACCAAGTGGCTCGGTATTTACGATGGGCATTGGCTTCTTGTAGCGTTAGCCTATTTCGTTTGCTTGGAAAACAAATATTTGCGCTTTTTCATTCCGGCGCTGTTTGCGGTGTCGCTCTTTATTCATTTTGCGGCGCTGGTGTTTGTGCTGCCGATGTTTTCCATCCTGCTGCTGTACCGCGCAAGTATCATGGAAGAAAAAAATGAAAAACGCGCGATAATTGTGATTTTTGTTTTGTGTATGCTTTGTGCGGCGGCGACCTTTGCCATCTTGTCGCTCAATGAGTCGCGGATGGTTTGCAGCATAGAAGAATTTCACCAAAAGCTGGGTGAGCGGGGAACGGATTACTATACCTTTTGGGATTATGCATTTTTCCATCTGTGGGGCGGCGAACAATTCTTACCCGATGCAGTTTTACAGATGAAGCCGTCGTTGATGAAGTTTGTATACCTGTTTTATTACCAAATCAAAATGAACTACGGTATTTTTGTTCAAAACCCTTCAAGAGCATTGTTGACGACACTGGGCGGCACGGTTGTGCTGTGTCCCGTTGTTTGGTTCTTTTTGCGCTTTCATTTTTCTCGCTTTCGCGCACAAAAAGACCGCTTCAAGCGCTTTTGCACACTGTTGATGATAGTGCAGTTTCCGTTTGTTTACATTTTGGGAATCCTCTTAGGCGATTCGCTGGATATGACGCGCTATTTGACCCATGGCTTTTTAGCAATGTTTACCTGTGTGCTGTGCGTGTTGTATCACGAAAAAAGCAGTACCGAGCTGTTTTTTGAACAGGCGGGAAAGCGAAACTCTCTTGCATTGAAAATTTATTTTTTGGCGTATGCCGCATTGACCTTAATGCCCACGATACATTGACATAAACATCCATGATAAAAGAGGTGAAACACGGTGCTTACAAAACACGGAAAAAAACAAATACTAAGCGTACTTGCCATAGTGCTGCTGTTTGCGACACGGTGGATGTATGCGCAATTGGAAATAGAGGATAAATATATGGTTCATCCGGCGCAGTTTCTTGCAGAGTGCATCTTTTTTGCATTTGTCTATTCCTTAGTGGTGTGCCGTGTTTCAAAAGCGGTATTATTAGGTATTGTCGGGGCAGGAGGCACCGCGTTGGCAGTGTGGTATCAAATCTCTGCCGGCGGGCTTGGTTTCCTTTATCCTTTTGCTTATCTGGCGGCACTTGTGTTTTTGGTAAATCGGCTCTCGAGCGAAGAGAAAAACAGTGTGGTGCAAAAGCTTTCTGCAGCACTGTTATGGGCAATGCCTTTTGTTTTTGCAGCGGCAATGGTGCTCTCTTGCGTAAAAAACAGGTGGCAAATATCTTTTGATGATATCTATTATATCGCGGTGTATGCAGCGGTAGGCGTGTTCTATCGTGTGATTCCCTTTGTGGCGGAAAAACACAATGCTTCCGAAAACAAAGGGAAAAAACACAGTGAAGCGCAAGGCGGTGCCTTTTTTGCGGCAGGGATTATGATCTTTTTAAGCTGCATGTTTTTGTGTAATGAGAGGCAAAACCTTTTGTTGCACTGTGCCCTTGCGCCGTGGATTGTTAACCTCATTTTGCTCTACGAAAGCGAAAACAGCCAAATGCGCGCATTTGGCAAAACATTAAAACTGAAAATTCAAAGTTTAAGATAAATTAGAATATAGAATGAAGCCTTTTTCAGATCTTTCGGCAGGCTCAAGATGACAAACAGGCTGTCATTCCGAGCGTTAGCCGAGGAATCTTGCATTTACGCCTGTTTAAGACCTCTCGACGTTGCTCGAGGTGACAAAGTGGAAAGTCGAGGTGACAAAGCGGGTGTCGAGGTGACAAACACTCTGTCATTCTGAGGCTCTGCCGAAGAATCTCGTGGTTTTTGCACGAATCCGTTTTAAATTCAGCATTTTATAAGGAGGTGATTGACTTGAGCAAAATTAAATCTGTTTTCAGAGAGCATAAATACTTTTTTATGATTTATGTATTTCTGTTTCTCTACCATTTTTTAGTAGTCAATCACGCGCAGTGGTATGCACTTGATGAAA
>JAFWGH010000178.1 GCA_017512465.1 Clostridia bacterium
CCACGGCGATTTTGTGCTTTTGCCAGCCTCTGCTTGCGGTACCTATGTACAGCTCAGCGCAGAGGCTGACAAATTTTATCTCACTTTCTCGACCTCTGCCAGCTTGTAGACAAATGATTTTGTCTACAAGCTGAAGCACACTCAAAGGTTGAGTGTGCTTTTCTTTGTAAATATTATAATCTTGAAAAAATATATAATATATAGTATAATAACTTATCATGGATTATTATGGATAATTCCGGGATTTTATTGTGGAGGCAGTTTCATGAAGATTTCGGTCGCCATGGCGGCATATAACGGCGAGGGGTATATTGTGCAGCAACTCACCACCATTCTCAACCAGCTGGGTGAGGATGATGAGGTGATTGTCAGCGTTGACCCCTGCAAGGATAACACGCTCAATGTGCTCAAAGCACTCGCGCAGATTGATGCGCGTGTCAAGCCGCTCGAAGGCGAAGGAAAAGGTCTTATTAAAAATTTTGAAAATGCCATCAACAACTGCACCGGTGACTTTATCTTTCTTTCCGACCAGGATGATGTCTGGGCGGCGGATAAGGTGCAAACCGTGTTGCAGGCATTTATCGAGAGAGAAGCGGATTTGGTGTTGCATAACTGCTCTTTGGTGGATGCTTCGCTCAAGCCGATTGCAGGCGGTGAGAACTTTTTTGCCGCACACGGCTCCAAAAAGGGTTATCGCCAAAACATTATTAAAAATTCTTACATGGGCTGCTGCATGGCGTTTCGTAAGGAATTGGTGCGGGAGTTTATGCCGTTTCCGGACAATATCCCCATGCATGACCAGTGGATAGGACTGATTGCGGAGCGCTGCGGCGCTGTTATTGAGTTTATAGACAAGCCCTTGCTCTATTACCGCAGGCATGGAGGCAATGTGTCCGATACAAGGCACGCTTCCTTAATTAAAATGATACAGTGGCGCTTAGATGTCTTAAAAGCGTTAAAAACAGCAGAGCAGGCATCAGTCAGAGAGGAAAAGCAGTGAAAGCAAGCGGATGTATAGTAACCTATAATGCGGTATCCGGCGCAAACAAAAAGAAGCTTTTGTTTGATGCTATCGAAAACCTGACCGCATTTTCCAAGGATGTTGATTTTACACTTTATATAGTAGATAATGCCTCGAGTGACGGCACGGCACAAGCCGTTAAAGAATATTTTCGTGATAACAAGGCGGTTAAAGTTATTGCCAATCGCGAAAATAAAGGCTTCGGCAAGGCACACAATCAGATAATTGATTTGCTCGAAAGCGATTATCACTTTGTCATTAATCCCGATATTATTGTTAAGGATGATGTCATCGGTAAGCTTTGTGCCTTTATGGAATCGAAGCCGGCATGCGGCATGGCAAGTCCCGATATCCGTTTTCCGGATGGGAGAGTGCAGGTGCTCGCAAAGCGCCACCCGAAATTAAAATATCTTGTTTCTTCGCGCCTGGCGGGAGACAGAGAAAACAACAAAAATCTGCGCGAATATGCGATGCTGGATGCGGATTTAAGTAAACCGCTGCAAATTGAGAACTGCTCGGGCTGCTTCTTTTGTATTCGCACCGCACTGTTTAAAGAGCTCGGCGGCTTTGATGACCGCTACTTTATGTATTTTGAGGATTTTGACCTTGCGCGCACCGTTGGCAAGCGGGCAGAGATTTGGTATTGCCCCGATGCCTGTGTTTACCATGAATGGGGCAGAGACAGCAAGCGCAATTCCAAATTAATGCTCATACATGTGCAGTCCACCATGAAGTATTTTGTGAAATGGACTTTTAAACGATAGATTTTTTGATAAGCGGCAATCAACTTTTTCACGGGAGAATCTATTATACTATGGATACTATGGATAAGGTTTCCTTTACCGAAAAAGGAAAGGGAAGTATTAAAAACTTAAAAAAGTATAAAAACTTACTCGTTGAGTTAGTCAGAAAAAATATCAAATTGCAGTACAGAGGCTCGATTTTAGGTCTGTTTTGGACCTGCCTGCAGCCGCTGCTCACCATGGTGGTGCTTTCATTCGTTTTTTCCATGATATTCGGTAAAAACAGCGTGGCAAACTACCCGGTATATTTGCTCACGGGCAGACTGCTGTTTGATTTTTATTCCGGCTCTACCAAAAAAGCCATGCGCTCCATCAGAGGCAATGCGTCGATTATCAAAAAGGTGTATGTGCCGAAATATGCATATCCCTTCTCGAATATCGTTTCCACTTTTATCACCTTTGCCATCAGCTTGATTGACCTGGTTGTGGTCATTGCCTTCTTCAATATCTTTATTCCGGGAAAAGCCATTTATATCACGCCCTGCGTATTGCTGGCAATCATTCCCATTATTGTGCTTGCGGTGCTCTCAACAGGTGTCGGCTTTATCCTTGCCACCTTGCAGGTGTTCTTCAGAGATATTGAGTATTTGTATGATGTATTTTGCCTGCTCTTATTCTACATGACTCCGATTGTATATACTGTCGATAAATTAAATCTCGGCGCTGCGGCAGTAGTGCTAAAAGCCAACCCGCTATACGGTATCATTACCGCTTTCAGAGCCTGTGTAACCGGACAAACCGGTCTTGCCGGCCAAAAGGGCTTGGAAATCACCTACGGTCCCGGACATTTAACAAAAGCATTTCACCTTGCGCTCAACACCATGACCTCCTGGACCTTTGTATATGCCGTTATCTTTGCCTTCGTGGCACTTGCCATCGGTATATTTGCATTTAAGAAAAAGCAGGATAAGTTTATTTTACACATCTGATTGATGTGTAAAATAAACTTGCAGGGCTTAGCCCTGCAATGAATAATGAATAGTGAATAATGAAAATTGAGGGCGGGAGCACCCGCACCCGATTTGTTCGCTAAGTGAGTAGATTCATCGGATAAAATCCAAGTTGGCTCACCAATCTTAGACCTGTCGGGTTTGCGGAGCAAACAAAAGATCCAAGTTGGTTCTATGTGTTATAATCTTACCGCTTAATACCTTCCCTTGGCAGGGAGGGTGGCACACCGAAGGTGTGACGGGAGGGTAGTGCCACTAACACCGCTTCTTGTTTCCCTTTGATGAGGCACCCCCGGTCGCTGACTGCCGGCGGCTGGCGGCTGACAGCTTCATAAAGTGAGCAGAGCGAACGAATGACTATGTTGAGGAATTATGAGTAAAGAAGAATTAGCAAAAATCGAATCGAACGACACCGAGGATGTTCTCCTTGTCAGTGATGAAATTGCGGTTAAGGTGGACCATGTGAGCATACTCTTTAACTTAAATAAAGAGGGTGTTGATTCGTTTAAGGAATATATGATTAAGCTTTTGAAGCGCCAGCTGCATTATGATGAATTCTGGGCGCTGACCGATGTTTCCTTTGAGCTTAAAAAAGGTGAGAGACTCGGTATTATGGGTTTAAACGGTGCAGGTAAATCCACGTTGCTTAAAACCATTGCCGGTGTGTTAAAGCCCTATGAGGGCTCGGTTACGGTTAAAGGCGTTATCGCCCCGCTGCTCGAGCTCGGTGCCGGGTTTGACGGGCAGTATACCGGTAAAGAAAACATCTTTCTTTACGGCTCCGTGATGGGTTACTCGCGCGAGTTTATCGCTTCAAAATATGATGAAATTGTCGCTTTTTCCGAGTTAAAAAAATTCATCGATGTACCGCTCAAAAACTATTCCTCCGGTATGAAGGCAAGGCTCGGCTTTGCGATTGCCACCGCGGTGGAACCCGAAGTGCTGATTTTGGATGAAGTGTTATCGGTGGGTGATGCGAAGTTTCGTGCCAAGAGTGAGAAAAAGGTGCGCTCGATGTTTGATAAGGGCGTAACGGTATTGTTTGTATCTCACTCGGTCGAGCAGGTGAAATCCATCTGCAATAAAGCGATACTGCTTGAGCACGGCAAGATTATTGCAAAGGGCACAACCGAGGAAGTGTGTGCGATTTATGAGGAAAAAACATCCAAGACTCTGGAAGCACAGATGAAGGATGCTGTGAAGGATTTAAATAAAATCAAAAATAAAATTGCCAAAATTAACAAGACCGCAGCGGAGACCGGAGAGCAGTTTTCCGCGAAGGTGGTTAAAGATGTGCAGGTTAAAGTAGACGATATTAATAAAGAGCTCGGCAAGGCACAGCCTGCCGAAGAAGGGGAAAAAGAATGATTTTTGCAATCGTATTAGGCGGCGGCACCGGTGCAAGAATGCAAAGTGATTTGCCGAAGCAATACCTTAAACTGTACCGCAAGCCGGTTGCTTACTATGCGCTCAATGCTTTTTACAGCTGTGATAAAATTGATAAGGTGCTTTTTGTAACGAGCAATAATTATTTTGATTACGGCTTGGAAATATCGCAAAAATATTTTAATAGTGATGTTTTGGTCTGCACCGGCGGCAAGCACCGCTATGATTCACTCATGCGCGGCGTGGAGTTTATTGAGGAGCAGTTTGGTTTAGATGAGAATACCATTGTGCTCACCCACGATGCGGCAAGACCCTTTGTGAGTGAAAAAATGATTTTAGACAATATTGCCGCCATGAAAGAAGCGGATGCCTGCGATACCTGTATTGCCGCTGTAGATACGGTTGTGGAGGGCGAAAACGGCTTTGCCACCGCCATGCCCGACAGGAATAAGATGTATTACTGCCAGACCCCGCAAACCTTTAAGGCGGCAAAGCTCAAAGAGCTGTTTTTCTCGCTCAGCGAGGAGCAAAAGCAAGGGCTTACCGATGCGGGTAAGATTTTCCACATCTGCGGTGAAAAGGTTAAGATTGTGGAGGGTGACAGAAACAACATAAAAATCACTTACCCGATTGATTTGGAAATTGCCAAATCCATTATGAGAAAATGAAAGAAATATTATATTTAGTTTTTTGCATTGTTTTTCACTTGTGCCGCTTGGTACCGCTTAAGCGCGGCAAGGTGTTGATGATGTGTATACATAACGAAGGAAAAAACGGCGCACTTTCACAAATGGAGAGTGCGCTCATTGACTATGGAGAGTACCGAATTTCCTGGTTTCGCCGCGAACAGCTGTTTGCCTCTTTGGGCGGGAAGTTGAAATTTATTATAAAAATCCCCTATGAAATGGCAACGGCAAACTATATCTTTTTTAATGATAATTTCATGCCCCTGTCGCGCCTGCATTTTTCAAAAGAGGCGGTATTGATACAGCTCTGGCACGGGGAGGGTGCGATGAAACGCTCCTGCCTTGCCATGCAGCTGCCGCAGGGAGAAGCGGAGCGCTTAAAAAAGTGTAATGAAAAAATGAGCGCGACAGTCGTTTCCTCTAAAGCGGTCATTCCGGTGTATGAAGAAACCTTTGGTATGCCCGTCTCCAAAATCTACCCGCTCGGCGCGCCGCGCACGGATTATTTCTTTGCCGTGAAGGATAAGGCGGCTGTGCGCCGAAAGATTTGCGAAAAATACGGCTTAGACCCGGCAAAAAAGTTAGTGCTTTATGCGCCGACATTTCGGGATGATGCACAGCAAAATGCCCACCTGATGGAGCATTTCCCCTTTGCGGATTTTGCGGCACTTGAAAACTACAGCCTCATGGTGCGCTTGCACCCGCAAATCGGCGGTGTACTTAAAGAGCATGCCGGTGCAGTCAATGTGAGCGATTATGATTCTGTCAGCGAGTTGGCATTGGCGGCGGACATTCTCATTTCCGATTACTCATCGATTATTATGGATTTCACCGTGCAAAATAAGCCGATGGTATTTTTCGCCTTTGATTTAGAGCAGTTTAATGAAAACGGCAGAGGCTTTTATTTTGATTATGAAAGCTATGTGCCGGGTGAGGTCGTTAAAACCGGTGAAGCGCTCATAGAGCTTTTCAAAAAAGGCGATTTTCACGAAGAAAAAATACCTGCTTTTCGCGATTTTAATTTCGACTATTTGGATAAATATAACTGCAAACGCGTGATTGAGCAGTTGGTTAAGTGACAGGCAACAGCTAACAGAAACCCTCCGCGAGGAAATCCTCGCGGAGGGTTCTTTTAAAGCTCTATTTTTCCGTGCTCTTTTTCGTATTTCTCAATGCAATCCCGAATGAGAATAAGCACTTGCGAGTTGGCAGACCTGCCTTCATAATCTGCTACTACATGCAGTTTGTGGAGCATTTTTTCTTCAATTCTAATAGAAATATTTTTTATAGCCATAATATAACCTCACTTCGTATTTATTATGACTTTATTTTATATTCATTATGTGTTAAAATGTTCATAATAGATATGTTATATATCTAAAATATATCTAAATAGAGGTTGAAAAGTGGAAAAAGCCTGTTGCGGTTTTGGTCATCGCTTTGTTTGGGAAAATATTGCACCGGCGCTCAAAAAGGAGATTGAGCAGGCAGTCCGTGAAGGCTGTCGTATCTTTTATACCGGTGCGCAAGGTGAGTTTGATAAACTTTTTACCGAAGCCGTGCGCGCCGTAAAAGCCGAAAACAGACACTTGCCGCTGCGCTTAATTTGTGTGAAACCCTATTATACCAAAGCTTTACAGGAGAATAGGGAGTATTATGAAACAAAGTTTGATGAAGTGCTGATTCCTTCCGCCTTGGATGATATGCATTACAAGGCTGCAATCCCTGCGCGTAACAAGTGGATGATAGATAAAAGTGATATTGTTATCACTTACACTGTAAGAGAATATGGCGGGGCTTATCAGGCTTTATGCTATGCTCGTAAACACGGAAAAGAAATTTGGCAGATTTAGCCGATAGGTTACAGCCAACAGTACCGGTTTCACTGTAAAGTGTTTCCAGACAAAAAAACAAGCAGTCGGGCAACCGAACCGCTTGTTTTTCTTTCATCTAAGCTTGATTATCGCTGTTTTTTTCTTTTATGTGTTTAATTAAGCTTATACCGGAAAACAGTGCAAGCACACCAATTGCGCCATATGTCCAACGCATAAGCCGTCTATATTTATGCCATTGAGCAATCATCATAATAATTAAAGCCGAAGAAATTAAAAATTTAAGTTTTTTCATTTGCATATCTCCTTTTTTTGCTAATATTATCATAACAGATCATGGCTTGTTTTGTAAAGTGTTTTGCAACTTTTTTATAAAAAGGTATTTGGGATACTTTCGGAAAATGGTAAAAGTTTATCGAATGAGTATAACACCGTTATTGATGCAAATCAAAATTCAAATTTTTATGGCACGGCTTTGCCTTGCGTTTTAATCGGGTGCGGCTGTTCCAACCCGATAATTCCGCATGAATAAGAAAAGCCCCTGCCGGGGCTTTTCTTATTCATATTCATACATATCCGCATCTTCATCCGAAAAGGGTTCATCCGCTTCGGCGGAAACGAGCTCTTTATTCCAGTTTAACTTCTTGAGTACACGGCGTACAAAGTACAGTGAAAGTATCAGCGATACGATTTCCGCAATCGGGAATGCCCACCAAACCGCCTTAACATCTTGGAAGATGTAAGAGAGCAGCAGTGCTGCGGGAATGAGCGCCACAAGCTGTCTGCCGAAAGAAACCCAGAAGGAGTACATGCTCTTGCCCAGCGCCTGACAGACCGAAGCGGAAACCACACATATGCCCGCAAACAGGAAAGAGACAGACATAATACGCAGTGCGGGAACGCCGACCGCCATCATGTCTTCATCCACCGAGAAGACGGACAGTATTTCCGTCGGGAAGATTTGGAATGCCAGGAAGCCGAAGAGCATGAGCACCACGGCAAAGATATAGCCGACTTTTATTGTATCATACAAGCGCTTTTTGTGTCCCGCGCCGTAGTTATAGCCGATAATGGGCACCATACCGTTATTTAAGCCGAATACCGGCATAAATACAAAGGATTGCAATTTAAAGTAAACCGTGAATACGGTAATCGGGTCCGTGCCGTAGACATTGAGCACAAATTTATTTAATAAGAAGTTCATCAACGAGCCGATAGCGACCATCAGCACGCTCGGCATACCGATATAGAGAATTTCGCCCACAAAGTGTTTATTCGGTTTGATATCGCTCAAATGGAGTTTAAACTCCGTATTCTTTGTCAAATTAAAGAGAATACTGATACCCGCAGCGCAAAATTGACCGATTACCGTGGCAAGCGCGGCGCCTTTCACACCCATGCGCGGCATGCCGAATTTACCCAAAACAAAGATATAATCGAGCACTATGTTGATAATGGCACCGCTTCCCTGGCTAATCATGGTGAAAATGGTTTTGCCGGTTGCCTGCAAAATGCGCTCAAACGTGATTTCCAAAAACAAGCCTATACTTAAGCAGCACACAATGTGCAAATAATCACTGCCGAGCGTAACGATTTGGTCTTTGATTTCCGGCGAATCATTCAGAGTTTTGACCATGTGCATCATAAACGGCTCGGAAACAAACATGCCGATGATAAAGAAGAGCGCAAAAGAGCACAGCGCAATTAAAATACCCTGCATGCCGATTTTGGCGGCTTTTTTGCGATTGCGCTGCCCGAGGGCTTTCGAAACGAGTGCATTCATACCCACGCCGATACCCACGGCAAGCCCTATCATGATATTTTGTATCGGGAATGCATAGCCCAATGCGGTAACGCCGAGTTGGTCTACCGAAGAGATAAAGTAGGTATCTACCACATTATAAAACGCCTGCACAAACATGGATGCAATAATCGGCAGGCTCATGGTTATTAACAGTTTGGCAACGGGCATTGTGCCCATTTTATTTTCTTTCATATATGACTCCAATAACACATATTATTACTTAAATTAATGATTAATATACTGTGTTTAACAATAGTATTATAACAACATAGGCGTTTATACACAATGACAAAATGTATGAAAAAAAGTAACATTTTGTAGTATTTTGTTTCAACGCATACAAATTTTTATAAAAATTGTTGTAAACGCCTGATTATATGTTATAATAAAACTACTAATTATAAAGGAGCGTACCCTATGTCCATTCTTGTTACCGGCGGCGCCGGTTATATCGGTTCTCACACTTGTGTGGAATTATTAAATGCCGGCTATGATATTGTTGTATTAGATAATTTTTCCAATTCCAAAAAAGCGGTATTGGAAAGAATCACGGAATTAACAGGAAAGCATTTCCCGTTTTATAAAGTGGATATTCGCAACAGTGAGCAGCTTGCCAAGATGTTCCAGGCGGAAAGCATTGATGCGGTGATTCATTTTGCAGGTTTAAAGGCAGTCGGTGAAAGCTGCGAAAAACCGCTGGAGTATTATGATAATAATGTTTCGGGTACGGTGAAACTGTTGCAGGTAATGAATGCCTTCGGTTGCAAGAAATTTGTCTTTTCTTCCTCCGCTACCGTTTACGGGGGCGACAATATTTCTCCGCTTAAAGAGGATATGAAAACCGGCGGCGTAACCAACCCCTACGGCAGAACCAAGCTGATGATAGAAAACATTTTGGCAGACCTCTATGCTTCCGATCATGAGTGGAGCATTGAGAGACTGCGCTATTTCAACCCCATCGGCGCACATGAAAGCGGCAGAATCGGTGAGGACCCGAGCGGTATCCCGAACAATTTAATGCCGTATATTACTCAGGTTGCCGTTGGCAAAAGACCGCACTTAAATGTGTTTGGCGATGATTATGACACGCCGGACGGTACGGGTATCAGAGACTATATTCACGTGGTCGATTTGGCAAAGGGACACATTGTGGCGGTGGAGCAGGCGCTCAATGAAACGGGTTTGTTTACCTACAATCTCGGTACCGGCGTAGGCTACAGCGTGCTCGATGTGGTGAAGGCTTTTGAGAAGGCGAGCGGTCAAAAGATTGCGTATGAGATTTGTCCGCGCCGCCCGGGCGATATTGCCGTGTGCTATTCCGACCCCTCAAAGGCACTTGAGTGCCTCGGTTGGAAAACGGAGTTTGATTTGGAAAGAATGTGTGCAGACTCCTGGAGATGGCAGAAAAACAACCCGAAGGGATATAACTAAACTCTATAAACAGCATATTCATGTAGTGCCCTTTCGGAAACTCCGAAAGGGCACATGTATATAGGAAAAAACGATATGACAAAACGATTATTTGATGAGGATGCCTTTATTCGAGAATTTCAAGCGCAGGTGCTTTCAAGCGAGCGCGCAGGCAAGCACTATGCCACGGTGCTTGATCAAACCGCTTTCTTCCCCGCAGGCGGCGGGCAGGAAGCCGACAGGGGCACTCTCGGCGGGCAGCCGGTGTTGGATGTGAAGGAAGAAAACGGCATTATTTATCACTACACGGCACAGGCATTGAGCGGTACGGTACAGGGTGTGCTCAATTGGGAAACGCGCTTTGAGCGCATGCAAAATCACTCGGGCGAGCATGTGGTATCGGGCATTATTCACCGCTGCACCGGTGCGGATAATATTTCCTTTTCGCTCACCGATACGGCGACAACCCTTGCCTTTAATGTTCCGCTGGAGGATGATTTTTTAAAAACCGTGGAGCAGCAGGCAAATGCGGCAGTATTTGCCGATAAAAAAATCACTGCCTATTATCCCGAAAGTGAAGCGTTAAGCGGCTATGACTACCGCGCGAAGCTGGATTTAAAGGAGCATGTGCGCTTAGTCGAGATTGAGGGTGTGGATTTGTGTGCATGCTGTGCGCCGCACTGTGCGCGCACGGGTCAAATCGGCTTGATAAAGATTATAGACAGTGAGCGCTACAAGGGCGGCACAAAGCTATGGATTGTTTGCGGCAAGCGTGCGCTCGCGCACTATGCAATGCTTTTAGGGCAAAACAAGGAAATCTCACATCTTTTATGTGCAGCGCCGGAGCAGACCGCGGCGGCGGTGGAAAAGCTTAAACAGGCGAAGGAAGCGGCAGAATATGAAAATGTCGGCATGCGGCGGGCGGCGATTGCCGCGGCAGTGGCGGCAGTGGAGCCGACAGCGGGCAATTATCTGGCGCACTGCGCGTTTAAAGGAGATGATTTGCGCTTGTTTGCCGAAGGCTTAAAAGAAAAGGTCGGCGGTATTATTGTGGTGCTTGAAGGCGATGATGAGAGCGCCTACCGCTATGTGCTTACTGCGGAAAACGCGGATATCACACCGATACTCAAAGCTGCCAATGCCGCTTTAAACGGCAGAGGCGGCGGCAGAGACAATATGGCGCGTGGCAGTTACGGCGCAAGCTTGGAGCAGATAAAAGCCTTTTTTGCACAGTAGTGTGTATATTCTTGGCAGGATGATAGAACAATATATCGATATAAATCTCTTGCAGAGATTTTCGATATATCATTACATGATTCGATATGTGCTGTGCACTCGATATGTCCCTGCGGGACAAGAGAAAAAACATGTTTAATAAACATATCGAAATCAAATGGTAATTTGATTATATCGAGTTGATGTATATCAACATATCGAATTGCGTTAGCAATATATCGATATAAATCTCTTGCAGAGATTTTCGATATATCATTACATGATTCGATATGTGCTGTGCACTCGATATGTCCCTGCGGGAC
>JAFWGH010000179.1 GCA_017512465.1 Clostridia bacterium
CCACGGCGATTTTGTGCTTTTGCCAGCCTCTGCTTGCGGTACCTATGTACAGCTCAGCGCAGAGGCTGACAAATTTTATCTCACTTTCTCGACCTCTGCCAGCTTGTAGACAAATGATTTTGTCTACAAGCTGAAGCACACAAAAAGTGTGCTTATTTTAATATTATTGCGTAGTTGAGGTGCTTTCTTTGGAAGCGGCCGCTTTTTGATACTCTGCAACATCCTGCACCTGCTCCCAAGCCTTGCCTTTTTCCACGGTGGCTTCATCGATGCGCGATTGAATCTTTTCATCGAGAAAATCTTTTGCCATGTCTTTGGGAACCTGCGTTTTCCAAAATTCTCCGCCATTGCGGACAAAATACATCAGGTGATAGCCGTATTCTGTTTTAACAATACCGGTATCGCCTGCTTTTCTCGTTGTGTCAAAGCACCAGTCGTTAAAGGTCTGTACCATTTGTCCGGGCATGATGCTTTCATACAATCCGCCGGTATCCTTGGAACCCGGGTCAGAGGTGTATTTTTTAGCCAATTTAGAAAAGTTTTCTTCGCTCGGGTCCTTCTTATACTCTTCATAAACAGAGTCAATTTCCGCTTTTGCTTTGTCCCATGCGGCATCGTCTTGCGTGCTGTTCGGCTGTACCAGAATGTGGCGCACGGCGACAGTTTGAATGGTCTGTGCGGGCTCTAAAATGCGTGTGATATCAAATTGATAGGCATTGCTTTGATAATCGGCACTGTAATCTAAGTAAACGGCATTTTTTGTATCCGCCGCCGCCACGGTGGCGCGGGCGGTTTCACCCAAAATGCTCATGCGCTCATTAACCGTGCCGGAGAGTGTCAGTGTATCGTCGGTATACTCTACCGCCGATTTACCATGTGCTTTTTTCTCATAAGCATTCACAAGCTCCGTGAACTTTTCCGGATTCATTTTGATTTGCTTAAACAGCGCTTCGGCGCTCACTTTTGCCTGCTCACAGGCGGTGGCAATTAAGCCGTCTTTATCCTTGTTCGACAATTTCTCATCGGCGAGCTTGTCGGCGATATCGGTCGTATCCACAGCGATGGTATATGCCATAGCGGAAGCGCTGACATAGTTTTGCTTGTGGGAATCATAATACTTTTGTATATCGCTGTCGGTGAGGGAGTCCGCGTACTCTTTTTGCATATTGGTTTGGGCGCTTTCGGCACGATAGGCATCCTCAAACCATTGGCGCAATATGCTTTCGCTTACGGCATCACCATACTGTTTTTGAATTGTTTGCTCTAAGGTGGCGCCATCCTCTTGCGCTTTTTGTTCCAATTGCGTAAAGGTTTGCTCTATCTTGCTCTTTTGCTCCTCGCTCAAGTCATTACCGGCTTCATCTTTAAACAAATATACCTGTTTGACTCTCTCAATAGCCTGTTTCTCGATATATTCGCCCCAGCTCATCGAATCATCATACACGCAGGGGTCGGTGCTTTTGGTGTTTTTATTATAAAAACTGTAGCCTGCGGACTGCTGATATTGGCTGCTTAAGCGCATCAGTTGAGCCTTTATATCGTGAAAAGCACACTCCGCCTCCGCCACGCTAACGGCTGTTCCGTTGACAATTAACGCGGCGTCCTCGCTTTGCACATTCTCTTGTGTGTCTGCCGATTTGCGGCAGCCGACAAAGGTGAAAATCATCACCAGGGCACACAGCGCCGCAATGATTTTGATAAAAGAATTCTTTTTCATGGTTTACATTCTCCGTAAGATTTAGTAAAATAATATTTAGTATATTAAGCGTACCATAAATACCGGTGAATTGCAATGCATTTTCACGCGCCGGTATATGCAAATGCGAAACGCATAAGGAGATTTATTGTATGCACAGTTTTATACAAAACTATTTGGGCACCATTATTGTGGCGGCTATCCTTGCGGCAGCGATTATTTTTGTGATTGTAAGGCTTATAAAAAATAAAAAAGCAGGCAAATCCTCCTGCGGCTGTGAGGGCTGTCCGCAGCAGCCGTATTGCCACCGCAAAGACGGCTGCGGGCGTTACGGGCACAAGCAATAGAGCTTTATGAAAACCGGTTAAACATCTTCCCGGTTTTTCTTATTCTATTTGAAGATCATATATGCAATAAATTTGTGCAAATCTCACAAAAAGCAGAAAGATGTTTGGGAAAATATACAATATCATATTTATTTTTTTAATGTTATAATAAATTTGTATAATTATAGGTAAAAGCAAGCAATGCTTTTCAGGCGTATGAAAGGGGGCTTTCTGCATGAAGGCTAAAAAAATCACAAGGCGCGCAATATCCGTGATGTTGTGCGTTGCAATGCTCTTTTCCTGCTGGGTGTTTGTGGCTCCTACCGAGGCGAGCGCAGCGACAGCCGGAAATTACAAGTACAAGTTAAATATTAACACCACCGACTCCGTAGATGTTGGTGACGACAAGGACTTGACATTAACTCTTAATTACAAGAAGAATAACGGCACCGGTTCCTCCGGCAGCGTTGAGGGTACTGCCAATTACAAATGGGCTGAGGAAAATGGTTCTCATGATTATGAGGATTGGACCGCCGTGCCCGGCTTTGTCACGAGCGTGGATGTAACGGTTATTTATGCATGGACTGCCATAGGTACGAGAAAATGGGGTTGTACATTGACCTTGTATGTGTATAACAACAACAACAGTTCATGGGTGCAGGTGGCTTCCAAGTCCTATGCCGAAAGCGGTAGCGCTTGGGGTCAAACCACAAAGACCTACACCTTGGAGCCCGATGCGGCAGCGTATCCGTATATCAATTCCATCGGCGCTATCGGCGGCGGCGCAAACTCGATTAATGTGCCGACTGCAGCCGGCGGCTCCACCACCTCCGCGGCGTTTACGGGCGGCACAGTGAAGGACCAATACGGTGTGAACTGGTATCAGGATGCTACCTTGTCCTGCACACCCGATAATGGTGTGACATGGGCAAATAATAAGCTGACGGTTACAAACAGCTGTAACCGCGCGGATGATTATATCATCACCATCAACCAAAAATGCGGCTCGGTGACCGGCTCAAAGGATGTTACCATTAAGACCTTTGATTATAATGTCGCCTTTAAGAATGAGGACGGCTCCGCCGATATTTACACCGATTCGTTTGATTACGGCGCCTTTGCGGAGTACAGGGGCGACACGCCGACAAAATCCGATTCTGTCAATCCGCCGAAATATGCCTATACCTTTACCGGTTGGTCGGAAACACCGGGCGGTGCTTTGATTGAATCTTTCCCGGAAATGACCGGCGGTCAAAATAAGACATATTATGCAAACTTCTCTTCCGAGACCATTCCGTATACCGTTAAGTTTGTGGATAAAGACGGCAATACGCTCGGCACACCGACCGATTATATCATCGGCGATTTGATCAGCGCACCGGCTGACCCCGCCGGCTATATTACGGATGATAAGATTTATACCTTTGATTCTTGGGTAGGCACCAACGGTGAAGCGTATACCGGCAAGTGCACAGGCGCTGTTACCTATCAACCGCGCTATACCTCTGTTGATAGAGAATATACCGTCACCTTTAAGAATTATGACGGTTTTGTTCTCGGCACGGCAGACTTTAAATGGCATGAGCAGATTGTAGTGCCCGACAACATTGTACCTGAAAAACCGGCAGACGGTCAGGAATATGAATCCTGGACCTTCACCGGCTGGTATCCGGAAATCACTTCCGAAACGGTTGTGACCGGTGACAACATGGAATTTGTTGCGCAGTTTGAAGGCACCAAAAAGCCTTATACCGTGCGCTTTGTGGATGAAGCCGGTGAAAACATCACCGCACCGCAAACACTGTATTGGGGCGATATGCCCACAGAGCCTACCGGCATGACAAAAGAATCCACTGCACAATATGATTATGAATTTGCAGGTTGGGATCATCCGGTTGTGGCAGTAAACGGCGATGCGATTTATGTTGTTCAGTTCTCGGAGACTGTCAGAACCTATACCATCACCTTTACGGAGGCAGACGGTACTGTCATTGCCACCGTGGAAAATCAGCCCTACGGCACAGTTCCCGAGGGTCAGGATTATGTACCGGAGGTTATCGGTATGCTCGCAGATGATGAGCACCACTATGAAGCAACCTGGGAGCCGGCAATCAATACCCCGATTACCGGTGATGCAACTTACAAAAATGTATATCTCTTCACACCGCATACCTATACTGATTGGAACACCGATAAGGCTCCGACTTGCGAGGGCAAAGGCAGCGAGAGCAGATATTGCCTGGTTTGCGAATATGTGCAAGACAGAGACATTGACCCGACAGGTCATGACATGATACTCAAATCTCATGCGCCTTCGGATGGTAATCCGGGCAGCCTGTATTATGAGTGCGGCAACGGCTGCGGCAAGTTTGCTACCTGCGTGCTCGATGAGAGCGGTAATGCGCAAGTCGGCGAAATCTGCGCGGAAGAGCCGATTGAAGGCGATACCTTACCGGTACCGACCACCGATTTCAATACCTACAGCAGCACGGAATACGGCTATGATTACTCCACCCGCGGTGCGCAGCTGCGCATTGTAGAGGATGAGGGTGAAGAAGTTAACGACATCCAGCCGATTCGTTTCATCGGTTCCATGACACTGCCCGAGGGCGTAGAGATTGTGGACTTCGGTTACATCTATTTGAGAGAAGATGCTTTCAGAACGATGGACAGATTTGTCATCGGCGGCAAGAATGTAGAGCAAAAATCCGCTATGGACGGCCGTTATACCGACCACCGGACCGAAACGGGTACCGTGCGTACATTTAACCTGGTAATTCAAGCGAACAGAGCGAGCTGGAGCTATAACTTCATCGCGCGTCCGTATATCATTTACCGCTTCGCAGGTGAACTCTACACGGTATATGACAGCATGTATGCTTACAGAAGTGTTGAGTACATTGCAAACTGTGTGATGCAAAACCCGAATGAACCCGCTTGGGTCAAAGAGTATGTTCAAAACAGAATCTTAAATGTTTTATAACAAACAAATCTAAAAACGGGACTGTCGTAAGACAGTCCCGCTTTTTTACTTGCAGGTAATGGCATTTTTCTGCAAGCCGAAAACGCTCAAAAAAAGTGAGATAAGCACCCGACCTGAAGCATTGCGAAGCGTTTTAACGCAATATTAGGGGAAAAGAGGCAACAAAACCTATTAGGTTCGGCTAAGCCAATTTCAGATTTGGTATTCGCTTCGCTCGGCTAAAACCATTCACGCGTGTAGCGCACGCATATCACGGCTTGTATAGCGAAGCTGCGGCGCTGTGTGCCGGCATCATTTCTCGGTGCGATACTGCATGTTTAATAATTCATGCGGTGTTTTCTCTTTTTCAAAAGAAATGAGGCAACCTCACCGAGGCTGCCTCATTTGCTTTTGGGTTTTATTTAACTTGGTATAACATCATCATAAACAAAAGCATATGCTTTATAAAAATCATCGAAAGTAGTATACAAGTAATATTTCCACCAGTTAATACCGTTTGCTTCCGCTGCTGCGGGGTCAACATCATCCTCACCGAAGTCTGCCTGGTGAGCAAAGACTCTTGTTCTCAGATAATTATCTACCTTGGCAGCATCTGCCGGAAGCGGATCTATACCGTAGAATTCCAGCTCATAGCTGAGTGCCGTGGAGAATACCGTACCATTGCTGTAAACGATGGGTGCCGGTTCTTCTTCATAAGACTC
>JAFWGH010000180.1 GCA_017512465.1 Clostridia bacterium
AAGGCAGGCTCTCTCCTGTCGAAATATTTACTGCAGTAGTTACAAAAAGAAATAAGCCAAACCACATTATCCTTGATTGCTCTTATTCCCTGCCTCAGCGCAGAGGCTGACAAATTTTATCTCACTTTCTCGACCTCTGCCAGCTTGTAGACAAATGATTTTGTCTACAAGCTGAAACACCGCCGAAGCGGTGTTTTTATGTTTTTTATTTATTAGCCGAAATATCTCTTTAAGAGACCTTCAAATGCTTTGCCGTGTCGGGCTTCATCGCGCGCCATTTCATGAACGGTGTCATGAATCGCATCAAGATTGAGTGCCTTTGCTCTCTTGGCAAGGTCGGTCTTGCCCATGGTGGCGCCGTTTTCGGCTTCAACACGAACCTTGAGGTTCTCTTTGGTGGAATCGCTTACAACTTCACCTAAAAGCTCTGCGAATTTAGCAGCGTGCTCTGCCTCTTCCCAAGCAGCCTTTTCCCAGTACAGACCGATTTCGGGATAACCTTCTCTATGCGCTACTCTTGCCATAGCAAGGTACATACCAACCTCGGAGCACTCGCCCTGGAAATTGGAACGAAGGTCCTCAAGAATATCTTCCGAAGCACCCTTAGCCACGCCGACAACATGCTCGGCTGCCCAAGTCATTTCGCCTTCCTGCTTTGTGAATTTCTCGGCAGGAGCTTTACATACGGGGCAAAACTCGGGAGCTGCATCCCCTTCATAAACATAACCGCAAACATTGCATACAAATTTAGCCATTAACATATCCTCCAAATCATAATAATAGGACTAAAAGTCTTAAAAAATTATACCATTAAAGCATATATAAGTCAATTCATTCTCCGTGAGAATCAAACAATTTTCAAAAAACTCTTTATTATTGAAAAAAAATATAGTATAATATTTATGATTATGAATTCTTTTGGGCAAAGCAGTGAAAAACCACGGTCAAACAAAGCTGACTTGCCTGTATCCTTCGGAGGTAGAAATATGGCAAAATCAAAGGTAAAAATCAATGTTGCAGGTATGAACTTTGCACTTGTTACAGAGGATGACCCGGCATACATTGAAGGGCTTGCAAACGAGTTAAGCACCCAAATCGAGGATATTGTTGCCGACAACACCAACATTTCCGTGGCTCAAGCAGCGATTTTAGTGGCGCTTGATTGTAAGGATGAATTGAGCAAGCACAACAATTCTTCCGACAATTTGCGCGCGCAAATTAAAGACTATTTGGAAGATGCTGCCAGAGCAAGAATGGAAGCCGAAAACTACAAGCGCGAGCTTGATAAATTAAAATCCCTGCGCTAACATGGCGGAGATTTTAGCACCCGCAGGCTCGCCGGAGTCTGTCTATGCTGCCGTGAGGTGCGGCGCAAATGCCGTTTATTTGGCAGGCGAAGCCTTCAATGCAAGGCGCGGTGCCAAAAACTTTACCACCGCACAGCTGCAGGAGTGTGTAGCCTATTGCCATGCCCATGGTGTTAAGGTGTACCACGCCTTAAACACTTTGGTGCAAGATAGTGAAATAGAAGCTTTAAAAGCAGAAATCGAGCGTATTCTCACATTGGGTGAGGATGCGCTTATTTTGCAGGATTTAGGCGTGGCGGAAATCGTAAAATCGCTTGCGCCCGATATGCCGCTGCATGCGAGCACACAATTAACCGCCCACTCCCTTGCGGCGGTACAGGCGCTCGAGGCGCGCGGCTTTAAGCGCGTGGTACTCGCAAGAGAAATGAGCCGCGAGGAGATTGAAACCATTCGCCGCAGCACGGATGTGGAGCTGGAATACTTTGTCCACGGCGCGCTGTGTATGTGTGTGAGCGGTCAGTGCTATATGAGCGCCTTTTTCGGTGCGCGCAGCGGTAACAGAGGGCTGTGCGCCCAACCCTGCCGCCTGCCCTTTGCGGCGCCGGGCGGTACCGGTCATGATTTGAGCTTAAAGGATAATTCCCTTTTGCACCACTTACCCGATTTAGAGGCAATGGGGATTGATTCGTTTAAAATAGAGGGCAGAATGAAGCGCCCCGAATATGTTGCGGCAAGTGTGCGCGCCTGTAAGCACGCGCTTGCGGGAACTTACAGCGCCGGGGAGGAGCAAAACCTCAAAAACATTTTTTCAAGACAAGGTTTTACCGATGGGTACTATACCGCCCACCGCGGCAGGCAGATGTTCGGCTCCCGCACCAAAGAGGATGTAACCGGTGCCGACAGCAAGCTGCTCAAGGAATACGCCGCACTCTTTCACAAAGAAACACCGCTCATTGCCTGTGATATGTGCGTGAGTATCCGAAAAGATGCGCCGCCATACATGAGCATGAGCGCTCTCGGAAAAACGGCAGAGGTCACAGCCGACACATTGCCCGAAGCGGCAATTCACCGCGCACTTACAAAAGAAGATGTAAGCGCACGCATCACAAAGCTCGGCGGCACACAGTTTTATGCCGCAAATGTGAGCGTGGATTTAGAGGAAGGTGTGATGCTCAGCGCCGGCACCTTGAATGCCCTGCGGCGCAGCTGTGCCATGGAGCTTGATGCACTGCTCGCGCGACAGCACCCCTGCATTTGCACCGGCACTATGCCGCCCTTGACTGCAAAAAGAGAGATAAAAAAGACGAAACAAACATATTTGCGCTTTGCGGATATCGTGCAAGCACAGCAAATAAATATACACTTTGATAAAATCATTTTGCCCATAGAGCAGGCGGCACAGGCGGTGGAAGCCTACGGCGTGGAAAAGCTGATATTGGAAACCCCGCGCGTATTCTTCGGCAAGGAGCAAACACTCATCGGGCAATTAGAGGCGGCAAAGCAGTTAGGTGTTCGCACCATCAGTGTCGGGAATATCGGCGCACTGTATTTGGCAAAGCAGCGCGGCTTTCGTATCTTTGCGGGGCTCGGCACCAATTTGCTCAACTCCTATGCGCTGGCGGCATGCGGTGCCGATGAAGCGCTTTTAAGTGTAGAGATGAGCACGGCGCAAATTGCCGCACTGCGCAGTGGTATTCCCTTTGGCACCATCACTTACGGGCATATCCCGCTCATGATAACAAGAAACTGCCCGCTGCGCAACGGCACGGACTGCTCCCGCTGCCGGCATACCGGCTATATCACCGACCGCAAAGGGGAAAAATTTGCCGTGCGCTGCCGTTACGGAGCAAGCGAAATCTTTAACCCCCATGCGCTGTATATGGCAGATAGGGACAGCGAAATCAAAAGCGATTTTTCGCTGTTATATTTCACCACCGAAAGCGCCGAGGAAGCGGCGCATATTGCGGCGCTTTGCAGCCAGCGCGCAACGCCCGATTTTAAATTTACCAGAGGCTTGTATGCGAAGGGAGTACTGTAAATAAGGATTTGCGGAGCCCCTTGCGGGCTCGCAAATCCTTATTTGAAATTTTGAATTTTGAATTATGAATTTTGAATTGTGGGCGGGACACCCGCACCCGATAATATTATAGCTACGCCGCTTGCGGCTTCTAATGGGTAAGGGCGGAGCCCTTCCTTAATTCAACATTCAACATTCTTAATTCATAATTGCTGTTCATAGAACAGCGCGACAAATCCTTATTTCGGAGGAACATATGTCTGATTTTATTTTAGCCTCGGCTTCGCCGAGAAGAAAAGAGCTGCTGACACAGGCGGGATTTAGCTTTGAGGTAATTCCCTCCACTTGTGATGAAAGCGCACTGCAGGGATTAAACGCCAAGGATATGGTGGAAGCGCTCGCCTACCAAAAGGCAATGGATGTTTACACCATGCACCCCGACAAAACCGTGTTGGGTGCCGATACCGTTGTGTGCTTTGATGGCGAGATTTTAGGCAAACCCAAGGATAAAGAGGATGCTTTTCGCATGCTCAAAATGCTCTCGGGGCAAACACATGAGGTGCGCACCGGCTTTGCCCTGCTTTCCAAAAAAGCGGAGTTTGTGAGCAGTGAGGCTGCCATGGTAACCTTTTTTCACTTAACGGATGAACAAATTCACAACTATATACAAACCGGTGAGCCGATGGATAAAGCCGGCGCCTACGGCATCCAGGGTAAGGGTGCGGTACTGGTCAGAAGCGTGCTCGGCGATTATTTTAATGTTGTCGGTCTGCCGATTGCCACCGTGGCGCGCGCCTTAGCCGCTTTAGGTATTCATGGAGAGGTTGTGTGAGGAAATATGCGGGGCATACTTCATAGCGACAGCTACTTCATATTCCGCAGGAATACTTCATAAATCCTAAAAGGATTTACTTCATTAAAAGAACGCCGTTTGTAATACAAACGGCGTTCTTTGCTCTCAGGGTTCGAGTCCCTTTTGCTTCCGCGCGAAAACAGGGTGCATGCCAAACGGCATGTGTCTTATGCGCTGCAAGGGACGTGCTTTGTTCGCTCTGCTCCAAAGCACCCTCCTCGCTCCCAAGTGTCGCTTCGGATCTTTTACCTAAAAACAATTCACCGGATTGTTTTCTTTACGGCAAAAGCCCTCTCAGGGTTCGAGTCCCTTTTGCTTCCTCGCGAAAACAGGGTGCATGCCAAACGGCATGCACCCTGTTTTGGCGCGCTGCAAGGGACGTGCTTTGTTCGCTCTGCTCCAAAGCACCCTCCTCGCTCCCAAGTGTCGCTTCGGATCTTTTGCCTAAAAACAATTCACCGGATTGTTTTCTTTAC
>JAFWGH010000181.1 GCA_017512465.1 Clostridia bacterium
ACGATAACTAACAAAACACTGATAACCTTTTTCATTTTCTTATCTCCTTTATATAAAATAAGAATCTTCTTTCTAATATTTAATTATATCAATAATTTACATTGGCTGTCAATCAAAAAAAGCCCCTCTCGAAGAAGGGCAGTAAACTCTACTAAATAATTATTTTGTCCGTCTTTTGCTCAAAAGCCCGAAAGCCGTCGGTTTTGACCGGTTTTAAACCACATCTTTCAAATGAAATGATACGACCAAATCCGCATTTAATCCGCTTGCCAGTCGATTCTTTCACTTCCCGATCTGTGCCCAATCCTGTCTTTTCAAATTTGCCGTTACCGGGCAGCATCTGAGTTTCCAAGCGGAATACACCAATCATGCCGTTTGCCCCTCCGGATACGGTATAAACCTGACCGGGATTGGTTAAACCTTCCGGAATCAGTTTGCCGCCGCCCTGCTCGGGAACAGACACAAAGTGTTCTTCAAAATCCTCATTGTCAATATAAGAGAAGTTGACATCATAGAACTCCATGCCGCCGATTTTCTTGAGTTGTTCTTTCACACGGCGTCGCAGTTCAAGAGAAATAGTTACAATCTCTGCAATTTGCTCTTTAGTATATTCCCCATTGGGATAGACCAACTTTGTGAAGCCGGAAATCATCTTTTTAACGGCGATGGTATCACTTTGATTGAGTATTATTGTATATTCTCTATTAATTAGAATATGTCTACTTGTTCAAATCTCTAATGACCAAACGAATATCACCGTCAATGCATATTAAACGCTCTTTTATTTCCATCGGAGCGTTTACTTCGCTCAAATTAACGCAAGCATAAGTGGCGTTTTTATTTTGATAAGTCCACTGCCAAAACGGATATTTGATAATTACAGGTGTATTAAATCCCACGCCGAGTTCGAGGTACACGGTCTTTTTTTCGATCGCTTTTGTTGCAAATTCTTCGTAGCGCTTATTGGCAGCATACCACCCCTCGTCCTGAACAAACGTATCGTCCGCACGCAGATTGGTTGTCATCGGCTTGCCGCAAACAGGGCATTTCGGAATAAGATCTGAAGGAATTTTCATATCCTTTTGCGCCTCGTACATCTTTTTGATAATTTCCTCATTATCATAAGTCTTTTGATGACAAGGCACGGAGCATTGCAAAAGCCCGTAATCGCCCTGCGTATAAAACAGGCGCGCTTTATCAAAGCCCGCCTTTTGGAAGCAGTGGTCAACATTTGTAGTCAGCACAAAATAGTCCTTATCTTTAACGAGTTCAAGCAGTTTTTCGTAGGCATCATTGGGTATAGGCATATAGCGATTGACATAAATGTGCCTGCTCCACCACGCCCAAAATATTTCCTGCGACTCAAACGGATAAAAGCCGCCCGAATAGATATCCGTAATACCGTATTTATGCCCAAAATCGGAAAAGTATTTCTCAAATCGCTCGCCTGAATATGTCAGCCCCGCGGCGGTGGAAAGTCCCGCGCCTGCGCCAATAAAAATGCAGTCCGCTTCGGCGATTGCTTTTTTTAATTCTTTAATTTTATCCAAATATGTTTTCATCGTTATAATCTTTCTTTATTGTAAATCACTAAGCACTGCATCAACTACTTTTTTGAGAGTTGCGGCAGACTTTTGCAAGTCCTCCTGCTCCTTTTGGCTCAGTTCTATCGGTACAAGGGCTTCCACACCATGCTTGCCGACGATTGCAGGCATAGAAAGTGCGATATCACTAATACCGTAATTATCCTTTTGAAGACTTGAAACGGGAAGAATGGATTTTTCATCGCGCACAATGGCTTCGCATATACGCTTCACGCTCATGGCAATACCGTAATAGGTTGCGCCCTTCTTTTCAATAATTTCGTATGCGCTGTTCTTAACGCCATCTGCAATTTCGTGCATTGCCTTGTTGTGATTAAAATGTCCTCTCATTTCGCAGAAATTGTGAAGCGGTATACCCGACACATTGGCGCTTGACCACGCTGCAATCTCACTGTCGCCGTGCTCGCCGATAATGAATGCGTGAATGCTACGCGGATCAACGCCGAGATGCTCGCCGAGCAGATATTTAAACCTTGCCGTATCCAACACCGTGCCGCTGCCGAAAACTCTGTTGCTCGGAAATCCGCTGATTTTTGCTGTTACATAGGTAAGGATATCGACAGGATTTGCAACAACAAGCAAAATTCCGTCTTTGTTATATTTTGTGATTTCAGGAATGACAGATTTAAAAATTGATACATTCTTCTTCACAAGATCAAGCCGCGTTTCACCGGGCTTTTGTCCTGCACCGGCTGTCACAACAATAATCGCCGCATCGGAAATATCGGCATAATCACCGGCATAAATCTGCATCGGCTTTGCAAACGGGAGTCCGTGGCTGATGTCCAGCGCCTCACCCTCGGCTTTTTCCTTGCTTCTGTCAATGAGAACAATCTCCGAAAACAATCCGCTTTCCATCAGCGCAAACGCCGACGCACTGCCTACAAATCCGCAACCGACTATCGCTGCTTTTCTTGAATTAAGTTCTACCATTGTTATCGCTCCTTACTGATTGCCCAATAGTTTTTGATAAATATGAAAGTCTTCATCCTTAAAAACATTAAATATTACTTTAATGTCGCTATGCTGTTGATATTCTCTCACCGTGTCAACGGCAATTTTCGCCGCCTCTTCCTGCTCAAATCCGAACACGCCCGTAGAAATACAGCAAAAGGCAATGCTTTGGATTCCGTTTTCCTCTGCCAATTTCAAACAAGAAAGATAACAAGATTTCAACAATTCTTTGTGCTCTTGCGTCAGGGTTAAACTAACTATCGGTCCGACGGTGTGAATCACATATTTGCATGGCAGATTAAATGCGGGCGTGATTTTTGCTTGACCGGTCGGTTCCTCATAGCCCTGCTTCTGCATTAATTCGTGGCACTTATTGCGAAGCTGTATGCCTGAATAGGTGTGTATGCAGTTGTCAATACAGTTGTGAAGCGGTCTGAAACAGCCAAGCATCTGTGAGTTTGCCGCATTAACTATTGCATCGCATTTCAGCGTGGTAATATCTCCCTGCCAAAGATAAATGCTGTTTTCAACAGGTGTAAGGCCGACAATATCTGTTATGCCCTTTTCGGAAAGTTCTTGTTTTAAGTATTCATTCTGAATTTTGAGAAACTCGTCACTCAGCGGAGCAGGTACACGGATGTTCATCAGTGAGCGCAGCAAATTCTTTTGCTCCTGTTCGCTCATTGTTTCCGGTTCGTAGTTTCTGAATCTGCTATCCTCTGCAAGTAAGTATTCTATTAAGTATACTCTTCTTTCTGCCTGTGTCATTTCAATCACCGCCTTGCGCTTATTATATCACAAATGCGCAACAGCGAAACCCGTTACGCATTTTTTGTAATAATTTTAATACTGTTGATTAGAACTTGCCGTTGGGGTTTTTCCATGTATCTTCTGCGGCAAGTGTTTCCATTAATCCCGGTGCTCGGCAATGTAGCCGTTCTCAACACGGAAAAGCTCATAGTAAGTTGTTACAACACCGCCAAATGAACTCGCTGCAAGCAAGTGCATAATCGCCGTCTGCAAGCACCATATGTGTCTTATCGTAAACCATGGAAATGCCCTGCTCCGCCATTGCAGCAAGTGCTGCGCCAAGTCCCGAAAGACCGTCTGCAATAGAAATGTCATGCCGGTTCACTCTATACCTCAAACGCTTCTTTTTGCTCCATCACACCGCGGATTTCAGCCTTTCCGTTTTCAAGATAAAACAGCGCCATTGTCCAGCCGTTCTTATCGTACATTGCCATAATGTCCGGCATCATCTCTCTTGTCTTTTCAAGCAATAGTTCATCCTTAACTTCTTTCATTGTGCCGTCGTAGCGTAAAAAATCGCCGTCAGCCATAGCAAGAATTTCCACTTTAGGATTATTTATTAATTGCTTGTAAACATCCTTAAATGTACCGCAACCGAAATAAAGTGTATCATCTTCCAACAGATGAAAGCTGAAAGGTCTGCCTTTTGGCTGATCTCCGTCGGTTGTTAAAAAGTAAAACACTTTTGCCTTGTCTAAAAATTCGCTTACTTTAGCTGCATTATTCATATTTGCCATTATTGTTTCCTCCTAAATGAATACTTATTCTTTTTTGCGTTTTAAATTCAAAATAATCACTGCGGATAAAACAAGCAGAATTCCCAATCCCGACATTAGGGTTATCGGCTGTATAATGCATTTTACAGAGATTTTGCAAACTCTCTGATTTCGGCAAGTTTGGCTTCCGATTTATTATCTGCGCCGTTGGCGGTAATTATACCTGCAACTTCAATTCCCGCATATGCCATATATGCTTTAAACTGCGCAATCGCACCGTCATATACGCCGGGCGAGCCCGAACTGAGAAGCAGTGCCGCTTTCGTTGCCTTTGCGGGCTTGCCGATGCAGTAAACGCGCTGAATCGCCGCTTCCATCTGTGCCGTCATGGTGAAGTAGTAAATCGGCGAGGCAAAAACAATCATATCCGCTTCAAGATAAGCGGGCATAATCTGCTCCAAATCATCTTTTCGAATGCACTTGCCTTCACCCTTCGTGTGGCAATATTCACAACCAAGGCAACCGCCAATGTTCATTTTGCCTACCTGATATTCTACAGCTTCATGGCCTGCCGCCTCTGCGCCCTCAATGAATGCCTGCACCATGGAAGAGGTGTTTTGTTTTCTCGGACTTCCGTTAAGAATTGCTATTTTCATTTGTGTTTCTCCTTTTTCTGTTTGAAGTCAATAATATAGATGTTATCATTCCCGCAAACGCCCATGCTAAGAGCATTATTAAATTTTCAAAAACAACGATTACAGGATTTTTGTTGTAATCCAAAAAGGCAAAGTGTGTTGTCAAAAACATATAACTGAATATGTTAGACTTAAAGAACAGCCAAAAACCGCAAACGCTTAATACTGTGCTTGCTGACAGTAGCACGATTTTTGCGCTTTTCTTTTTCAGCTTTGAAATAAGTGTGCTGAGATGAAAACCGATATGGATTCCCGCCAGCACAAACGACCAGTACGAAAACGCAAGATGCATTTGCCTTGCCGGTATGAGAGGGATAATACCGTTCATAAACGGCACGGCGTGGTTGCTCATTGCCATACCGCAAAATGCAGTTGTGAAGAAGCATAGTAAGAGCAGAATATCTATCACCGTCATCACAATTCTGTAGGGTTTGTATTTTCCTTTGGCTATCGCCATGTACCACCTGCGGTTCAAAACCTGATGGGCAATAACAATTACCGTCATCCCGATGCCTATCCATTCGTGCAAAATATCTCCCGTCACCTGATATGCCATTAAAAACAGCAACACAAGCGTTAGAACAACATCTATACAACGTTTGATTTTATTTATTTTCATTTATAAATCCCTGTAAGTCACTGTCGGAAATGCCTACATCCAATCTCTCACCGTTAAGCCATGTCCCGCTTTTTGACAATTGTGCAAGGTTTTTGCCGCTGCTGCCGATACCGCTGCCGCCGGAGGTGCAGAAGGGAATCACCGTCTTGCCCTCAAAGCTGTGCGCTTCCACAAAGGTATCCATAATGCGCGGTTCCTCACCCCACCAAATCGGATAGCCGATATAAATCGTATCGTAACCGTCAAGCTTCACTGTATCATTGGCAATCGCGGGGCGAGCACTCTTGTCGTTCTGCTCCTTGGTCGTGCGGCTCGAGTTGTCATGCCAATTGAGGTCTGCATCGCTGTAAGGCTCGGCAGGCGTAATCTCATATAAATCGCCGCCGGTTGCAGAGGCAATCCTTTGGGCAACGCCCTTTGTGGTGCCGGTTGCGGAGAAGTAGATAACCAGCGTTTTGCTTGAAGATGAGGTTGTATCTTGCTTACCGTTGTTCTCGGTTGTTTGAGCCTGAGAAGCGGTCCCCGAATTAGCTGTTGTTTCTTTGTTTGTGTTTGCCTTGCAGGCAGCAAAGGCAAACACTATAGCAAAAACTAACGCAATTGAAATTATCCTTTTCATATTGTTCTCCGTTTAAAAACTTTGTTTTAATATTTCAACAACTTCATCACGGGTGAGCACCTTATAGCCGCCGTCAAGAATGATTGTAGCATCGGCGATTCCTTCAAGCATATCCTCGGTAGCGCCGAGTGCGGAAAGCGAGAGTGTCACGCCGATTTTTTGCATCCACGCCTTCATAGCTTCAAGTCCTTCATTCGCAATCTGCTCGTCGGTTTTTCCCTCGGGATGAACATTCCAAACCTCTTTTGCAAATCGAACGAACTTTTTAAGTCCGTAAGGCATAATGTGTCTGTAATACGGAAGAGAAACCGCTGCAAGCGTCATACCGTGGGTTGCGTCCGTGTATGCGCCTGCCGCCTGACCGAGCATATGCACCATCCAGTCTGTTTACTTGCCTTTTGCAATAAGGGTATTCAGCGCCCATGTTGCTGCCCACATAATGTTGGAACGCGCCTCGTAATCCTCGGGATTTTCAATAGCAACAAGCGAGCTGTTAACAACGGATTTCATCAGCGCTTCAGCAATATAATCGCTCGTGTTGTCGTCCTCGCCCGAAAAATACTGCTCGCAGATGTGATTGAAAATATCGTAAATGCCGGCAACCATCTGTCTTTTCGGCAGGGACATTGTATATTTCGGATTGAGAATTGAGAATTTCGGCATCACCTCATCGCCGAAAACATGACCGATTTTGAGCTTTTGCTCGTGGTTAGTGATAACGGAGCCGCCGTTCATTTCCGAGCCTGTGCCCGCCATGGTCAGTACACAACCGACAGGTACAATTTCACAATCAGGCTCCTCAAAACGGATGTAGTATTTATCCCACGGATCCTCATCGCAGTTAACGGAAACGGAAACTGCCTTTGCATAGTCGCAGCAGGAGCCGCCGCCCACAGCAAGTAGCAAGTCAACCTTGTTCTCTCTTGCAATTCTTACGCCCTCGCGAAGCTTATCAACAGTGGGATTCGGCATAACACCGCCGTCATCAACAACGGTTTTTCCGTTCTTTTTGAGAATGGCTACAACTTCATCATAAAGTCCGTTTTTCTTAATCGAACCACCGCCGTAAATGAGTTGAACGGTGTTGCCATACTTGGGAAGCTCTTCGTTTAAGTATTCAAGAGCGTCCTCACCGAAGTATAGTTTGGTCGGGTTGTGGTAACTGAATTTGCCTAACATGTTTATATCCTCCTATTTGTTGTGAATGACTCCTTTATATTAATTCTTTCAGACCTGCATAAGCAAGGTCATATATCTTTTGTGCTTTCGCTTCAATGCCTGCCGATTTCATGGCTGCACTTTGTTTTTCGGTCGCGTAGCAGTAAGGGTATATGCCGTGCAGGTAAGCAAGAACCGCAAGCATTTTTTGCAATAGCTGCTCATCGCTTAAATTGGGATGGCAGTTTTTTATTATTTCAAGCATATGCGATCTTGAGACAGCATACACCTTTTTAAAAGAAATCAGGCATTCTATGCGACAGTTTTCCTCAAGGTCATAAAGATTAACAGCAAGGAGCTTTAACATCAGTTTGCGCTTTTCAAGCGATTTTGCGAGCAAATCGGCAAGAAGATTTTTGTCAGCAATGTGTTCATTTGCAATCTGCTCCAAATCGCGGTTCCATTTGCGATATTCTTGCTCAAATATGCCAAGAAAAATCTCTTCCCTTGTCTGGAAATAGTTATATATATTACTCCTTGCAAAGGTGATGCTTTCGGCGATATCTTTCATCGTGATATCCTTGAAAATGCGTTCATCATACAAACGAATGCTCGCTTCCATGATTTCACTTCGCCTTGATTTTGTAAGCTCGGGGGAGCCCTTTGGCATTGGTATCACTCCTTGTTTTTGCGTTCTGACATCGTGTCACTATTTGGATTATAGCACTATTCTGACACCGTGTCAATATATTTTTTAATTTGCTTTCCGATAGGTAGCCCGACGGAAGTCGAACACATATTCTTGTCAGCTTTTTTAACACGAAGCCCCAGCCCGCTGATATCAAAAACATGTTTTCATGATTATGATACCCCCACCCCCACATGACCCCCCTCAAAAAACTGTTGTCT
>JAFWGH010000014.1 GCA_017512465.1 Clostridia bacterium
AAGCCGCCCTGTTTGAGAACCACACGCTGTGCTGGCGTTAAAGCTTGAATAATCGGATATACGGTCGAGGGGTGGTCGGCAAGCGTTTCATCCGCCGCCAAATCCATAATGTACCGCGCAAGAGTCAAGGTTTTTGAAGCTTTTTGAGTGGTCGGTTCACCGTTAGACTCATCAATGAGCCCCGCATTGTTTTCAATCACTTCATTCTTTTTTTGATACTCAACCTTTTCAAGCAAAGCATAGATTTCAAGAGCCTTGCAATATTCCGGGAAAAGGCAATCGCTTCCTGCTTTATCCATTTCCCTGATTGCCGTTTCCTCGTCCATACCCTTGAGCTCATCATAGCCGAGCGTTTCACCGTACTTATCAAAGCGGCGCTTCGCTTCGGTATAGTTTTTGCTAAACTCCTGAATGGCGTTAATAAACACCTTTGCAGAGTTTTGATAGCTTGCGTCAAGCCTGTTCTTTTCGCCAGAATCGGCTTTATCATAAGCAAAGGTCAATTCGCTTTTTTTGGCACGGTCAACCCAGGTTGTGCCGTCCTCATTAAAATCGGAAACAGCTGAGCAGAGAATGTCAACAATTTTGCTCAACACCATGGCATTCCCCCGCTGAAGGAATTTCTGAAAGAAGGTGGCATCGGCAGAATTCAAAAAGTAGTTGCCCAGAAGATTATCATCCGCATTGCGGCTCTTTCCCTCATCCATATAAATGAGATTAAACGAATCATAAGCCATCACCGCCATAGGATTCCCTGCCGCATACTGCGTTCTGAACTCGTTGACAAGAGTCATAAGCTGATTTGCTTCGTTGCTGAATTGACTCAGGGATTTATCAAGATATTCCTCATAGCTCATTTCGGTGAAATGCGTATGCTTCATATCAAGCAAGGTCAAATCGGTTATAGCTTCGCCGATATCCTCCGTGACTTTATAGCCAAGGTAAATTCCCATCGCAGAAGCGCCGCTGTCCATTTCAGGAACACCTTTATTAAGATTAGTGTTAGAGAAAATGAAGCCTTCTTTTTCACAAGCACTTTTGGCTTGGCTTTCATTCCTGCCATAGAACATCTTAACTTCACTAAGGTAGAGCGTTGCCATTTCGGCTTCCTTTTTGACTTCAGCCGCAGCCACTGTCCATGGTTGCGCACTAAAGAGCATGCTGAAAATCAAAATGATTGCAACTATTTGCGAGAAAATTCTGATTTTTCTCATTTTACTGCTCCCCCCTTTCCGATTTGAGTGTTTTTCTTTTTGTAGATATATATACCGACTGCTGCCGCGATAATCACCGGCACAAGAGAAATAATGATAACAGCATATCCCTCAGAGAAAACGGAAGAGCGAAGCTCTGTGTTCACTTTCTTAATATCGGTCAGCTCAAAGTGGCCGTAATCCGCATGGAAGTACTGCTTCATTTGGTATTCACTCATTGTGTTGCTTGCAAGAGTGACATTACCCGAAGATTCGCTTCTGAGGTGAATATCCGAACCGGGTTCAAGCCCGTGGTTGTAGATGAAAGCACCTTTTTCCATAACGAGATTATCCATTGAACCGTCGCCGGTGTTGTTTTTGATTATTACTTTGCCTGCAACATCAACGGAGCCTGAGCTTTCGATGTAAATTGCACCGCCGTCACCGTCGGCATTATTATTTGTGATTTCACAATTTTGCAAATACAGATAGTTATCGTTAATGTAAATCGCGCCGCCGTCGTCATCAGCATCATTTCCGGAGAAAGCACAGCCGACAAACCAGGTTTTGTCATCATTGTAAGAATAGAAGCCGCCGCCGTTGTCTTCGGAATAATTCTTGCTAAAGCTTACATTTTCAAAGTAAGCGTTGCCTTCCGCCTGATAGAAGCCGCCGCCGTCATCCTCATCGGCACGGCAGTTTTTAATCAAACCGTCAACCCATTTGGTTTCGCCGAGGTCCTGATAAACGCCGCCGCCCTGGTTTTCAAGCGCTGTGCAGCTGATGATGTTGACATTTTCACAGGTGAGCTTGTTATCATCATCTTCAAGATAGATGCCGCCGCCGTAATCGAGCGCCTTGCACTGCCTGATTGTGCAATTTTTGAGAGTAGCCTTTGCTTTGCCTCTCATATAAATTGCGCCGCCTTCGTTTTGATAGAACACCGCTTTATTGCTCCAGCAGTTTGAAATCAAAACATTTGTCAGATTCGCAATGCCGCTGTCATTAAGCTTAATTGCGCCTCCTTTATCGGTTGTGCCGCCATTATAAAGGGTGCCGCCGGTCATATTCAGCGTGCCGTTACATTCAATGAGTCCTGCAGTATCATCACTTCTGCCGCCCTGAATGGAGCCGCCTGTGAAGTTGCCGCTGCTCGCTCTGGAAGGTGCCGAATCAACAATTGTCAAAACCGAGCCTCCGCCGACCTTGATAAGCTCGCCGTCATCCACTGTTTTCTTCATCGAGCGGATAATCGGGTAACCGTTGAAATCAAGCTTTATGCTCTGCCCTGAAGTGAGCTCAAGCACACCGTCAAGCAGCCAAGCACTTTCAAGGCGAACGGTGTAATTCTTATCCTTCTTTGCATATTCCCAAGCATCCTTACACCTTGTGAAGCTTTTAAGTCCGACAGGCTGCTTGGTTGAAGGGTCAATTTTTTCAAAATTAGCAACGGTTGAATTACCGTAGTTCCCGAAGCCAATGCTCATATAGTCGCTGCCCCATTTTGAAGAGATAAACGGCCAGGAGCGGATAATTACCTCACTGCTTTCCATTGCAGTGCCGCTGCCGTTAATCCACATTCTGGCTTTTAGTCCGTAAGAGCGGAAGGTTAAGCCGCCGCCGAAATCGGGCGTTGCATAAACGGCTACGGGGTTTGCCGCGCCGATGTAGAAGGTGTGGCTCTGCTTTTCGCCGACGGCGTCAAGGTCATAACGGCTGACCTCCCAGGAGTGCTGCGTGCCGGCTGTGTCAACCAGTTCAATAGGAATAGTTGAACTGTTCCAGCCTTCCGCATCGTCGGTACATTCCACTTCCACTTTAACCGTTACACGCATATCCTCGGGCACTTCGTCAAAAACATCAAAATTCGCCTTGACGGTATAGCTTTGATTAATATTATCGGTAAGAGTTATTTTCTCGTCTTTATGGGTGGTAACGACCTCTTCAACGCCGTCATGCTCTTTGCCGTCCCAACCCGTCATTTTGCCGACCTTACAGCTTTTGAGTTCAAACCCTTCAAACACACAGCCGGCTGCCGGTGTTGCCTTGAGCGTTACCTTTCCGAAGGTATAATCGCCTGCGCCCGTCACCGTGCCGTAATCGTGCTTGTAATCCACGCTGACACGGTATTCGCTGTTAACATACTTGCCGCTGTTTGCCGTTACCTCGGAAGCCCCGAAGGTGGGATAGGGGTCGCTGCCGATATTCTGAGAGAATATAGATTTCAGGCTTCCGTAATAGCCGTCCTGATTCCAAAGCGTGTTGCCGTCGTTATTTAATTTGCGGCATATTTTACCGCTGAGTATGTCCTCGGCACTTGCAAAGCCGCTGTTTTCCTCGCCATGGTCTCCCGAAATGTAAGCCGCGCTCCACGCAAGAGCGTAACATCCATTACAGTGGTCAGCGCCTGATATAGCGCCTGCTTCGGTATCGCCCGTAACGATTCCCGCATTAAAGCAGTTTACTGCTCTGCCCCAGCCGCTAATACCGCCGACCTGGTCGTCGCCGTAAACTCTGCCGATATTGATAGAATATGACACAAACCAACCGTCGCATCTGCCGACGATACCGCCCACATAATCGTCATCGTCGCTATATACAGTACCGTCATTATAACAGCCGAAGGTTAAACCCCTGTCTTTTGTTTCGCCGACAATACCGCCGATTCGCTCGGCATACTCGCCGCCACCGATGGTGCCGTGATTTGCACAGTGCTCAATCTTTCCGCCCGAAAGAGTGCCTGCAATTCCGCCGACACAGTTCCAGTTACAGTAAACTCGTGCGTTATTAACACAGTAGCGCAGGTTTCCGTCTGTGTAACCGACAATTCCGCCCCTGTGATTATCCTGGTCGTTTGAATTAACCTTTGCATTCTGCGTGCAGTGCTCAATATATCCTGCATAGCCGCATTTTCCGACAATGCCGCCGGCGAAATCATCCGCCGCATTTCTGATGGTTACCTCGCTGTAAATATTATAAAGACAGCCTCTTTCAAGATTCCCTACAACGCCGCCCGTGTTGTAATCGCCGTACATCGTTCCTTTCACGGCAAGATTGCAAAGCGCGGCGCCGTAAAACTGCCCGAACAAACCGTTGTTATTCGTTTTATCATCACGCCTTAAACCGATAACGGAATGGTCGTGACCGTTAAAGGAGCCGTAAAACCAATGGTCGTTAAAGCCGATAGGCGTCCAGTTGATTTCCGCAAGATTAATATCGCACATCAGGTGTACTGTTTTATATCCAAAACCGTTTCCGTTTTGCACAAGGGAAGCAAGACCTGCAAGGTCAGACGCGCTGTTTATGTAGAAATCATTATCATTCTGGTGGTCATAATACCAATCGTAGGTGTAAGAGCCATCCCACACATCCCGGTTCGTTCCCTCACAATCGTGGATTTTTGAGCCCCATTCGGATATGGGCTCAACGGTGGAGATATGAACGAAACGAAAGCGCTGATTGCTATACCTGTGCTGAGGATATAACAAAATTTTCGAAAAATCGGCAGAGGTATTGTTTTCCACATCCCACACAAGGTCTTTATTCAGTTTGCTGTGAAGGGAAAAGGTGCCGTCGTTCATATCTTCAAGCGCCCAAAGCTGCTTATCCGAGCCGTTGTAATCGGCGCAGGACAGTACCAGTCCCGAAACAGCGTTGCCGCCGGGCACTTCAACAACCTTGCCGTCATATTTGGATTTAATATAATAGTAATCTCCTACCTTGCCGAACGTCCACAGCTGGTTCGTTCCGAGAGTGGTCTTGTAAAGCTGGATGCTTCTGTCAGAGGCAGTGCTCATATCAATTCTTGCGCCGCCTGCACAGCACGGCACTATGCTGTATTCCTCGCCGAAGCCGTAGCGTTCCAAATCGTCCGCTTCGTCGGAAATACCGGCGTTAAGTGTGAATTTATATTTCTGCGACTGACCGTGATTAGCGCTGTAAACATTAATTTCATTGCCGTTATCCGTCTTGTTACCGCGATTATCCAGCGCATACCTCGGGTCAAGCGCCGAACAAATCTGATAATAGCCCTTGTCCTCGGCATTGACAACCCAGAGTTGCTTATCCGAGCCGTCAAATTCGCCGAGATTGAGCGGTGAATTGTTTTGCGCCTTGCCGTTTGCAATCTGCAGCACATTGCCGGATTTATAATCTTCAAAATAGTAATAGCCTTTATATACTCTGACAATAAAGCTGTTGGATTTGTTCGGCTGAATCGTCCAAAGCTGCGTTTTGCCGTTTGAGCCGATTTTCACGGAGCTTTCCGTAATCGTCTGCGGGCAGATAAAATAATTGTTTGCAGCGTCCGTTGTCTTAAAAAGCGCCGGAGTATCCGTAATAAAACAGAATTCGTGCACCGTTGCGCCGCTTTTCCAGAGCTGAATTGCGTTACCCTGCGTTGTGCGGTTGCCTGCGCTATTCCAGGCAAAGTCCGTATTCAGCTTGGAACGGATGGCAAAGCCTTTTTCCCCCTTAATCAGCTGCCAGAGCTGCTTATCGGAGCCATCGTAATTCGCCAGCTGCAATCGGGCGCGCTTCCCCGCAACACCGCCCGCAACCTCAACAACCTTATGATATACGGTATCTTCAAAATAATAATAATCATCGCCGCTGCTGTGCACCGTAAACGAGCGAGTGTAGTTGCGGTCCAGCGCCATTAGCTGAGAGGATGCGCCGGTGCCGACTACAACCGCTTTGTCCGGAGCAAATTCGGGAACAACATAGAAGCTTGCGCCGGTATCGGCAATGTCATCTATTGATAAATCGGAGCCGGTGAGTGCGATGTCATCACCTTCGCTTCCTGCGGCAAAAGCCGAAACCGGGAAGCAGGTGACTGCCAAAACAAGCACCAAAAACAGCGCAATTAGTCTTTTTTTCATGCTATTTACTCTGCTCCTTTCTTTTTTCTATAAAGCACGAACGCGCTTATGCCGGCCGCAACAATTACCGCACTGCCAATAGCAAAGGCAAGTCCGCCGTGCTCCGTGAAAACGGAAGCGCCGAATTTGTTTTCGCGTTCGCTGCGCCTGTCATCTTCCTCTGATGAAATAATGTTTTCATTAAGACCGAGAATTTGCAAAACACTCTCGGGGAGCCCTTCTTTTTTTGTGAGCATTGTGATGCCGATAATCTTGTTTTCTTTTTCTTCTTCGGTTGTCGGCTCGGTGGTCACAACGCTTGTCGCCTGAGTAGTCTGCTCTGTTGTCGGTTCGCTTGCAGGTTCGCCTGCTTCTTCGGCATTTGCCGGATTCTCTTCACTGACGGTTCCCTGTGTCACGGCTTGCGTCGTTGTTTCGGGCGCTGCTGCGGTTGATACGGAAGTTGCGGTTCCCGTTTTCTGTGAAGCAGGAGCATTATCAAGGAATTTGATCGGAACCTGAGTCAAAACAGTTAAATCATCTCTAAGCTTTGAAAACAGGGATTCATTGACCGAATAAAGATGCGCGTCGGTAACGCCCTCTGCGGAATAATAGGAATCAATCCACGTGCCGAAAAGAATGTTTTGAGGCTCTTCGATTCTTTGAGCAGTAAGCATGGAAACCGCGTTGCCTGCCTTTGTGCTCTTTGTCACATAAAGATAGTAGGAGGTCTTGGCGGCAATCGGCTTTTTTGAAATTCGGGAATAGTCAATGTTTGAAATTTTGATTGACGAACCGTCTAAATCCTGCGCGGCAGCCTCTTTTTCCATTGCCTTCACAGACTCTTCGGAAACCGCGGTAATATTCGTGACAGCTTTTTTTACATCTGCCGTGCGGTTGTAAACAAGAAGTGTGTAAGTGCCGGCATTCTCGTCCATATCGCCGTCAACATAATAGTTATATCCTCTTTCGCAAGCGGTATAAACCGCGTTCCACTTGTCTGTATCTGTCACGACGCCGACATCACTGACATAGGGTTTAACCATACCGTCACGAATCATGGCAAGGTAAAGAACCGCTTTTTTGTTTTCCCTTTCAAAATCTGCCGGAACGCCCGAAGCGGTTTTAACAAGCTCGGCACCGTCATTCGTGATAGTGTAAAGCGCCTTGGAGGTGCTGCGAAGCACCTGCAGCGCAACGAGCGGTTCGCCTGCCGCTTTTTCGCGCGTGAAGTAAAGGCAACCTGTTCCGCCGCCGATACCCGCATCAACATCGGTGTCGCCTGCGCGCGTGTAAGAGCAGCCGTCCTTCCCTTTAAGAGAGCTTCCGAAGTCTTTTGCCAAAAGCACATTTGTGACAGGGCTGCCGCCGTCTGTTTTGTAAGCTATGTAAACCTGCTTCTCGGTGTTTGGGGTCACATTAAGCCCCACCATCATCACCGACCACCCGGATGCTTCCAATTTGTCCGCTTCGGCAGAGCCGAAAGCGAGCTCAATGTCGGTTATAAAGACAGTGTTTTCAGCGTGTGCAGGCATTGCAAGCGGCAATACCGACCCTGCCAAAAGAACAGCGCAGATTAATACCGACAGAACACGGCGTGCACAAAACTTTTTAATCATTTAACCTTACCTCTTTCTTGTGTTTGGAATTTAGTCATTTTCCTTCGGGTGTAGTCGAAACCGATTCCGTCTCTTGTTTGTTTCTTTTTATTTGTTTTCTCATCAACAGCAGAACCGGAATGTAGGTTGCTATCGGCAGCAAAATGCCTGCATACTGGAAGCTTGATTGCACAAGAAGATTGAAAATCGCGTGGTAGATTATGGCTGTGGAAAGCAGCGCAAATGTACCGCAGAAAAACAGTTTGCGGCGCTTTTTGATGTAGGAAATGCCGAAACCGACCATAACCGTGCAAATTCCATGCACAAGTCCCGAACCGAATCCCCTGATAAGCGCCCAGACAATAGTCACATTTTCAAGGTTCTGTGTGAGAATAACAATGTTTTCAAGCACGGCAAAACCAACGCCTATGGCAAACGCATTAGCAGTGATTTCGTGGCGGTCATCCGATAAAACTATCGCGTAGTAAAGCAGCGGAAGCGCTTTGATAACTTCTTCGGTGATTGGTGTTATTGTCGTTGTTACATAAGCAATGTCATTTTTAAACAGGCGCAGGAAAAAGCCGTTAATTTCCGAAACAAACAGGCACGAGCAAATACCGATAATCATAAAAATCATTACTCTGCGCGTTTTCTTTTCCATGAGCGGAAGCATCAGCCCAAGGGAAATAGTTAAACAGATAAAAGCTACATAACTCAAGTTGTCCATGTTTTAACACCTCTTTCCAAAACCGGTATAATTGCAAGCAGCACCAAGCATTGTAAAACATAAATGATAATGATGAATACTAACGGATTGTTAAAGCTCTTAACGAACATCTCCGCCATACAAAGAAAAGCGTAAACAATCGCCAAAAGATTATAAAGGCGGATGGCGCGAATCAGTCCGAAATCCACATCTTCAATAATCAAATGCTTAAAATTGAAATAAACGGCAGGAGCGATGACGAGCGTTTCCACACCGTAAGCAACGGTTGTTTTGTTGAATCCCTTGGAAACAACCAGAATGCACCACATTCCCAGCACTGCCAGCGGAGCGATAAGGGAAATAAGCCTTGTCTTTTTAAATTGCTCCGAACCGTCATCAACAATGGAATCCATCTGCCCGTAGTTTGCGCTGAACAGGAAAAGGAAACTGCCTGCTATTCCCAGCACACCCACATGGAATCCGCCCGAAATGTAACCGTTGGCGATTAACTGCAGCGACTCGAACAGTCTGCCGAACATCGCACAGCCGACGCTAAAAACAATCATCCTGATATACAGCGCTGATTTCTCACGAAAGAATCGGAATATGCCGTAGGAAAATCCGATTCCGGCGCAAACAGTCACTGCCGAAGATAAAATAAGATACAACAATCAAAACGCCTCCTACTATGTTTAATACAATAGTTCAATTATTATAATATCATTATAATAAGTTGTTGTCATTCACCGGAACGGTTAATTTTTCAGTATTTTTCAAAATACTCACCGCTTGGGGCGGTTGATATATAGAATGTTTGGTTTTTGCGGCGCGCTTCTATCCGCCTAAGCGAGAAAAATTCCCTTGAATACACAAAGTATGCAAGAAAATTTTTCTCACTTATTCGAATAAAATCCCTTAGCAAAAACTGCAAAGCACTGAAAATCGGCAGATTTTTTGTTAGAACAAAGAAAAAATCAGCGTTAAGGCTGACGCCTAATGATGATTTTTTCTGAAGTTATAGCGAAAAAGATGCCTATTTTCAGCAAATATTCTATATGTCAGCCGCCCCTTTAGTGCGTGACATCGTAAAAACAAAGTGGTATAATGTAAAATGAAAATTATTATCTTTTGCTTTTTACAAATTCAGAACAAATATTTTTAAAAAGGGAGCGTGTAAACATGGCGCTAATAATGGAATTTTTAACGCATAATTTTATTACGCTGATAATACTGCTCTCTTTAACGGTAACCATACTTGTAAACCGGCGCCTTGCTGTTCCCGCAACCGCCTATTTTGCTGTCGGAATATTCACTCTTTTTCTTATCCTTGCAGTTGACACTCTCGGCTTTCAACTCGAGCAGGGCAATGTTCTCACTTTTTCACCCGACAGGCAGTACACACTTCGCATTTTTCTTACGGCTGTCAGTTATGTTCTTCATCCACTTATTATCATGATTTTATCTTTCATTGTGATACCCGGCAAAAAATATCTTTTCTTATTTGCAATTCCCGCCGTTCTTAATGCAGCCGTTTATCTCTCGACATGCTTTGGCGATTCTGCAGCGGAAATGATTGATTCGAGTAGCCGTTGGCACACAAGCATTATCGGTATGTCCGTTTATTATACCGAAATTTTCTATCTGTTCTTGCTGACGTTGTTCTCGATTATTTATTTTAAAAGAAATGAACTCAAACGAAGTGTCATTGTATTTTTTATTGTTATTCAATTTATCTTAGTCAACGTTTTGGAAAGTTTTAATATTCTTGAAGGATATACAAACGCCATTATGGCAATGGGAATGCTCGAATACTATTTCTATCTTTCGGTTATTTATCAACACGAAATGCAGGCTGCTCTCGCGCGCAAGGAATTCATCATAACCAAAAACAAGTTGTCGCTGTTGCGAACACAAATGCATCCGCACTTTATTATCAACGCTTTGAGTATTATCCGCTCTTTAGTCAAAAGAGATACGCCGAGGGCGGTTGAAAGCATTGATAATTTTGCCGATTATTTAAAGGTGCACATTCAAGCCATTCAAACCGACGAAATGATTGATTTCGAGCAGGAACTGCGCCATGTAAACGCCTATCTTTTGCTTGTTCAAGCAGACCGCTCGCGCTCTATTGAGATGAAATATGAACTTGAGACCACTGATTTTTGCCTGCCGCCGCTTTCCTTAGAGCCTATCATTGAAAACGCGGTTAAATACGGTACCGGAAACGACAACGGCGTTATTTCCATTTCCACAAGAAAAACCGAAAATGCGGTGCAAATTCTCGTTGCCGATAACGGCACCGGCGACCCGGAACAAAAGCAAAAACCGGACAGCACGGGTATCGGCATTTCAAACACACGCCAACGCCTTGCGATGCAGTGCGGCGGCACCCTCACAACACAGCAAACAAACGAAGGAATGTTTGTTACCATCACTATTCCGCAGGAGAAAAAGACATGAAAATACTTGTTGCAGACGACCACCAACTAATTGTAGAAGATATGCTTGATGAATTGGAAGACATTGTGCCGGACGCCGAATGTATCGGCACGAATGACCCGAGCGCCATTCTCTCACTGGTAGATAAACACCGATTTGATGTAATTCTAATGGATATTGATTTGGACTATGCAAACGGCATTGACCTTGCCGAACAGATTTTAGCCAAATATCCGAGAACAAATATTATTTATGTTACTTCTTACTCCGAATTTGCGCTCGAAAGTTACAGAACCCACGCCAGCGCTTTTTTGATGAAGCCTGTAGGCACGGAAAAATTAAAGGACGCACTGAATAATTTGCGCTATCCCGTTTCCGATATTAAAGATGAAGAAATCGAGCGTTCTTTTCAAGGCAGTTTTAAGGTGGGACACCTGATTCAGACCTACCGCAAAGAGCGCGGCATCTCTGCTGCAAAACTCGCCGAAGAAATCGGTTGCGCTCAACAAACCGTTTACCGCTGGGAAAGCGGCACGCGCGTTCCGGATATTCCTACGCTGATGCAGATTGCCAAAATTTTGGGCGTTAATCTCGATGATTTAACCAGATAACATACACGCTCCGGGTAATGCCGAAGCGTCAGAGTTTAAAAACAAAAACCAACTTTTTCTACACGCTGAAAACCGCTGAAACTTTAAAGTTTCAGCGGTTTTGCACTTCTGTCGCTCTCTGTCAATACACAAAGGCTGACAAATTTTATCTCACTTTTTCAACATCTGTCGGCGTGTCGGAAAACTCGTTTTTCGGAACAGTGATAACAACACCGGTGCCGTCCGTTTCCAATGTTCCCCCACACTGCATTTTCAGTCTGTTTCGGGCGGTTTGTATTTCTTTTTTCATGCCGGAAGATTTTGCAGTTTCGCCATTTCCTTTCAGGCAAACAAAAACCTGCTCATCCTGCACATAAGTTTTAAGAAGGATCGTTTCATCGGTTTCATGACTTATACAGTAATCTGCCACCGTTTCCAGCAATAACTGCGGAAGTTTAAAATCGGTGAATTGCAAATCGCATATTAACTCAACAGCCTCGTTTTTATCAATTTTCAACAGTGCAAGGTATGCCTTAACGCAGTCTAATTCCCACTCAAAACTGATAGGCGAGTCATCACGAATGGCGTTCAGATGTGCGCGCAGATAAAACGAAAAACTGTCAATCGCTGCAGCAGCGGCTTTTTTATCGGTTTTGGAAAGAGCGCGAATAATGCTCAGCGATTCAAAAATGAAATCCGAATGAATGCGACTGCGCACCAGCAGAAGTTCCTGCCTTGCAATGTGCAAATCTTTTTGCTCAAATAAATCTTGCATTTCCTGCTGATAAACAGACGCCAGATAGATGTAATACAAAAAAAAACAAAACGCTGCGACGGTGGTTGCATAACCCGTTAAAATATTTCGGTACTCCAAAAAAGCAGTTACCAAAGCCGCTAAAACGATGATAGAAATAATCATTCCCATTTTTAGATTTTTCTGTCCAAAATAGCGCACGGAACACACCGCAAGCAACACAAGATACACCAACTGTGTCACATAAACCAACTGAATTGCAAAAATGCCGCTTTGCCAGCCTTTATCATCAATAAAAAATGCAAGTTTGCTTCCAAACAGAGCGGTTGCGTACCAAACGGTATTGATAAGAACAGGGATCATACAAAGCAACCGTTTTTTTCTTTCAGGCAGTATAACAAGCAACTCTATTAGAATAACAAACGGGCGCAGTATATAGGATAATGTGTCAACGACCGTGCGTGCTTTTATCGGATTAAAGTCAGGTTTGTAAAGCAAATCTCCTGCAAGAAATGCGTTCATGTAGTCCAGAACAGACAGAATCAGCACAACCGAAATGAGCGCAAAAAACCACCGCGTTGCGGGAATTTTTAACTTTCTGTTAACCAACATTATCACAACGAGCGCAATCATAATCATTATCGTTATGAAATTCGTTGCAAAATACTCGAGTATCATTGTGTTACCTCGCCCAGTTCTAAGCAAAGCATGGTTACATCATCAAACTGCGGCGCATCCCCGACAAATTCCTTTACACAGTGATTCACGCCGTCAAGAATGCCTTTCGGCGGCAAGTCTTTATGCTTATTCAGTGCTTCCAGCATAGCGTCGAGCGTAAACATTTTTTCGTTTTTGTCGGTCGCTTCGGGAACACCGTCGGTAAATAAAAAGATTTTATCGCCTTTATTCAGTTCAATCTCATAATCTCTATATGGGAAGGCTTCCATAACGCCCAAAGCGATGTCGTGCTTGCTTTTGAAAAGTTCAAACCCGCCTTCGGCTCGGTAAACGGCAGGGTCTTCGTGCCCCGCGTTTGCGGCGGTGATTTTGCCTGTGGAAATTTCGAGGATACCCAGCCAAACCGTTACAAACATGTTTGCCTCGTTAGATTGACAAACACTGTCATTGACAATGCCGAGAATTTCGGCAGGTGTTCCGCCCATTTGAGCTCCTTGCTTAATTAAACTGTTCGTCACCATCATAAACAGTGCCGCGGGAACGCCTTTGCCGGAAACATCCGCCATCACCAAAGCCAACCGGTCATCGTCTATCATAAAGAAATTATAAAAATCTCCGCCCACTTCTTTTGCAGGAGTCATAGAAGCAAAAATTTCAAACTCTTTTCTTTCGGGAAAAGCGGGAAAATGATGGGGAACTGCATTCTGTTGAATTTTCGCCGCAATCGAAAGTTCTGCAGCGTTTCTCTCTTTCTCGGCAGTTGCGGCGGTGAGGTTTTCAATGTATTCCAACATTTTTTCTTCCATTTTGTCAATAGATTCGGAAAGTGTTGCAATCTCTTCGATTTTGCTTACCGTGCCCAACTTTTCGCCCTGTTTGTTTTCTCTTGCAAATCTGTTTGTTTCTTCGGATACTCTTCTTATCGGGCTGACTACTTGCCTGCGGATATGTCTTGCAAAAATGATGATGGCAAGAATAATCAAAGCAAGCGCGGAAACGGCGATTTTAACAAGGAAATTTGCCCTGTAACCCAAATTTGTCATAGGCAGTTGAACGCACAAAAGCGCCGCAATATTGCCGCTATCATCTTTTAAAGGATGAATGGCGGTAATAGAATTCTCCGCACCTAACAGCGTTGTGCTTCCGATGTTGTCATCCGTATAAAGCGCCTTAAATTCTTTTTTAAAGCTGTCGTTGGAAATCTCGCCTTTTTGCCCCAAAGTCAACGGCACCTGGGTGGCGTTATCCTTATTCACCGCATAAAAAACAGTTGTATAACTGCTATAATCGGAACCGTCAACACATATAACATAAATCATATCTGCCATGTTATCGCAAAGCACCTTCAGTTGCCGATTGCACTCGAGCCATTCCTTGTCGCTCTTTCCGTTTTTCAGATAGCGTTCAATATGATTTACATGTATCTTTGTCATCGCTTCAGAAGCGACCTCGTTTGCCTTATCGCCGTAAATATAGTTTGCATTATCGGTGAAGGTATTATAACCGATTAAACCAACGGCAACACTGAAAATGAGAATAAGCACCAATACCGCACTGATGATATTAAAGGCAAGATTGTTTTTTGAAAATCTCTTCTTTTTCATGGTTTTACTCGATTGTGAAAATATTGGAAAATCCTATCATGTCAAAAATTTCCATTACATCATCGCTGATATTAATCAGTTTCATTGAGCCTTGCTTTTGCATGTCCTTATGCGCCTGCAAAAACGCACGCAAGCCGGCGGAAGAAATATACGTAACCCCTGCCAAATCAAAAATCAATTCCGTGATGCCCGCTATGTTTTGCGCTGTATATTTTTCCAGTTCCGGCGCTGTTTTTGTATCTACCCTGCCGGACACGAAAACGGTAAGTTTTTCGTTTTCTCTGAGTGATGAAAGTTGCATAAATAGTCCCTCCTGTTCGTGCTGATAATAATTCTATCACAAAATATTATATTAAACAAGTAAAGGCGCATAAATCCCTCAGATGAAAATCTCCGCAAAACTTTTATGGTTCTTCAAGAACAATAGCAATCTATATTATTAGTTTGTAGTAAGATCTATGTTATAGTTGTATGAATGCGTAGCAGTATAACCCTACAAATCCCATAACTCGTTTGAGTATCAATGAGCTTTGCTTCTTTAAGTAATTGTAAGTATCTTCTTCCGAAAGCAGTTGTGCCGAAATATGAAAAAATCCCCGCATTATGCAAAAAGCGTTGTTCAATAGACGACATATAAATGGAGGAATATTGTATGATTTATAAAACTAATTTATTTTACCGTGTTTTAGAGTTTTCTTGTGTTAACGGTTTCATTCGGACACAAGTGAGATGAATATTCTTGAAGAATTATGGTACGGCAACATTTCACCGATGGAAATTAGCCACATTGAGTGCAATTCGGAATACAAGGAAGCACTACAACTTGTCAATCGCAACACCGAAAGGCTCAAAGATACGCTCACCAAAGAGCAACTTGATTTATTGCTTCGGTACAGTGAAAGCCGCAACGAACTCTCCAACATCACCGAATTGGACGCATTTAAAAGCGGGTTCAAAATCGGTGCAGGGTTAGTGATTGAAACGATAAAATAACGAAATAGGCTTATACGCAAAAAAGGTGGCTCATCACGAGTCACCTTTCTTGTTTATTATAAATCCTATTCTTTTAGAACGCTTCTATAACGGCATCTTGGCATTGGTTAAGAGTTTTCTATTCGGTTTTGTTATACCACCTTAACGGACTCAAAAAACC
>JAFWGH010000182.1 GCA_017512465.1 Clostridia bacterium
ATGCACCCTAAAATCGGCAGATTTTTTGTCAGAATAAAGCAAAATAGTCGCTTAAGGCTGACGCCTAAGCGACTATTTTAATGCAATTATGGCGAAAAAGATGCGATTTGAGGGCTAACCTTCGTTACGGGGACTCACCTTCTGTGCGCACTTTTTTGTGAAATTATGTGTCATGCAAAATATAACAGTCATAATGTGCAAGCACACTTTTTGGTGCGCTCACTTCCAAGAGGGTACCCTCCTCGGTAAATTGTTCGGAATGAATGGCGGCATGCTCACGCAGCGGCGAGATAACCGCACCGTCTGCAAACGGAATGAGCAGGCGCACCGTGAGTGTATCGGCAGGCAACAGCTGTGCGGTTTTTTGTAAGAGCTTGTCAAACCCCTTACCCTCTTTTGCCGAAATAAAAACCGTGTTACCCAGCGTCGGGATAGAAAAGGCATCCGGCACCAAATCGCATTTATTCATTACGGTAAGGATTGGTGTGTTTTCACAGCCAAGCTCATTGAGCAGGGTTGTTGTCACCTTAACATGGGCGGCACAATCGGGACTTGAGGCATCACAGACATTGAAGATGATATCGGCACCGACCGCTTCTTCGAGCGTGGATTTAAAAGCTTCCACCAATTGGTGCGGCAGGCGGCTGATGAAGCCAACGGTGTCCACGAGCATGATTTTTCTGCCATCCGGCAGCATGAGTGCTCTTGCCGTGGGGTCGAGCGTTGCAAAGAGTTTATCCTGCGCAAGCACCCCCGCACCGGTCAAGGCGTTTAACAGCGTGGACTTTCCCGCATTGGTATAGCCGACAATCGCGCAGGTGGTAATGCCGTTTTTCTTGCGGCGTGAGCGCATGAAATTGCGCCGCTTTTCCACTTCGCGCAGCTCATTTTCGAGTGCATAAATGCGGCGGCGGATGTGTCGCTTATCGCTTTCAAGTTTGCTTTCACCCGGACCTCTGGTGCCGATACCGCCGCCGAGTCGGGAGAGCAGCTTGCCCTGACCGCCCAAGCGGGAAATGCGGTAATTCAGCTGGGCGAGCTCCACTTGCAGCTTGCCTTCGCTCGAGCGCGCTCTGCGCGCAAAAATATCTAAAATCAATTCCGTGCGGTCAACCACCTTCAGCTCCGTGATGTTTTCGATATTGCGCTGTTGGCTCGGTGTGAGCTCGCAATCGAAAATAAGCACATTTGCTTCTAATTGTGCGCACTGTTCTTTGATTTCAAGCAGCTTTCCCTCTCCCACATAGGTGGCGGGATTCGGGCGCTCGCGTTTTTGTATGACCGCTGCGGCAACGCTTGCATCGGCGCTTTTTGCGAGTTCCTCAAGCTCCGCGATAGAGCTCTCGGCATCATATTCCCCGCAATCGGCACCGACCAGCACGGCGATTTCCATATCCTCTTTGTTTTCATGCAATATATTTTTCATGCAAACATTTTAACCGCAAACACAAAGTTTTGTCAACAAGCGGGTGGAAAAAAGAGAAATAATATGGTAAAATATGACTCAGTATATAAATAAGGAAATATATATGTATCAACTTTGGGATATAAATGAAATAAAATTCATATTAAAAAAACACGGGTTTTCCTTTTCAAAGGCACTCGGGCAAAACTTTATTATCGATGCATCCGTTTGCCCGGCGATAGCCGAACAGGCAGGTGTAAACCGCGAAGATTATGTGTTGGAAATCGGTCCCGGCATCGGGGTTTTTACTGCCGAATTGTGCGCAAGAGCAAAAAAGGTAGTTGCGGTAGAGCTTGATAAACGCCTGCCGGATATTTTGGCAGATACACTGGCGGATTTTGATAACTTTGAGCTGGTGGAGGGCGATTTCTTAAAGCTGGATTTAGAGCGCTTTTTTGCCGAGCATTTTTCGGGTGCGCAAAGCATTAAAGTGTGTGCAAATCTGCCCTATTACATCACTTCTCCCGTGATTATGACACTGCTGCAAAGCGGTTTGCCGATTCAAAGCATCACGGTGATGGTGCAAAAGGAAGCGGGCGAAAGATTGTGCGCACCGGTCGGCTCCAAACAGGCGGGCGCGGTCACGGCGGCAGTCAATTATTATGCCGAGGCGCAGGAAGCGTTTTTTGTACCCAAGCAGAGCTTTATGCCTGCGCCGAAGGTGGACAGTGAGGTCATTCACTTATTTGTGCGTACGCAACCGCCGGTGCAGGTGGAGGATGAAGCGCTGTTTTTTAAAGTGGTAAAAGCGGCATTTTTACAGCGGCGTAAAGCGGCTGCAAATTCCCTCTCGGCAGGACTGGGTATGCCGAAGGCGGAGGTCATTGAAATGCTCGAGGAATTGGGCTTTGCCCCCGGTATCCGCGCGGAAAGCTTCACGATGGAAGACTTTGCACGGATTACAAATTATTTGCATAAGTGAGTAAGAGCCGAATATGGTTTTATGATATCAATTCAGCAAAAAGGATAGAATATGGAACAATTTTTAAGAAGAACCTGGGCGGAAATAGACCTGGAAAAAATCGAAAAAAATTATGATATTTGCCGCTCCATGCTGCGTGACGGTGTGATGATGATGGGTGTCATTAAGGCGGATGGCTACGGACACGGCGCTGTGGCTTATGCAAAAATTTTCTCCCGAAAGGGTTGTGAATGGTTTGCGGTTTCCAATCTGGATGAAGCGTTGCAAATCCGCGAAGCGGGTATCGATACGCCGATTTTGATTTTGGGCATCACCCCGGTTGAGATGGCAAATGTGCTCGCGTACAATAATATTGCACAAGCGGTTTTTAATTTGGAATATGCCAAAGCACTTTCCGAGCGCGCGTGCGAACAGGGCGTGCAGATAAATATCCACATTAAGGTGGATACCGGCATGAGCCGTATCGGCTTTTTGTATCAAGACAGTGAGGATGATGCCGCAAGCATTGATGAAATGGCGCAGGCATGCCGGTTGCCCGGACTTTATGCGCAGGGCATTTTTCAACATTTTGCAGTAGCGGACTGCGGGGATGCGGGCGAAGTGTATACCCGCTTGCAATATGATTTGTTTTTGGATGCGATTAAGCGCCTTGAAGCAAAGGGCATTACATTTGAAATTTGCCATTGTTGTAATTCCGCCGGAGCGAGCGAATACCGCGATTTGCAGATGAGCATGGCGCGCTTGGGCATTGTGATTTACGGCTTAAAATCCTCCGACAAGGTCGCGGAACAATGGGGCATTGAGCCGGTCATGCAGGTAAAGAGCGTTGTGGCAATGGTCAAAGAGATAGAAGCGGGCACCACCGTGTCTTACGGGCGCACCTTTACCGCCCAAAAGGACATGAAAATAGCGACCATCCCCATCGGTTATGCGGATGGCTATACCAGGCGCCTTTCGGGCAACGGCGGGCGCATGATAATCGGCGGTAAGTATGTGCCGATTATCGGCACAATTTGTATGGATATGTGTATGGTGGATGTAACGGGACTCGATGTAAAAGCCGGTGATTTGGTCACCGTTATCGGAAAAGACGGTGATAAAGAAATTACCGCAAATGAAATTGCGGCAAAAACCGGTACGATAAATTACGAAATCACCTGTGATATTTCCAAGCGTGTTCCGCGTGTGTATATGCGCGGCGGCGACATCGTTTCCGTACAAAAATTCTAATTGACAACAGTTTAAATTTAGGCTATAATTTTGGTACTTTGTGCCGCATATGCGCGGCACAAAGTACCAAATCATCATTATAATCGGGTGCGGGCGCTCCCTGTTAGGGAGACGTCGCGCGCAGCGTGACAGAGGGTCTGGCGTGCGCTCCAAGCATCCCGCCCTCAACTATTCACTTTTACCTATTCACTGTGAGCGAAGCGAACTTATCGGGGTGTAGCGCAGTTGGTAGCGCGCTTGCTTTGGGAGCAAGATGTCGGGTGTTCGAGTCACCTCACTCCGACCAGTAAGTGTGTTCATAACGGATTTGTTATGAACACACTTATTTTTTTTGTGGTGTGAAGTGTTCTTAAGCGCTGAGGTATTCCACCGTAACGCCTTGTCTTGTGTCCGCGATATAGGGTTCCTGTTCAATTTCTTCGGGAAGTTCCAGTGTTCCGATAAAGCGGTAATAAATTACGATTCTTTGTGTGTAGGTTTTTGAAGTTCCCTCTTTTTCATACACATCAATATGGTCAATCAGTTCGCGAAGCAGGGGAGCGGTCAAAGTTTGCATTTCCATAAACTTTCGGATAGATTTAATGAAATCTGCCTTGTTTTGTTTCATCTCATCAATCTTTGAGAGCCGCTCGCTATACTCCTTAATTTTCGCCTTGTTATCAAACTGCTCTTTTTCATACTTGCGGGATAGTTGCATGAACATTTCATCACTCAATTTGCCGCTGACATTATCTTCATAAATCTTTGCCAATAAATCGGTGAGTGTCGTATTTCGGGCAATGGTTTTAGCCAGTGTCTTTTCCAAATGCTTTTGTTCCGAGAGCATATCCGAATTGACCTTTTGTGCCAGAATTTGAGCAAAACTTTCTTCGTAACACTCCAAGTATTTTGCGAGCCTTCGCAGCTCCATCATTACAATTTGTTCCACGGCATCTGCACGGATATAGTGCCTTGACTGACAATCTCCGCGCGTGTCTTTATAGTAGTTG
>JAFWGH010000183.1 GCA_017512465.1 Clostridia bacterium
GAGGGGGACCGCTTGCGGTGGAGGGATTGTTCTATCAATCGGGTGAGGGCGAAGCCCTCCCTTAACTCCACTCTCAACTCTCCACTCTCCAAACTGCAGAGCAAAACGCGTTTTGCTCTGCCCGACAAATCCTTATTTGTCATTGCTATTATCCGCAAGATATAGTATAATAAATAATTGGACAAACTATATATGTGAATGGGAGTAAAAGTTATGCAAAAAAAATATTTCGGAGCGGCATTCGGCAAAGAAGTTTATGAATATACGATAGAAAGTGATGGAATCACCTTGAGCGTAATTGATTTGGGCGCAACCGTAAGTGCGTTGCTTGTGCCCGATAAAAGCGGAAAGCCCGGCGATATTGCGGTGGGCTTTGCCACGGCGGAGGACTATGAGAAATACGGAGATAATCAGGGCGCAACAATCGGCAGATACGCCAACCGGATTCGACACGGCAGATTTGAAATGGACGGTACAGTATATCAAATACCTTGTAATGATGGCGAAAATTCACTCCATGGCAACAATGAATTTCGCAACGCACTTTGGGAGCTGTGCGATAGCGGCGAAAACTATTTGTGCTTTTGCTACACTTCGCCCGATGGCAGTAACGGCTTTCCCGGCACCCTGCAAACACAGGTGAAATACAGCCTCGAAGGCGGCTCACTGGTCATAGATTACGATGCTGTCAGCGATAAAAAAACACCGATTTGTTTAACCAATCACCTTTATTTTAATTTAAATGCCGATCCGTCCAAGACCATTTGCAATCATTATTTGCAGGTCACTGCCGAGAATTTTACACAGGCGGATGATGCACTTATTCCCACCGGACGCATTTTGCCGGTGGCAGGCACAGCGCTCGATTTTCGAAGCGAAAAGCAGTTGAGTGAAGCGGTTTTGGCAGATCCGATGCTTGCAGCTCCGGGCGGGGTAGACCATAATTTTTGCCTGAGCGGCGCGGATGGCAGCTTGCGCAAAGCGGCAGTGCTCAGCGAAAAAGAGAGCGGCAGGGTACTCACGGTATACACCGACCTGCCGGGCATTCAGGTGTATTCGGGCAACTTTTTAAAGCCGGATATCGGCAAGGGCGGTGTGCGCCTGGTTAAGCACGGTGCCGTGTGTCTGGAAACGCAGTATTATCCCGATTCTCCGAACCGACCTCAGTTCCCGCAGTGCATCTTTGCGGCGGGCGAGCATTTTGTGTCAAAAACCATCTATAAATTTTCTACTTTATAAAGGAAAAGATTGCTATTTGCGCAAAATCATGCTATAATTTATGGGTTAAAGACAAATTTTAAGTATTGGAGCATTATACTATGTGTGGTATTGTAGGATATATCGGTTCGCAAGATGTGGCACCCGTTTTGTTAAACGGATTGGAAAAATTGGAGTACAGAGGCTATGACAGTGCCGGTATTTCCGCGTTGGAAAACGGGGAGATTACAACCATAAAATCCAAAGGAAAAATTTCCGATTTAAGAAAAAAAGTTAAGTTTGAATATGAAGGGCATGCCGAAATCGGCATTGGTCACACCCGTTGGGCAACCCATGGAAAGCCGAGTGATGTCAACTCTCATCCCCACATGAGCTATGATGGGAAATTCAGTGTGGTACACAACGGCATTATTGAAAACTTTGTTACTTTAAAACAGGACTTGAAAAATGAAGGCATCAGCTTTGCATCGGATACCGATACCGAAGTGGTAGCGCACCTGCTCGCTAAGTATTATAACGGCGACATGAAGCAGACCATTTTAAAGGTGCTTTCCAAAATAGAAGGCGCTTATTCCTTGGGAATCCTCTGCGCAGATAAGCCCGAGGAGATTTGGGCAGTGCGCAATGCAAGTCCTTTAATTATCGGCTTGGGTGCAGACGAAAACTTTTTGGCATCGGATATCACGGCGGTGCTCAAATATACCAAAAACATCTATCAGCTCAATGATGGCGAGTTTGCCTGCTTAAAGAAAAACAGCGTGCAGGTGTTTAACCCCGCAGGTGAGCCGATAGAAAAAGAAGTGGTTGCCATCACCTGGAATGTGGAGGCAGCGGAAAAAGGCGGCTATGAGCACTTTATGCTCAAGGAAATCATGGAAGAGCCGGAGGCAATCCGCAAAACCGTTTCTCCGCGTTTGGGTGAAAACAATGAAATAATTTTAGATGATTTCACTCTCACAAAAGAAAAGTTAGAGAGCTTTAAAAAGATTTATATTTTGGCTTGCGGCTCCGCATGGCATGTGGGTATGGTCGGCAAGTATGTGATTGAAGAGCTTACCAGAATCCCCGTGGAGTGTGATTTGGCGAGTGAATTCCGCTACAGAAATCCGGTGGTCGATGAAAACACCCTTGCTATTGTTATCTCTCAAAGCGGTGAAACAGCAGATACACTGGCGGCATTGCGCGAGGCGAAGAGCAGAGGTGCGCGCGTGTTATCCATTGTCAATGTGGTCGGCAGCACCATTGCAAACGAGTCGGACGATGTGATTTATACCTGGGCAGGCCCCGAAATTGCGGTTGCCACCACTAAGGCGTACAGCACACAGCTGACCATTATATATCTGTTTGCGCTGTATGCGGCAAAGCTGATGGATAAGATTGCACCGGAAGAATATGATGCCATCATTGCCGCGATTCAAAAGCTGCCCGAGCAAATCGAGCAGATTTTGCAAATGAAGGATGAAATTAAAGCGCTCGCTTCACGCTATGCGTTTTTGGAGCACGCATATTTTATCGGCAGAAATTTGGATTATGCCGTGGCGCTCGAAGCAAGCTTAAAATTAAAGGAAATCAGCTATATTCACTCCGAAGCCTATGCGGCGGGAGAGCTTAAGCACGGTACCATTTCTCTTATTGAGGATGACACCTTTGTGTGCGCGTTGTGCTGTTGTGAGAGATTGTATGATAAAACCATGAACTCCATTAAAGAAGTGGCGGCGCGCGGCGCGGAAACCCTTGCCGTGCTCACCGATAATTCTCCCAATCCCGGTGAGGAATGTGATTTTAAACTCGTTATTCCCTCTACACACGAGTTGGTTATGCCCAGCTTAGAGGTAATCCCCATGCAGCTGCTCGGCTACTATATTGCGCTTGCCAGACGCTGTGATATCGATAAACCGAGAAACCTCGCCAAGAGCGTTACGGTTGAGTAAGAATAAAGATTATTTTGATAGGGACAATCCGCATGAGCAAATCGGATAATTATTGCGGATGCCCTCAAAGGAAAGATAGAGATTATTATGGTATGTAAGAATTGCGGAATGGCAAATTCCGACATGGCAAAAGTTTGCAGTGAATGCGGCAGCGTTTTGCCGAAGCCTGCGCCGAAAGTGCAGCCGGCTTCCGGTGAAGCATCCGCACAAACACAGCAACCGGCAGCCGCCCCTGTGCAGATTGTTTCGGGCGCGGCAGTACAGGGTATTCCCGTGATGCAGTATATTCCGATGCAATACGGCTATATGCCGACGGTAGCCCCTGTGCAAGTGCCGTCCTATCCCCCTTATGGCGCTTTTACGGCGCCGGCGCACAGTACGCCTTATGCGGCAATGCCGATGCAGACTTCGCAACAGGTAGCGCAAGCACAACCTGCAGTCTCGGCAGCGGCACCGCAGCCGACACCTGCGGCACCGCAAGTGCCGCCGCAAATGCCGACAGCGGCAAATGTGCAGGAGGAAATACCGGTAAACCCGCATCCTTTCGGTGAACCGATGCCGACAGCGGGCAGCTATGCGGCACAACCTGTGATGCCGCCGCAAACGCCGCCGCAAATGCCTGCGTATTTCGGGCAGGTACCGCCGTATCAACCACCCTACGGCATGCCGCTCAAAGACCCGAACGGAACCAAAGCAGTTTGGGCGCTGGCACTGGGTATAGCTTCCCTTGTCTTACCGCTTCTCACCTGCTTCTTTGCATCACCTATTGGTGTGGTTGCAGGTATTATCGCGCTGATTTTGGGCGGAATTTGCATGAATAAAGTTTTTCCGCAAAACCGCGCAAAGGCAATTGCCGGTTTGGTCATGGGAATTTGCGGTACGCTGCTTTCTCTGTTAGGCATCACTGTGCTGTATAATTCTCTTTCCGGATTAACAAACAGTGAAGAGTTTAAGTATTTTTATGACCAATACAACTCGGCTGTACAATCCATTGTGCTTACCGGCATGAGGATTGCCATGCAAACCGTGAAGGTTGTTATCGGCAGATTACAGCAGGTATTAGGATTATTGTTTTTAAGATAAGATGAAGAAAAATGATATTGTTCATTTAAGTATAGAATCCCTCTCCTCTGACGGCAGCGGTGTCGGCAGAGCAGAGGGATTGGTGGTTTTTGTCCCTTTAAGCTGTGCCGGGGATGAAATACAAGCGCATATTCTAAAGGTTAAGAAAACATATGCCTATGCCAAGATTCACCGTATCCTCAATCCTTCTCCCGACAGAATCGAGGAGGATTGCGCGGTGTATCGGCAGTGCGGCGGCTGTGCATTTCGCCACATGCGCTATGAAGCAGAGCTGCGACAAAAGCAAAAAATGGCGGATGATGCTCTTGCGCGCATCGGAGGATTGGATTTAAAGAGCGAGGGGATTCTCTCGCTTTCTCCCATGCGTTACCGCAATAAAGCGCAATATCCGATTCGAGAAGAAGGGGGCAGGCTAAAAGCCGGCTTTTTTGCGAAGCATTCGCATCGGGTAATTGACTGCGAAGACTGTTTGCTGGAACCGGAAGTTTTCGGCAAAGTGGTGCAGGCACTGCAGTGGTTTATGAAAGAAAAACACATCAGCGCCTATGATGAAAGCAGCCACACGGGCTTGGTGCGCCACCTGTTTTTGCGCTGTAGCAAAGATGCTGCGCAACTGGCGCTGTGTCTGGTTCTCAATGGCGAGGGCTTGCCGTTTGAGCGTGAATTTGCGGCATTTATGAGCGGCAATTTTCCGGCAATTAAGAGCATTATGCTCAATGTGAATACGCAAAAAACCAATGTGATTTTGGGTAATGAGTATCGCTGCATTTTCGGCAGCGAAGCTATAGAAGATACTTTGCTCGGCAAGCGCTTTCGTATCGGTGCGGCAGCATTTTATCAGGTCAATCACGATATGTGCGAAAAGCTTTACACCAAGGCCGCGGAATATGCTGCCCTGCAGCCGGGCGAAACCCTGCTGGATTTATACTGCGGTGCCGGTACGGTCGGCATTTGCCTGGCAGGAGACGATACACATTTAATCGGTGTGGAAATTGTGCCGGAGGCGGCGGAAAATGCGCAGGAAAATGCGGCGCTCAATGATTTAAAAAATGCCGAATTTATCTGTGCGGATGCCGCTGCGGCAACCACGATTTTAAAAGAAAAAGGTTTGCATGCAGACTGCGTGGTCATTGACCCGCCGCGCAAGGGCTGTGATGAACAGACAATAGACAATATTGCGGCGTTTGGCGCGCAGAGGCTTGTTTACATTTCCTGCAACCCTGCCACACTTGCAAGAGATTTAAAGATATTTGAAAGTAAAGGCTACAAGGCAGTGCGTGCCTGTGCGGCAGATATGTTCCCGCGCACAGCGCATTGCGAGACGGTCGTTCTTTTACGTCGGAAAAATATCGACGATCATTTAGAGTTTACTTGGACGGATAAAGATTTTGGAAGGCAGCATCGGTGAATCGTAACGATTACTTGGTAAAACTTCATTTATAAAAATGAGAAAAGGCAAAACAGGCGAATGTATAAAAAAACAAAAACAGCGGTGGTCATCAAGCTCACCGCTGTTAAATTGCCTTTGCTGCAAATTATATTGCAATTTTTCGCCAAATATATTAAAATTGAAAAGCAAAAGCACAAGTTAGGAAGGAAACCGTATGTATTATACCAATGTAGTGGATTTAATCGGCAATACACCGTTAATCAGTTTAGAGCAAACGACCGGCTTGCAGATTTATGCCAAAGCGGAGTTTTTAAACCCCGGCGGCAGCATTAAAGACCGCATTGCGCTCAATATGATTGAGCAGGCGGAAAAGGACGGAAAGCTGCGCTCCGGTATGACCATTATTGAGCCTACCTCGGGCAACACCGGCATCGGGCTTGCGCTGTGCGGTGTGCGCAAGGGCTATCGTGTTATTATCGTTATGCCGGAAAATATGAGTGAAGAGCGCAAAAAGATTATCAGTGCTTTAGGTGCGGAGCTGGTGCTCACAGATGCTGAAAAGAGCATTGCCGGTTCTGTGGAAAAAGCGATGGAAATTGCCGGCAGTTCGCCGGATTATTTTGTGCCGCAGCAGTTCCAAAACCCGGCAAACCCGCAAATCCATTACCGCACAACAGCGGTTGAGTTGGTAGAGCAGCTGGGCAAGAAAATCGATATCTATGTTTCGGGTATCGGCAGCGGCGGCACACTGCAGGGCGTTTCAAAATACCTTTTGGAGCAAAACCCGGATTGTAAGATTGTAGCTGCCGAGCCGCAAAATGTTTCCGCTCTTTTGGGACACGAGCCGGGCTTGCATCAAATTCAGGGAATTGGCGACGGATTTATTCCCGACATTTTAGACACCTCAATAATTACGGATATTGTCGAAGTATCGGATGAGGATGCGATTCAAACGGCACGCGAATTGGCAAGAATACAAGGCTTGCTGGTGGGAACCTCCTCCGGCGCGAATGTGTGGACAGCAAAACAGATGGCGCAAAAATACGGTAAAGATAAAGTCATTGCAACCGTTTTGCCGGACCGCGCAGAAAGATATTTCAGTACATCATTGATTTAAGACAAATAAAACCGCGCACTTTTTGAGTGCGCGGTTTTTATTTGTCGGTTTTCAGTTTTCGGGGTTCAGTTTTCAGTTTTACTCATTGCGTGCGTTACATAGAGTCGTATGGAGTGATTTTATGCAGTCCAACTGAACACTAAACACTGAACTCTGAACACTCAAAAAAGTGATTTGGCATCGCAAAATCACCTGCTTGTTAACAGTTTCTATAATATCACTGTTGAAAAAATGAGCTATGGCGGTTTTGAAAAATGCGTAAATCGGAAGCGACTGACGATGCAAGTACACAATCCATCCCGCCGACAGGTGACAGCTTTGCGGCTTGCGGCATTGCCGGCATTGCTGTGTTAGCACTCGGTGCAGCACTTGTGATGCGCAAAAAAGAAAAAAATAATACACTTTGATATGTAATTATTGAGATGTCGCAACCATTTTGGCTGCGACATTTTTATTTATAACATATTGATGTCTGTCAATATGTTTATATGCTAAAAAAGATTTTTCTTGCATAAAATGAAAAGATATAATATGATATATACTGGTATAGTTTATTAGTAAAATTAGTGATGAAGGAGTTCATTATGAAGAATATTCCGGAATTATTCGGTTCCATGTGTTTTAATGAAGTTGTGATGAAAGAGCGACTTCCCGAGAGAACCTATAAGGCTTTGAAAAAAACCATTGATGAAAACGCACCGTTAAGTGAAGATGTCGCTTCCGTTGTGGCGGATGCGATGAAGGATTGGGCGATTGAAAACGGGGCGGTTTATTATACGCACTGGTTCCAACCGCTTACCGGCGCGACTGCCGAGAAGCACGATGCCTTTATCGCTCCTGCATCGGGCGGCAAGGTGATCATGGAGTTTTCCGGCAAGGAATTGATTAAAGGCGAGCCGGATGCTTCTTCCTTCCCGAGCGGCGGTCTGCGCACCACCTGTGAGGCGAGAGGCTATACCGCATGGGATCCGACATCGTATGCGTTTATTAAAAACGGTGTATTATGCATCCCGACAGCGTTTTGCTCCTTTGGCGGGCATGCGTTAGATAAAAAAACACCGCTGCTGCGCTCCATGGAAGCGGTCAGCAAGCAGGCACTGCGCATTGTCCGGCTCTTCGGTTTCACGGATATTAAAAAAATCGAATCCACCGTCGGTGCCGAGCAGGAATATTTCCTTATTGACAAAGAGGCGGCATATAAGAGAAAAGATATTACCTATACCGGCAGAACCTTGTTTGGCTCCAACCCGCCCAAAGGGCAGGAGCTGGATGACCATTATTTCGGCTCGCTCAAAAAGCGCGTTTCCGATTTTATGGATGAAGTCAATGAAGAGTTGTGGAAGCTTGGTATCATGGCAAAAACCAAACACAATGAGGTGGCACCGGCTCAGCACGAGCTTGCACCGATTTTTGTTTCCACTAACCTGGCAACCGACCAAAACCAGCTGACAATGGAAATTATGAAGCGCGTAGCGCTCAAGCACGGCATGGTTTGCCTGCTGCATGAAAAGCCCTTCGCCGGGGTAAACGGCTCGGGCAAGCACAACAACTGGTCACTCTCAACCGATACGGGCTTTAACCTCTTGAATCCCGGCAAAACACCGAGTGAGAATGCCGAGTTTTTGGTATTCCTGTGTGCGGTAATAAAAGCGGTTGATGAATATCAGGATTTGCTCCGCGTTTCCGCTGCCAGCGCCGGAAATGACCACCGTTTAGGTGCGGATGAAGCACCCCCTGCCGTTATTTCCATGTTTTTGGGAGAAGATTTGGATGCTGTGCTCAAAGCGATTGAAAATGATGAGCATCATAAAGATAAAGCAGGCGAAAAAATGGATATCGGTGCCGTGGTATTGCCGGATTTACCCAAAGACAATACCGACAGAAACCGCACCTCTCCCTTTGCCTTTACCGGTAACAAGTTTGAATTTCGTATGGTGGGCTCCAATCAGTCTATTGCGGATGCAAATGTCGTTATTAATACGGCAGTTGCCAAAGAGCTGGATGAATTTGCCACCGAGCTTGAACAGGCGAAAGACTTTGATAAAGCGGTGCATGATTTGCTCAAACGCACCATAAAAGCCCATAAGCGCATTATCTTTAACGGAAACGGTTATGACGAATCGTGGCAGCAGGAAGCCGAGAAAAGGGGCTTGCTGAACTTGAAAACCACGGTAGATGCCGTGGAGCATTTGCTTGATGAAAAGAATATTGCGCTGTATGAAAAATACGGTGTGTATACGCGTGAAGAGCTCGAAGCGAATTATGAGATTTATTTGGAAAATTATTCTAAAATTATTCATATCGAGGCTTCGAGCATGATAAAAATGAGCCAAAAGGAAATCATCCCGATGTCGATTGAATATGTGAAGGAATTGTGCGAGGCGGCATGTATTAAAAAGCAGTGCAATCCTGCCATTTCCACCTTTGCAGAGGAAGATTTGGCACAGAAGCTTTCGGCACAATCGGAGCTTGTTTATAAAGCTACGGAGGAATTGGAATCGGCTATGCACAGGGCGGAGAAAATCACGGATATTCATGAGCAGGCGCGCTATTATTGCGATGAAATACTGCCGCTGATGAAGGCGTTAAGAAAACCGGCGGATGAAATTGAATTTGCCTCTCCGCGCTATAAGTGGCCTTATCCGACATACGGTGATTTGCTGTTGAGTGTCAAAGAATAAAACTGTTGATTTTTTTATGCTGAAGCATTATAATTAATTTAATAGTACATTTAAGAGGACATCGTTATGAGAATATACAAGATTATTTCCGCTGTTTTAGCTTTACTGATGATATTATCGGTAGGCTCTTTTGCCGCTACCACGGCTGCGGAAGAATCCACGTATTCCATAACCGAAGCGGCGAAGGAAAATGAAAATGCAAAAATTATGCAAGAGGAATTGAATTCTTTATCAAAAAGAACGATATCGATCCGGATACGCTGTGCTTCGGATATTATGATTTTAACCGTGAGCTGCGTTATACTTTTCACGGGGATCAATTGTTTTCTTCGTATGATGCCTTCAAATTCCCGCTTGCGTACTTGTATTTTAAGGATTTGGTTTTAGGAGAGTTTCATTTAAATGAAGATGTGGGTGAGGATAATTTACGCACTGTTTTTCTGCGCTCTTTGGAAAAGGACTATGGGCACGATGCAAATGCAACCGAGTTGTTAATTGAAAAATACGGCGGCATGGAAAAGGTAAAAAAAGCGCTGTATGAGCTCACCTATACAAAGGTAGATAAAGCCTTTTATGAGTCGGATGCTCTCACGGCAAATTATACCCTTGATTTTTTGATAAAGTACTATTCCGAGGCACTGTATTGCAGTGCGGACTTTAAGCATATGCTTATTGACCCCATCAAGCAAATCAGTCCCGAAAGATATAGTGAGACAAAAATTATTGATTATAAAGTAACGCATCGCTACGGCATTTCGAGAGAAAATGGCGCTTGCGTTGATTTTGGTATTGTCAACACTTCCAATCCGTTTGCATTTGTCATCTCTGTGGAGGACAGCGCCCATTATGAGGATGATATAGCGCTTTTGGCAGAGTTTGCACTGGATTTTAATGAGCAATACGGTTCTTTGGCTTTATCGCAGATGACTACTTTGCCCGATGTGGAGGACAAGGAAAAGAAGGGATATAATTCAACCACCGTTACGGCAGTACCCTTGATGATTATTGTAATTGTGACAACCGTAGTGATTGCGGCGGCGATTACAACGATTTATATTGTGCAGGAAAATAAGAAAAAGAAAAGAGACAGATTAGATTAATTCGGATTTCTAAAAATTTATAATATTAAGCAGAGCGGTGTGTCCATGGACATACCGCTCTGCTTTTTTCTTGTGGATAATGTGCAAAAATATGCGCATATATTCTATCAATTTGTGCCTTTGATTTGGCGGCAGAATATATTATAATTATATTTGGATAAGTATTTTTTAGCATTTTTTATTTTAAATTTGAACCGCGTTGCGGCAAAGGAGAGACATGTATGAAAAAGTCTTTTAGAAAAGTTATCAGCATTGTGTTGGTACTCGTGATGTTATTAGGCACTTTTTCTGTTTCTTTTCATGCGTTTGCGGAAGAGACGCAGACCGTTTCCGTGCCGAGCATTCAAACAATGCTGACCGATGGAAAAGCTTTGAAAAAGTGGCTTGAAACCGATTTTTTGAATTTGGAAAAGGCAGATGCCCTTTTGTCGGACAATTTGCCGGCAATCGCCGAAGCGCTGTGTGCGCAGCTGGGCGATTTATTCTACCAAATGGGATACAGTGAAGAGCAGTATCCTAAGGATCAAGAGAGCTTGATGCTGGCATTGGCAAGAATTTTGGGTTCTTTAAATACAGATGTATTCAGAGAGCCGGAAAAAGTGGAAACGACCGATATGGAGCTTGTATACAATCTTGCATATCTTGGTGGCACCCAGTATATTGAAACCATCAATGCCGCTTTACCTGCAAACCTGCGCTTTGACACCACTGAGCCGGTGCTGGCATTAAATGCCGAGCAGCAGGCACAGGTGCGTGAATATTATGCGCAGTGGAAAGCAGGCGCTTTAAAGCTGGATGATTTTGACATCAAAGCCTATCTCGGCGACATGAGTGCACAACAGTATTTAAAGACGGTGTTGATTATCTTTATTGCCGATGATAACCGTTTACCGGAAATCACAAAGCAGGCGGTGGATTTTACCATTGATGCTTCCACCAAAGCGGTTTTGTGCTCTGCGGTGGCTAATATTTTAGATAATTTGGAAACCTCTCCGTTTAGTGCGCTTTTGAGTGTACTTTCCGACAGCAATTTACATACAGTATTAAAAGCCATCATTGAAACTGCCGATAAGGTGACGGTGAGAACCGATTACTATTCTTATAAGATTTTTAATGAAGGCATTTTCAAGGATACCGATGGTTCGCTTGTGGAATTTGTCAGCGAAAATGAAGACGGTTCGTACTCCTATACCGGTCCGAGCATGGTAAGTGCTTACAAAGAGGCTGTGGATGCTTTGTTTGTTTTCCTTGATGGTATCGATGAGGATTTGAATGATTCTGTTTTGGAAACCGTTTTCTCCAAGCGTTTGGACAAATTTTCCGTGTTGGCGGATAAGGCGTTTGCCGCTGCCGTGGCAACCTTCAGTGCAGAGCAAAATAAATTAACAAGTGATATTAACAGTGCCAATATTGAGATTCGTTTTGCCGAGCAAAAAATAGCGGAGATTGACAGCGGTGCCGCAAAGCAGTCTCAGCTGGCGGAATTACAAAGGCAATTAGATACGATTGCCGCACAGATTGCTTCCCTGCAGGCATCTTTGTATGAGCTTGAGGAAGCGGAAATGCTCGTAAAGGATGCGGTGAAGGGATATTATGACCAGCTTGCCGTGTTTGAGGAGCAAATGACGGATGAAAACATGGAACAAATCACTTCCGATCCGGCATATGTTGCCGCAAAGCAGGTCGTAGAGCAAACCGAAGCCTCCCTTGCCGATAACTATGCTTCACAAAAGGCTTTGGCGGCGCAAATTGCTCAAAAGAGTGAGCAGGCGGATGCGCTTGCACAACAAATTGCCGATGTGGAAAACGGCTACTCTCCGGCAGATGCCAAAGCAGTCTATCAGCGCATGATTACCGAGGCACGGGAAGTGATTCGCACCAGCGAAGCGGCATTGGCGGAATTGCCCGACAATGAGATGATTCAAACCATCGTACCCACCCTTCAAAGTCTCCTGCAGGGCTTTTTCACGGCGTTTGACGGCGTGTATGACTCCATGGTCAATGAAAGCCCGATTAAAGCGCTCGTAAAACTCGTTTACGGCATGCAGGATTTAATCAATGTGATTGAAAACATTGACTGGAATCAAATTGCACCTGTAATGGATCCGCTGTTTGATCAATTTGACCAATATTTGAATGGCGTAGCGGGAAGATATATCGGTGCAAACGGCGGCGCGAATATGCTGGCGGATTTGAGCGATTTACTCAATACCTTCCTGGATACCTACGGTATCTATAATTATATCGATAAAGACTATCTCAATACCTTTATCAGCGAACAGCTTTTGGGCGATAATTCGGATGTAATGAATATGGCAAGCTCCGCACTTTCGGCAATCTTCCCGAATGTTCAGCCCACTTATGAGAGTATTGTTTCCTGCTTGATTCCGATACTCAGTGCTTTCGATTTCGGCGCCATTATGGCGAATATGGACAATATATCCGCATCCCTTTCCCTGGCGAGCCCCACGGCGTTTGCCTATCTTGCGGGTATCAGCGATTCTTGCTTACAAAGCAATTATCTCGATACGATTAATGCAAACCTGGTTTCCTTCGGTTACAAGGGCTCACCGGTTACCCCGATGCTCAGCTTGAGCAGTACACAAAGAGCGTCATTACTCAGCTATGCGCGCATGGAGCAGAACGGCACACCGCTTGCCGATATTGCGGCATCCGGCTTCAACTGGGAAAACTATGTCGGCAGCACCTCGAAGCTTGCGCTTGCCAATGCTTTTGTAAAAATTGCATTGGGTGATGCGGCAAAACTCGGTGAAGTGGCAGCAGCGCCCGGTTTGGGCAGCGCACTGGTAAATTTGCTGTGTGACTTGTTTGATGATATTAAATCAAAGCCGGTGGATACCCTTTTGAAGAAGGTTTCCGATAGTGAATCGCTCGCAGCAATTGTGGATTTTGCCATGGGCTTATTGAATGGCGATGATATCAATTTCAAGTCTTACGACTTATTCTTTACCGACAATATTTATTACGATGCGGATGGAAATACGGCATTTTATGTAAAAATTGTGGATGAAAATCCCGCGTATAAAGGTCCGAAAGCGATGGGATATTATGTTCCCGTGATTGCTGCCGCATTGGATTTCTTAAGCGGTCTTGATAAAGATGTGGAAAAGAATAATGGGGATTTATTAAAAACCTTATTGTATGATAAGATTCCGCAACTTAAGCAGCTCATCCAATCTGCTATCAGTTATGAGGAGGATGGTGAGCAAAAGGCAGGTGCAATCTTCTATCTGCTGCTCGGTTACGGCGATTATTTGAAAGCCGAAAATGCTGTGATGTGTTATGATTTGCTGATTTCCTTGGCAAACAGCGCTATCCGCGATGCACAAGAGAGCTTGGCGGGTGTCGGTGAAAAGATTGCAATTTGGCAAAGCTATTATGATCAGGTGACCGCACTCAGTGATGCTGCAAAATTGGCAAAAGCCAAAGAATTCGGCTTAATTGATGATGCGGTGGCTGTATATGATGCGGATGCCGTCAATGCGGCGATTGAAGCGAAAAAAGCGGCTTTGAGCGGCGAAATCGCAACCCTCGAAAGCTCGCTTGAAGGCATGCAGGCACAGGTCGAAGCCGCCGAAACGACCGCACAGCAGGCGCAAGAGAAGTATGACAACCTGACCGGATTCGAGGATTTGGTATATGATGACCCCTTCTATTCGGATTTGAGTGCCATCTTTAATGAAGAGGATCTATCCTTAATCGATACACTCAGAGATGATTGCGAAGCCGATTTTAATGCCATTATCGGTGAGGGCATGTTTGATGTATTGGCAGATTTAATTGAAGAGCATTTTGATGAATATCTCGGTGATGCCGATACCTTTATGGATGATTACATTTTTGCCGATGGTATCTGCTACTATGATATTCTTGAACAGGTTGATGCAGAGAATACTGCCGCGGCAGAAGCTTTAGAAGAAGCACAGCAGGCACTTAGCGGCGTACAAACTTCCATTGAACAAAAAACACAAGAATTAACCGCTTATGATAATGGCAGCGTTTTGGCACAAATTGAAGCTGCCGGAAGCGGTCAGACTATTTATATTTCCGACCCCGCTATTAATGCAGACGATGATTTTGATGCGGTGCGCATTACCGAGTCCATTAATACCATTCGCAATGAAGAAGCGGCGGGATATGAGCAACAGATTGCCGCACAAAATGAGTTGATTGAAGGCTATCTTTCCGAGCAGCAGGAAGTTAAGGACAACATGCCGACCTTTAACCCGACCCTGGTACCGCTTGCGGCAACCGCCTCGGATGTGATTGCACAGGGACTCATTGATGTGATTATGGGCGACAAGGCGGATGGCAGTGAAAATATTTATCACTACATCATGAATCACGATATTGTCAATATCCTGGTTACCGGCGGCAGAATCGCCTCTGTTGTGAAGATGATTGTCGGTATTTACGAACCGGCGCTCACGGCGCTGGTGAGCGAAGGCATTCTCGATGCCGAAACCGCAGCCCAGCTGATTGCGGCAACACCCTCGTTTGAGGCGTTTTACAACACCTCCGTGCCGCACTTCACGCAGGATTTCTTAGACAATCCTGTCGGTGCGCTCGGTGCCTTAATTCATGATTTTACCGATACCATTAAAGCCGGCTTCCTGACTCTGGACGGCCCGCTTGCACACGATGTTTTACAGCTCAAAAAGGTAACACAGGATATCAGTGATATTTTTGATGCACGCTTCGGTGAGGATTGGGCAAATTCATATGCAAAGTGCTTAGTCAATCGTATCGGCGAAATCTATCAACTCGTTGTTGACCTGTTGGGTATTTCCTATATAAAGGATTTAATCGATGAAACAGTCGGCACAGTGGGCACATTGAGCGGAAAGCTGGATACATCTAAGCTGTATAGTGATGCGTATGTCAGCTTGTATGACGGTGAAACACTGATTGCCAGCGTTGTGGTTGAGGCAGACAGTGACGGTACTTTCACCTTTAAGGATATTCCGGAGGGCAGATATACTCTGAAACTGGAGACCGAAAATTCCGTACCGTATGAAATTAAGGCTATCGATGTTATTGCGGATAACGAAACGGATTTGAGCGACAGTAAGGATCAGGATAAAGCCTTGCTTGTGATGCCTGTCGGCGATGTGGACGGCGACAGTACCGTAGGCTTGTCGGATGTCGGCTGCCTGTTAGAAGAGGAGAATTACGGCTCTTCTAACGCATCGTGTGATATTAATAAAGACGGCATTGTAGACTTGGGCGATATCTCCATCATCCTTGCAGCGGATAACTACGGTGCACAGGCACAAGAAATAATCTTTTAAAAGAAATCGCATATGCAGCGCGGGCAGGCTCCTTGAGCCTGCCCGCATTTTATATATTTAACAATAGCTACTCGTGCGCAGAAGCTATTGTGCGCGTGTGCTGCTCCTCCAATCTACACCTGAAATTGAAACTCCAAACAGCTAAATTATGTTAACGGCGAATAGGTTGGAACTGTCCGCGTTTCCATGCGAGGAGGTGCTTGTTGTTCGTCAAACTGACGAAATTTGCATAAATTAGACACTTATTTTATATTTATTTCGTCAGTTTGCACAAAAATATGATTTCCCGAAAAATCTATTTTTTGCACAAATAAAGGTGCTCGCGATTGTAAAAATATACAAAATATTATTATTTCGTTAACAATTTCGTAATAAATGATTGATTTACTCGCCCAAAAGTTGTATGATAATTGTAACTCGCAGTATATATTTTTATATATATTTGTAAGAAAGATCATATAAGGAGTGTTAAGACATGAAGACAAGCAAGAAAATCCTCAGCATTGTTTTGGCTTTAATCATGTTGACAACGATGGTAACATCTGCGTTTTACGCGTCGGCTTGTAACAAAAACAACCACGACCCGTACAAAGAAGCTACCACGGTGCTCGACTTGATTGATAACAAACTCGATGCGTATGATGTTGACCTTGCAGGTCTGCTTGATGGAGCAGTCAGCGGCAAGGATTTGATTGCGAAAGGTAACGACTTACTGACTAGCAGCTACATTAACGAGGAAAAGATTAACGAACTGCTGTATTCCCTTATTGCGTCCGCTCTTAATGAAGAGGACATCACCAAGTATTTGGAAAGCGGTCAGTGGTTAATCGATTTGGGCAATGAAAAGCTTGCGGAGATTCTTCAAAAGTATCTCAATGCAGGTGAGCTCGATGCGCAATTAAAAGTGCTTCTTAAGGGCGCTTTGAAGGATGTTATCAAACAACTTCCCAATGTTGCATATATCGATGCATTGTTCCCGAGCCTTTCCGATTTTGACAAAATGCTTGAAGAAGCGCTCTCCGATTATTTGGATGGCGAAAAGCTGATTGCGTTATTGGATAAGCTGGTTGCCGATTTGATCGACGGCAAACTTATCTATGATGAAAACGGCAGAAAGATCCTCAAGGCGATTGACGGCGACTTGGCAGCTCAGCTTGACAAGTTGATTGAAGGCGCTATCGGCAAGTATGTTAACGATGGCTCTGCGCTGATCACCATGGGCGATGAGAAGCTGATGGAATTGCTCAACACTTATGAAGTGCTCGGTGTTCCGATTATGCAGCTGCGCTATGTGCCGAATCTGGATGCGCTCGTAAAGAATGTTGTATTGGCAGACGGCAGCGATATCATGCAAACGGCAGCCAATGCATTGAGCGGTTTGTTCCCGGATGTGCAGCCTACATATGAGAGTATTGTTTCCTGTTTAATCCCGATTTTAAGTGCATTTAACTTCGGTGAGATTATGGGTAATCTCGATAACATTGCAGGTGCACTCCAATTGGCAAGCCCGACTGCTTTTGCATATATGGCAGGTGTTGACAGTCCGCTTCTCACAGAGAATTATCTGGACACTATCAATTCCAACCTGACAGCTAAAGGTTATACCGGTACGCCGGTTGCTCCGCTCATTTCCCTGACACCGACCCAACAGGCTAAGTTGTTGGAATATGTTGAGATGGAAAAAGGCGGTAAGTCTTTAAGCGACATTGCCGATGCAGGCTTTAAGTGGACTGACTTTGCAGGCGATGCCGACAAACTCGACCTTGCAAATGCGTTCATCAAAATTGCTTTGGGTGACCCCGATAAATTAGGTGCCATCGCAGAATCCGATGCGGGTTCTGCGCTCATTAACCTTCTTTGTGATTTACTTAATGATATTCAAAGTGCCCCGGTAACCACTATCTTGAAGAAGCTTTCCGATGCGGATGGCTTGAGCAAGATTGCTGATTTTGCCATGAGCCTTTTAAATGGTTATGATGCTGACTTTAAGTCCTACGATTTGTTTAACAGCAACATTTTCGTAGACGGTCAGGGTAACACTACTTTCTATGACAAACTCATCAAGGAAGACCCCGCCGAGTATGAATATACCGGTCCGAAGGCAATGGATCAGTATCAGCCCGTGATTGCGGCTGCTCTGGACTTCTTGAGCAACCTTTCCGGTAAGATTGATGCTAACAACGGCGATATTCTCAAGACCATTCTTGTGGATAAGCTTCCGCAACTCGGCAATATCCTGCGCGCTGTCATCAGCTATAAAGATAAAGACAGCGGCGAGACAAAGATGGGTATGATTGCTTACTTGCTGGATGATTATAAAGCTTACTTGCAGGCAATCAACGCATCTCTTTCCGATGATGTTTTGATTTCCATTGCACAAGCTGCTATCGCAGCGGCGCAGACACAGATAGAAATTGCAAATAGCAATATTGCTACTTGGGAGATGTATTTAGCCCAGGCTCAAGAGGTTTCCGATGCTGCAAAGCTTGCAAAAGCGAAGGAGTACGGCTTACTTGATGAATCCGTTACCGTGTATGATGAAGAAGCGGTGAATGCGGCAATCGAAACAAAAATACAAGAGCTTCGTGCTACTATCGCTACTTATGAAGGATATATTGCAACCGATGAAGCCAATGTTCAAAATGCACAGGCAGATGCGGATGATGCACAGGCTGCTTATGATGCAATTGTCACATTTGAAGTTTTTGTCTTTGATGATCCTTTCTACTCGGATTTGTGTGACATTTTTGATAACCAAGATGTCAACTTAATCGATACACTGCGCGCTGATTGTGAAAAAGAGTTTGATTCCATCTTAGGTGCAGGCAAATTCGGTGCATTGGCAAGCCTTATCATCGAACATTTAGAAGAGTATGATGGTGATGCCGATACCTTTATAGATGATTATATCTTCAACGATGGTATCGGTTACATTGAATTACTTGAAGCAGCCGACACAGAAAACAAAGCCGCGCAAGCAGCTTTGGATGAAGCGAATGCTCAGTTGGATGAAGATACCGCAAAGCTGGAACAGCTCGGCACAGAGCTCGCTAAGTATGATAACGGTTATGTTCTTGACCAAATCCATCTTGCAGGTGATAGTGCTACCATTTATATCTCCGATGTTTCCATCAATGCGGACGGCGAATTCACTACAAAGGGCATTGAAGATTCTATTAAGAAGATTATTAACGAAGATATTGCCGGTTACAACCAGACAATTGCAGCCGAAGAAAGCAAGATCTTAGAGTATAATGCCGACAAAGCGGAACAAGACAGCTTTATCAACAGCTATGATCTCGAAGGTCTCAACCTTGAGCAGGAAGCACTCAATCAGCTTGTAGATGCGCTCATGGTATTCCTCGGCGGCGATGAATCAACCAAATCACTCTATGAATATTTCGAAGATGGTCAACCCATCGAAATGCTTGTTGCTCCTGATCGTGTTAACGCTCTTAAAACTATAGTAGACGGACTGATTACACTCTTTGGTGATAAGATCGGTTCCGGTGGAGAGTACACCACAAGATTGTGGGAAATCGAGGACATCCTCTTTGGTGATGACGGTATCCTCAGTACACTCTATGAAGATTTCAAGGAAGATCCGGTTCTCTCTGTTGTAACGAGAATCCCGCAGCTCAAACAAGTTGTGGACATCGTTTACGATATGGGCTTCTTGAGAGACATTATAGATCAGTATAAAGATTTAATAGATGCAGTCGCATCACTCTTCGGCGATGAAAGCGAAGGCTTCATTTCCCTGTGGAAGAGTGCGTATGATGACGGTACGGCACAGCACCACTATGTCAATGCTGTTTTGTCACTGCTTCCGAAGCTTGTAGAGATTTATGATCAGGTTAAGGATATTGAAGCAGTCAAAGAATTGATTGGTCCGTACACCGATATTATTGAGCTTGTACTGAACTTACTCTCTAAAGATTTCTATGACAGCGTTGTAGAAGACGGTATCGTTGAAACCTTGCTTGAGGATGAAAATCTGGAAGCACTCAGAGATATGATTCTCAAACTGTTGGATACCATTCAACCCGAAAACTATGAGATGTATAAGGTTGCGGTACAAATGCTCTTTGATCAAATCTTAGATGGTTTGTATCAGGATATCCTGGTAGATCCCGTACTGGCGATCACAAAGAGAGTTCCGTTTGTATTAAATGTATTACCGCTAGTTGCTTTGGCATTTGATTTTGACCTCTCACCGTATCAGGCGATTATTGACGATGTGAGAACACTTGTTGATGACAGCTTTACCAGTGATTGGCAGAAGTCAAAGACAATTGCAATTATCAATCGCATCGGCCCGTTATCGGATTTACTTTCCGATGTGCTTGATGTTGTTAAGAATCTTCCGGCAGAAACCATTCAAAATCTGTTGAATAATCTTCCCGAAGATATCAGAAGCAAGCTTCCCGATAACATTGTGGATGTTCTTTCCGAGCTTCTTAAGAAAGTACTGGATGATATCAAGGCTTTGGCAGATAACTTTGTCCAAGATTATCATAAGAGTCCGGTTAAGACCATTGCCAAGAGAGTACCGATTGCTGTGGATATGATTGATACTTTAATTGGTAATGAAGAAATAGTAAACTTATTACTGGATCTGCTTAGGGATGTTAAGATCGGCGATGAAACCATTGGCGATTATGAAACCCTTATCAGAAAAGTTATTGCAAACTTCACGCAGACCATCGGTCCTGCATTGACAGATACGCTCAATGAGGAAACGGTTGCTCTGTATGAGGAAGATAAGTTAGCAGGTCTTATCAAACTCGGCGGCGGCGGCTTAGAAATTATCAAAGCGCGTGCAGGCGATGAAGAGTTGATTAATGAGCTGTTAAATATTAAGGCAATCCAAGACATTGCCATTACGGAAGAAATGACCGTGGGCGATATCGCCGATGTCATTAAAACAGTTGCAGCGCTTCTGCCCGATATTCTGGATCACATTGATCCTCAGACATTAGTGGATAACCTGCTTGACAAGCCGGTTGAAACCGCTATCGATTTGGCACAGGTCATTGGCGATGCGATTGACAGTGTACTGAAAATAGATAATGAGTATGTCACTCCGTATATCTCCGCATTGAAGAATACCTTAGAGCTTGTCAGAGATCTGCTCAAGTCCTTCTCCATTAAAGATGGTATGATTACCAGCACGTATTTGGATGCGAAGAAACCGCTTAACTCCAAGCTGTTCAGCTCCGAGATGATTCATAGAATCCAAGCAGCGCTTGAAGAAGTGGCAGATTTCATTAACACACTCGGTATTGAAAACTCCGATAATATTATTGAGTATCTTTACATCGCAGCCGACTTGCTCGATTACTTGGATGGTGCGGTAGAAAAGATCAGCTCACAATCATTGTTCAAGACCTTTGATAATATCATTGATATTCTCATTGAGAATAAAGAGTTATTCAATAAACTTGCAGATATCACAATCAGTGGTTACAAAGTCGGTGATTTCTTAGATTTGATTGACCCGCTTCTTGCTCTGCTTGAAGGCTTAGGTGCTGATTTAGAAGAATCACCCATCATGGCAATCGCACAAAGAATCGGTGCTTTAAGAGAACTCATTAAAGCAGTATTCAATAATGAAGCGATTTGCAATATTGAAATTGCCGGTTACAAGATTGGCGACTTCAAGAGTGTTGCAGAGCTCTTAATCGAGTTGTTGGATGATGACATTATTTATGATGTGCTTGACAATCCGATTAAAGCAATCTTTGACAGAATCGATTATATCAAGGCTATCTATGAGTGGCTTAAAGACTTCGGTCTCAAAGACTTACTCGGCGATAAAGTTGTATTCTTCGGTTACAATATCTTAGATGCAGTTGATATCCTGCTTCCGGTACTTGATAAGCAGCTCTATTATGATTTCGAACAGAGCTTGTGGAAAGCACTTACTTCTTCCGACAGAATCGGCAGATTGGAAACTGCACTGAAATCTCTTATCAGATTTGCAGATATATTCTCCTACTCCGTCAATGAAGGCTTGTGCAGCTTGATTTCCGGTGTATGCGGCGTGCTTGACGGTTTGTATGACAGCCTTGTCCTTCCGACAACACCTGCTAAGGGCGGCAACCAGCTTCACTCTACCTCCAGAATCATTGTGAAGAAGCTGCCTGCAATCCAGAATCTGCTCAGATCTCTCAAGCCGTTACTCGGCGAGAATAAGCTCATCAACCTTACCGATATCGTTTCCGATACCGTTAAGATGGAAAAAGATGATATTTTGAAGATGATTGTCGGCGTTGAGCTTGTTAAACCGTATTACTATGGTATCAGCGATGTGCTTGATGTGGTCGGCGAAAATGCAGCTAAGTATGATTGGAATACCTTCGCAGGCATTATTGATGCACTCAATGGTGTCGGCAAGAAGCTCGTACCTGCACTTGAGAAAGCTCTCGGTGTATCCGATGTGAAGTGGAAAGACCTCGAGCTTCCGACTCCGGAATATGCAGTCGGCGGCTCCGCAGAGGATTACTTGGTAGAACTCTCCGGTGAGCTTGGCAATAACATCCTCACTCCGCTTGTAGGTACCCTTCTGAAGGCAGCACTTACCATTCCTGCCATTAAGGATATGCTTGGTGAAGTAGATGCAGATGCTGTAGCAGGATTGCTCAATGACCTTCTTGAATTTGACTTCAAGGATAATAAGGTTGCATTTGATGCATTCAATACAGAACACTTGATCTTAACAGGTGTGAATCTCGTGTTACCGAAGACTGCTCCCGCTCCGTCACCTGCAACTGCAGATGAAGTTGTGATGATTATCGCAGTTATCGGTGCAACCGTAGCAGCAGGCACAGGCGTATTCTTCACTCTCAAAAAGAGAAGAGAAGAAATGGGCGTTGATGCTTAAAGCATAAACTAAATCAAACGGGGAGCGGTTACTCCGCTCCCCTATTTCTTGCAAAGATGGAGAAAAAATATGTCAAAAAATAAATCGAATCAAAAGAGTTATATTGTTGTCTATTTTGCTATCTTTTTAGTTGTTGCCGTTATAGCCATAGCCGGTATCATTTTCGGTATTGTCAAGCATAATCAAAAAAAGGATAATCCGGACACGGCTAAAACCGAGGTGGTACAAGAAGCCGAGAAAGAAACGGATGAGGGTAAGAGCCAAACGGCTACGGCGAAAATTCAAATGGCGGGCGATGTGCTCTTGCACCAAACCACTGCCGGCGATACGGTCCCGGGCGCTGCAAAGGCAGGCGGAACATATGATTTTCATAAATATTTTTCGGAAATCGATGAGTATATCGATGCCGATATGGCGCTGTGCGATATAGAAGGCACAGTGGATATTTACGGCGGTGATAAGGATTTGGCATATTACCCGACCTTTAATATTCCGCATGAGATTCTTCCCTGCTTAAAGGATATCGGCTTCACCGGTATCGTAACGGCAAATAACCATATTTGGGACTATGGTTCCACCGGTGCCTATGCCACAGTGGATAATATCAAAAAAGAAGGCTTGTTGGAATTTGGCACCTACAAGAGTGCCGCGGATACCAAAAAGCCGTATATCGTGGATGTTAACGGCATTAAAGTCGGTGTGCTGGCGTGGACAGACTCTACCAACGGCAGTTATATGGATGAAGAGCATATTGACTTCATTACCAAAACCTTTAATTCGGATGATGTATCTTCCGCCGATAAAATTTTAGAAGATGTCAACATTTTGAAAGACAATGGCGCGGAATTTATCATTGCGTGTATTCACTGGGGCGTGGAGTATCAGGATGAACCGGGTGATGCGCAGCGACAAATCGCCAAAAAGCTCATTGACGGCGGCGTGGATTTCTTAATGGGTAATCACCCGCACTGCCTGCAGCCTATGGAAAAGGTGAGCACCGGCAGAAACGGGAAAACCGTGGATAGATATGTCACCTATGCACTCGGCAACTTTATCGGCGACCAAATTGTTCTTGCAAAGGAAGGTTTAAAAACCCAGCAAGCTGCCGTTGTAACCATTAACATTCAAAGAAATGAGGATGGCTCTGTCGATATTACCTCCGGGGAATATTTACCGGTTTTAACCCATGCATATTATAAAGACGGCGTAAAAAATGATTATAAAGTGCTGCCGATGTTATCGCTAAAAAATCATCCGATACCGTGTGCATATGCTTCGGAGAGCTATTTCTCGGATTCCTATGCCCGCGTGACAAAATTGCTCGGCGATGCGCTTCCTGTCAGCGACTATGCGGCAGATAAGCAAATGCCCGAGAATACATAAATAAGGATTTGTCGGGCTCTTTTGAGCCCGCAAATCCTTATTTGAGTGTGAAGTGTGAAGAGTGGAGATTGAAGTTGTGGGCGGGACACCCGCACCCGTTCCGCTATGCTCTGATACAATCTAAGTGCAAGTATTTAAAATAGCGTAGATACGCACTTTCAAGCCTCC
>JAFWGH010000184.1 GCA_017512465.1 Clostridia bacterium
GCCTGATTCCCAGTTCGCGATAGTGGTGCGTTCCACAAACAGCATATCGGCAAGCTGCTGCTGGGATAAATTCTTTTCGGTTCTGAAGCTTTTTAAGATTTCGCTAAAGGAGTCCTTCATGTATATACCTCTTGTATAATTATAATTTCATTATAGGAATTATAAGTGCTGAACTCAAGTGCTTTTATAAAAAAGATGTTTCATTCTGACACATCTTATTGTCTTGTGGCGTATATATGATAGAATTAATCTTAGTAGTTTTGTAAAACAGCGGAAAACAAGACCGGAAAGCCCGACGGGAGTCGAACCCAAACAGGTTTCTATCGCCTGTTTTGTGTTAATACTGCGTTAAAATGCCTCACAATACGACAGTATTCTTTCACCATTTTGCCTTGTCTTAACAAAAACCAGGCAGATATAAACTGCAAGCACCTCTCGGTTAGAAGTTTTTGTGATAATTGTGCCGCAATTGAGGCAGTTTGGCTAGCGCCAATCAACGAAAATGCGGTAGAATTAGCCAAAAAGAGCAAGCGAGAGGCTATTTGGGTTCGATTACCGTCGGGCAACCGGTAAACGTCTAAAAATATTCATCTGTTTTAGGTAATAAACGTTTCACGTTTTATTATAATAACTTAATTTTAAGGAGAGAAAAACATGAAATTTCCAAATGCTGCAAAAGGCGTCAAAAAAATCTTTAACGCCGAAATTATTGCTTTGATTGCCGCTTTGGGCAGCGGAATAGGCTTGATTATGAGTTTAATCGGTTCATCCAAGGAAGCTGCTCAAGCAAACGCCGAAAGTTTACTGGTTACTGCGGGCGCAATATTAATCATCTCCGGTATTATAGTTTTGATTGCCGGAATTATGAACGTTATCGGCTTTCTTCAGGCAGCGAAAGATGAGATTGGTATTAAGAGGGCTGTGCTTTGCACCGTATTCGGAAGTGTTTTTTCGGTAGTAGCATCTGTCTTTGCCGGCAGGACCGGTTTTCTTGGCGGACTTGGCACGGTTTTTTCGGCAACATCCAATGTACTCAACATGCTTGTGGCTATTTATTTGGTAAACGGTTTGATGAATCTGTCTGAAAAATGCAACAAAACCGATATGGTTAAATTTGGCCATGAGATTCTCACCACAATTATCGTTTCCTACATCATTTCTTTCATTCTTTCATTGTTGGTTAACTTTGGCGCCATTACAACATCTTTAGGTTATGACCTTATTAAGTGGTTATCCGGTTTGTCAATATTGTTTGTCGTGTTTATCTATTTCCTCGAGCTTATCTATCTCGGAAGAGCGAAGAAGATGCTGGCTGAAAACTAATCAATTTCTATGACGGCGTTACCTTGCCTGTCCGGCGCGGTAACGCCTTGGCTCTTTATTACGAAGGTGCGAAAATGAAAAGTTGACTTTTATCGAAAAAGATAAATTGTTATTATAAAATAAACCCGGATATATATTGCCCGACATTGAAAAATGTGCGGTCAGCGGGCAGATCCAAATGAAGCAATGTTATAAAAGTTTAAGACAACACCGCATGATTCAGTGCGGAAAGCCGGGCAAATGCCGTGAGTCACGCGGCGTTGCCTTAATCAATGAGATTTGTCACGGAGAGGTCAGAGCCTTCCCCTTGAGGAAATTCCCCTGTTAGGGGAAATGGGCGCAGCCCAAAAGGGTTGCCGTTCCTGCAAGGAAAAGGTGGGCAATTCGCTTGCGAATTGGTCGGATGAGGTGGAAACCTATCCAAATGATCAATTCACGGGATGAAGAGTATACATTTACAAACGAAGAAGCGCAAGAAATCAGGACCGCCAGAGAAAAGAACCGGGATAAAAATGTCGATAAGCGGCTGGCGGTGCTAGAGATGGGCGCGGAAGGAAAGCGGAACAAGGAGATCAGTGAAAAGACCGGTTTTCACACGCAGTATATTACAGTGTTGGTGTCCCGGTACA